>CABVDL010000061.1 GCA_902497035.1 uncultured Prevotella sp.
CCGCCGGTGGCAGTGTAGTGGCCGGCCTTGTGCCGGCCACCAACCTCTTGGTAAGGCATTTTCCCCTCTTACTTCTCACTCCTAACTACCTCGGTGTCAACCTGTTTTTAAGGGTTTTATAAGGAAAGAGTGCCAGCCGCCGGCTCTTCACTGGCGACTGGCACTCCCCTTTAGACCATCAGCAAAAGCGGTTGCCGCTATCGGTTATCCGCAACGGCTGGCACCGCAGTTGGTGCAGATGAGGCAGCCCTCCTGATAGACCAGGGTCTCCTGGCCGCAGACCGGACATTTCTGACCCTTGGCGTGGGTGCCGTCAACGATATATTTCTTCAGGGCGCGCTCAACACCGTTCTTCCACGTGTTAATGCTCTCATCCTTGAGCTGCAGCGAGCTGACGAGCTTGATGACGTGGTCGATAGGCATGCGGTAGCGCAGCACGCCAGAGATGAGCTTGGCGTAGTTCCAGTACTCAGGATTGAACTTCTCGGAAAGGCCCTCAACTGTGGTCTTGTAGCCGCGCTTGTTCTCGAACTGGAAGTCGTAGCGGTGGGTGCCGTCAGGATTGGTCTGCTTGATAATCTTTCCCTTGGTGACCGTCTTGGGCAGGAGGATACCCTCCTCGTCGTCCTGCAGGCCGGTGAATATCTCATAGGGATAACCGTCGAGCAGTCCGACAAAGGCCACCCACTTCTCCTTGTTGTTCTGGAACCTGACCACATCGCAGTCGAGTTCTTTCGGACGCACCTCCTGCACGGCTGGACGGGCGATGGACGGAGCAGTGACGGGAGCGGGAGCTTCCTTCTTCTTGTCCTTCTTCACCGAGATCATCACGCCCGAGCGGCTGCCGTCGCGATAGATGGTGCAGCCCTTGCAGCCGGAACGCCAGGCCTCGACATAAAGCTTGTTGACCAACGCCTCGTCGACGTTGTTGGGCAGGTTGACAGTGACCGATATGCTGTGGTCAACCCATTTTTGGATGGCTCCCTGCATCTTCACCTTCATCAGCCAGTCAACATCGTTGGCCGTGGCATGATAATAGGGCGAGCGGCGGATGAGGTCGTCAATCTCCTCCTGCGTGTATTTCTTCTCAGTGTCAATGCCGTTGATTTTCATCCATTCGATAAACTTCCGGTGATAGACAATATACTCCTCAAAAGAGTCACCCACCTCATCGACGAAATCGACATGAGCCTCGGGGTCGTTGGGATTGACCTTGCGGCGGCGCCTGTACACGGGCATGAACACCGGCTCAATGCCGCTCGTAGTCTGAGTCATCAGCGATGTGGTGCCCGTCGGGGCAATGGTCAGGCAGGCGATGTTGCGGCGCCCGTACTTCACCATGTCGGCATACAGCTGGGGGTCGGCCTCCTTGATGCGCAGCACGAAAGGATTGTTCTTCTCTCGCTTGGCGTCATAGACGGCAAAGGCACCACGCTCGGCAGCCATGGTGACGCTGCTGCGATAGGCATTGAGCGCGAGCGTCTTCTGCACCTCGACGGCAAAGTCGGTGGCCTCCTGCGTGCCATAGCGCAGTCCCAAGGCGGCCAGCATGTCGCCCTCGGCGGTGATGCCCACACCCGTACGACGGCCGAGGCCGCTCTTGCGCTTGATCTTCTCCCAAAGGTGGTACTCTGTAGCTTTCACCTCGTCGCTCTGCGGGTCGCTCTTGATTTTCTCAAGGATGAGGTCGATTTTCTCCATCTCAAGGTCGACAATGTCGTCCATGATGCGCTGTGCCAGCTGCACATGCTGCCTGAACTTATCGAAATCGAACTTGGCCTCGGGAGTGAACGGGTGGCTCACGTAGCTGTAGAGGTTGAGGCAGAGCAGGCGGCAACTGTCATAGGGGCAAAGAGGAATCTCGCCACAGGGATTGGTGCTCACCGTGCGGAAGCCCAGGTCGGCATAACAGTCGGGTATGCTCTCCCTGATGATGGTATCCCAGAAGAGCACGCCCGGCTCGGCACTTTTCCACGCATTATGCACAATCTTCTCCCAAAGCTTTCGGGCAGATATTTCCTTTGTGTATTTCGGCTCCTTGCTGTCGATGGGGAACTGCTGGATGTAGGGCTTGTCGTCGATGGCGTCGCGCATGAACTCGTCGTCAATCTTTACGCTGACATTGGCGCCGGTCACCTTGCCCTCGGTCATCTTTGCGTCAATAAAGGCCTCCGAGTCGGGATGCTTGATGCTGATGGAAAGCATCAGCGCACCGCGCCGTCCGTCCTGTGCCACCTCACGGGTAGAGTTGCTGTAGCGTTCCATGAAAGGCACCACGCCGGTGGAGGTGAGCGCCGAGTTGTTGACGGGACTTCCCTTGGGCCGCAGCTGGCTGAGGTCATGACCGACACCGCCGCGCCGCTTCATGAGCTGCACCTGCTCCTCGTCAATCTTCATGATGGCGCCATAGCTGTCGGCATCGCCCTCAAGGCCGATGACAAAGCAGTTGCTCAGCGAGGCCACCTGGTGGTTGTTGCCAATGCCGGTCATGGGACTGCCGGCAGGAATTACATAGCGGAAGCGGTCGAGCAAGTCAAAAACCTGCTGGGCTGAGATTGGATTCTTGTATTTCTTTTCAATACGCGCCACCTCGTTGGCAATGCGCCAGTGCATGTCAACAGGCGACTTTTCAAAGATATGACCGAAGCTGTCCTTCATGGCATACTTGTTCACCCACACACGGGCTGCAAGCTCATCGCCGCCGAAATAGGCCAGCGACGCATTGTAAGCTTCTTCATAAGTGTAAGTCTGTTGGGTTTCCATTGTAAATAATTAGAGAGTTTGCGACTGCAAAAATACTAAATAATGCGCTCATCCGTCATAGTTTCCAAATATATTTCTGTTAAAAGTTGCTTAGTTCGGGAAATAATACATACCTTTGCAGCATAAGAAATTGTTCAAAATGGAAAACTTGAAAAGACGCAGAAGCATCCGAAAATATTCAGACAAAGAAGTTTCCGATGCTTTGCTTGACACTTTGCTTGAGCAGGCCGAGCGCACACCCACGATGGGCAACCTGCAGCTCTACAGCGTGGTTGAAACCCGCGACGAGGAGATGAAGCACCGGCTGGCACCGGCGCATTTCGACCAGCCGATGGTGACTGGCGCACCCGTGGTGCTGACATTCTGTGCCGACTTCCGGCGCACGTCACTGTGGGCCGAGAACCGCAATGCAGTGCCGGGCTACGACAACCTGCTGAGCTTTCTCAATGCCGCCACTGACACCTTATTATATTGTCAGACCTTCTGCAACCTTGCAGAAGAGCAGGGCCTCGGCACCTGCTTCCTCGGCACCACCGTCTATCAGCCCATGGCCATCATCGACTTGCTGCGGCTGCCGAAACTGGTCTTTCCCGTGGCAACCATTACCCTGGGCTGGCCTGACGAGCATCCTGCACAAAGCGACCGGCTGCCCCTCAACAGCATCTTGCACAAGGAGACCTACCACGACTATACCCCAAAGCGCATTGACGAGTACTATGCCTACAAGGAGTCGCTGCCCGAAAGCCGGCATTTCGTGGAGATCAACAACAAGCAGACTCTGGCACAGGTTTTCACTGACATCAGATATACCAAGAAAGACAATGAGGCAATGTCAGAGGGACTGATTGAAGCCCTCAGACATCAAGGATTTCTTCATCTAAATTGAGTACGTATGAGCGTTGAAATAAAGTCTGTAACCACCCGTAAGGAGCTGAAGGCGTTTGTGCAGTTCTACTACGACCTTTACCGCAATTCCCCGTATGCAGTTCCCTATCTCTACAGCGACGAGCTGAAGACACTCACCAGGGACAAGAACCCCGCGTTTGCTTTTTGCGACACCCAATATTTCATGGCCTACAAGGACGGCAGGCTCTGCGGCCGCATCGCGGGCATCATCAACCGCCGGGCCAACGACCACTGGCAGCGCAAGATAGTGCGTTTCGGCTGGTTCGACTTCACCGACGATGCCGAGGTGGCCGACGCACTTCTGCAGGCCGTGGCCGACTGGGGGCGCCGGCAGGGACTCACCGAACTGGTGGGACCGATGGGCTTCGAGGACATGGACCGCGAGGGCATGCTCGTCGAGGGCTTCGACGAGATTTCGTCGATGTATGTCAACTACAACTATCCCTATTATCCCCAGCACCTTGAACGTCTGGGCTTCGTCAAGGACAACGACTACGTGGAATACAAGATCAAGGTGCCGGAGGTGACGCCGCAGAAGTTCGCACGCACAGCCGGACTGATAGAGAAACGTTACGGTCTTGAGACACGGAAGTTCAACCGCCACGACATGGTGGAAGGCGGCCGCGGCCGCGAGCTGTTCCACGTGCTGAACATCACCTACAGCAACCTCTACGGCTTTTCGCATCTGTCGGAGGACCAGATTACGCGGCTCGTCAACGAGTATATCACGCTGGCCGACCTCAACCTCGTATGCTGCGTGGTGGACACCAACAAGAACGATAAGCTGGTGGGCTTCGGTGTCTCATTCCCCTCGTTCAGCCATGCGCTGCGCCAAACACGCGACGGCCGTCTGTGGCCAATGGGCTGGTGGCCGCTGCTGAAAGTGCTGAAATGGCATAAGACGGAGGTTGTCGACCTGCTGCTCATCGGCGTACTGCCCGAGTATCGGGTCAAGGGAGCCAACGCACTGATATTCAACGACCTCATCGCATGGTATCAGAAATACCACTTCACTTACGCCCAAACCGGCCCGCAGATGGAGACCAATAAGGGCGTACTGTCGCAATGGCAATATCTCGACGCGGAGTGCAACCGCCGCCACCGCGTCTATGTCAAGGACATTTAATCCTGGAAATAGACGCGCTTGACGCGGTTGCTGATACCTGTCAGCACCTCGTAGGGGATGGTGTCGAGGGCATCCGACAAGACCGTCACCGGAAGGTCATCGCCGAATATCTCGACACTGTCACCCTCCTTACAGTCGATGCCCGTCACGTCAATCATCGCGACATCCATGCAGATGTTGCCCACATACTCGGCTTTCTTTCCATTGACCAGGCAATAGCAGTGGCGGTTGCCCAAATGGCGGTTGAGGCCGTCAGCATAGCCGATAGGTATGGCGGCAATCACGCTGTCATGGTCTATCTTGCCCTTTCGGCTGTAGCCCACCGTATCGCCGGCCGGCACATTGCGCAGCTGCAGAATGGTGGTCTTCAGTGTCGATACATTATTGATAATCTTATTGTTACGGCTGTTGATACCATACAGTCCAAGACCGAGGCGGCACATGTCCAACTGCCGCTCCGGGAAATGCTCAATGCCGGCAGAGTTGTCGATATGGCGCAAAATCTTATGGTCGAAAGCGGCCTGCAGCTTACGGCTTCCCTTGTCGAAAAGCTCAAACTGACGGGCAGAGAACGCATCGAAGTCATCACTGTCGGAACCCACGAAATGAGAGAATACCGAGCGCGGAATGACTGCGTTCTGATGTTTCAGACGGTCGATGAGTTTGTCCATGTCCTTCTCAGGGTCAAAGCCAAGACGATGCATGCCCGTATCGAGTTTGATGTGCACCGGCCATGCGGTGATTCCCTCTTTCTCGGCCGCCTTGATTAGCGCGTCAAGCAGGCGGAACGAGTACACCTCCGGCTCCAGGTCAAAGTCGAACATCGTCTTGAACGCCGACATCTCTGGGTTCATAATCATGATGTTGCTCGTAATGCCGTTTCGACGCAGCGTGGCGCCCTCATCCGCCACGGCCACGGCAAGATAATCAACGCGATGATCCTGCAGTGTCTTGGCAATCTCTACGCTGCCCGCACCGTAGGCATCAGCCTTTATCATGCACACCAGCTTGGTCTCTGGCTTCATGAACGAGCGATAGTAATTAAGGTTGGCAACCACCGCATTGAGGTTGACCTCAAGCACCGTCTCGTGCACCTTCTCAACCAGCAGCTCGGTAATCTGGTCAAAGCCGAACTGGCGCGCGCCCTTGATCAGTACCACCTCGTCGCGCATGGTGCGGAACACCTCACTGCGGAGGAAAGCGTCGACAGTCGTGAAGAAGAACTTCTCACGCACCTTGATGGCATCGGCATTGGCCGAGAGCTCCGGGCCAATGCCGATGAACTTCTCCACACCTCGTTTCTCACACAGCTCGCTCACCTTGCGGTAGAGCGCCGACGGCTCCTCGCCGCTCTGCTGTATGTCGCTCAGCACGATGGTGCGACGACGGCCCTTATGGTCGGGGCGGCGGCTCATGAAGTCGAGCGCAATATCCAAGGAATTGATGTCGGAGTTGTAGGAGTCATTGATGAGGGTGCAGCCGTGGCGGCCCTCCTTCACCTCAAGGCGCATGGCAATGGGCTCCAAGTGCATCATGCGCCCGTCGAGTACGTCTGCCTTGACACCAAGGGCGAGCGCGACAGTGGCACAGACAATGGCATCCTCGATACTGGCGTCATCGATGAACGGGATGCTGAACCAGCTCTCGTTTCCCCCCTTATATATATAAGTGACGGTTGTGGCCGTCTCCTTTTTCTCCACTGACTTGATGAACATCGGTGCCTTCTTGTCCCTGACCGACCAGCAGAGGCACTCGCCATGGTAGTCGCTCGAAGCAACTATGCCGCTCACAAGCTTGTCGTCTGCATTATAGACGATGGTCTGCGCATCGTGGAAAAGCACCAGCTTCTCGCGGCATTTCTGCTCCATCGACCCGAAGTTCTCCTGATGAGCGGCACCAAGGTTAGTCAGCACGGCGATGGTCGGCTGGATGATGTCACGCAGGGCGAGCATCTCACCCGGCTCGCTGATACCAGCCTCAAAGAGTCCGACCTTCGTGTCTTCATTCAGCAGCCAGACCGAGAGCGGCACGCCAATCTGCGAGTTGTAGCTGCGCGGCGAGCGCGTGACATACACGTCTGGCGAAAGCACCTGATAGAGCCACTCCTTGACAATAGTCTTGCCGTTGGAGCCGGTGATGCCGACGATGGGGATATTGAACTCATCGCGATGGCGCTCGGCCAAGCGCTGCAAGGCCTCAAGGCTGTCAGTCACCTTCAGAAAATTGGCTTCAGGATAGAGCGTGTCGTAACCCTGCGGCAGGTCGGTGACGACAAAATTGCACACCCCGCGGCGGTAAAGCTCGGGAATGTAATGATGGCCGTCGTTGCGGTCAGACTTTAACGCGAAAAACAATGTTTCCTCGGGGAAACACAGCGAGCGGCTGTCGGTCAGCAGAAAGCCGATGTTGGCATCATGGTGGCCATAGCGTCTGGCACCGATGAGCGTAGTAACTTTCTCAATGGTATAAGTCATCTCTGTTACTTTATAAATTTACTGCAAAGTTAGTGCAAACGAGGGTAATGTCCAAGAAAAAGCCCGTCTTTTTCTTTGGGATTGACTTTGCGCCGGACACTGCACATGTATCATAAGCTATGTCGGAGCATGAAACCATATTAATGGGCATCTGCAAGCTCTTGAGGTTAAAAACCTCGACACATGCAATAACTACGTTTGCCATTGCGTTATCCAAAAAAACATGAGGTTATTCGATATAGACATGAAAAGGATTATCCTGTCTTTGGCCATTGCGGCATGCGCTGTCACGGCATCGGGTCAGCCCGAGCGCGGCACATTCTCCATTATCCCGCGTGTGGGTGTTGCCATTGCCAACATCAGCAATGAGAGTTTCGTGTATGATGAAAAGTTCTCATCGAGTACAGGAAAGTACCGCGAGGGGCTGACCGCTGGCATTGACGTGCAATACCAAGCCTCCGACATGCTCGCTTACTCGTTGGGCATCAGCTTTACAAGGCAGGGCTGCAAATACGATGACAGCGACCTAAGCACCGCCACCCCCGGCAACTATACGGGTTACAGCAACGTGCGCAACAGCCTCGACTATCTCAGCGTGCCGCTCGTGGGACATCTATATTTCGCTCCAGGACTTTCGCTAAACGCAGGTGTCCAAGTTGGATTTTTGTTGCGCAGTAAACTTTCACTTGACAAGGCCGACCTCACCGTCAACAAAGACGGCAGCTACACCTTCACCAGCGAGGCACAACATGTGGAAAGCAGCTCCATGAATCTTAATAAGAAAGTGGATTTCTCTATTCCCGTCGGTCTGTCGTTCGAATATGCCAACGTCGTCGTTGACTTGCGTTACAACATCGGACTGACAAAAATCTACAAGTCAGTATTGACCGACAATGCTTGTCGGAACAAAGTTTTTGCGCTTACCGTCGGATATAAGCTCGATTTGTAGATATTTGTGGCTGGTGGCCGGCACCAGGCCGGCCACTACACTGCCACCAAAATGACTACCCAGGATATACCATATTCTCCGGCTTGATGTCGTCAAGCACCTCAGTCAGAAATTTCCGCGCCTCCCAGCGCGCCATGGGCAGGTCATGGAGCAGATAATTGCCGCAGTCGCGCGGAGCCGCCCCAGGGATGTCTCCCTCGAAGTTGGCAATGAAAGCAAAGGTGCGACGCATGAGGCCAACGATGTCTTTTGGCTCCAGATCGCCCCTCAGCAGCAGGTAGTTGCCTGTCAGGCAGCCCATCGGACCCCAATAAATGACGCGGTCTTTCCACTCCTCATCGTTACGGAGGAAAGTAGCGGCCAAATGCTCAATGGTGTGCAAGGCACCCGGATGGACGACCGGCTCGCGGTTGGGCTCCTTCATCCGAATGTCAAAGGTAGTGACCGTCTCACCGCCCACTTCGTCTTTTCTTGAGACATAGATGCCACGCAACAGTTTCTCGTGATTGATGGTAAAGCTTGGAATTTTATTCATGTTTGTATAATTACTAATGTCTGTTTAGCTATCTTCTAAAGGATGATTAAAGCAGGCTTCATTATTGTTTATTATTAATTTTTACGCTCTGCCTCACCCTTAGTCAAAGTCTGCAGGAAGTTGCGCGTCACCTCAAAGCTACCCTCTGCCATGCGGTCCCAGAAGTCGAAATACTGTGCGGCATTGGTATCTTTCAGCGGAACGTCGCTGATGATGCGGAAAGAAATAAACGGAATGCCATAGACATAGCACGTCTGCGCTATCGAGCAGCTTTCCATATCGACAGCCTCTGCCTCGGGGAAATGTCCCAGCACCTCACGCATTTTCTCACGTGAATCAACAAACCAGTCGCCGCTCACGGTGAGTCCGGCCTTTATTTGCCGCCCCTCTGGCACGGCCACTTGCAAAGCCCGCTCCACCAGATCCTGCGGAGCCGCATAGCGCTCAGGCATTCCCATCACCTGGCCATAGGCCACATTGTCGCCACAATAGGCATCATGATACACACACGACGAGGCCACGACGACATCCAAGGGGTTAAGCCACACGTCGGCCCCACCCGCGCATCCCGTCGAGATGATGAGGTCGGGATGATAGAGATTAATCATCTCCACCGCGCCGATGGCCGAATTGACTTTACCAATGCCGCATTGCTGCATGATGATTTCGTTGTCCTCAATACGGCCGATGACGAAAGTCTTGTGGTGACAACTCTCCTCGCGGGGTGTGTCAAGCAGCGTGCGAAGCTCGGCAAACTCCTTGTCCATGGCCACGATTATTCCTATCCTTTTGTTTGTCATATATTAATCTGAGTCCTTTAATCTATCTGCAAAATTAAAAAAAACTATCCACAAATATTGTTTTAACGCTTCTTTTCAATGGTTGAATGAAAAAATAATTAACTTTGTAGGCTATAATAAGAAGAATACAAAAAAGACAATCATCGCAATGAGAACATTGAAGAGCTGGCTGCCCGACATCATCGCTGTCGTGTTGTTTGCCATTATTTCGTTTGCCTATTTCATGCCGGCCGACTTCGAGGGCCGCATCCTCTACCAGCACGACTCACAGGCTGGTGTCGGCGCAGGAATGGAATCTATGACCTACCAGGAGAAAACCGGGGAGAAGACATGGTGGACCAACGCCCTTTTCAGCGGTATGCCCAACTATCAAATTTCACCGTCGTATAAATCAACCTCTTTTCTTTCGACCCTCACCACGATTTACCATCTCGGTCTTCCGGGTTACGTATGGCTGCTGTTTGCCTACCTGCTTGGCTTCTACATTCTTCTTCGTGCTTACGACTTTAAAGCCCACCTTGCGGCGTTGGGTGCCATAACGTGGGCATTCTCAAGCTATTTTCTCATCATCATCGCCGCAGGCCACATCTGGAAAGTGATGGCTCTGGCCTATCTTCCGCCTATGATTGGCGGCATCGTGCTTGCTTTCCGCGGCAAATATTTGTGGGGGTTCGTCGTCACTGCCCTCTTCTCCGGCTTCGAGGTGCTGGCCAATCATGTGCAGATGACCTACTACTATCTTTTCATCATCTTGTTCATGCTTCTGGCCTGGCTTTTCAATGCAGTGCGCAACCATCAGCTGAAAAGCTTTTTCAAGGCCGCGGGTGTGGCAGCATGTGCTGGACTCATAGGCATCTGCCTCAATATCTCCAACCTCTATCACACGTGGGAATACTCAAAGCAGAGCATGCGCGGAAAGAGCGAGCTGGTGAAGAAGAACACGGCCAACCAAACATCAAGCGGGCTCGACCGCGACTACATCACCCAGTGGAGCTACGGCATCGGTGAGACCTGGACGCTGCTCATTCCCAATACGAAGGGCGGCACGAGTGGTGAGCCACTGTCGCACAGCAAGGCCGCCATGGAAAAGGCTGACCCCAATGTCTCACAGATGCTTCCGGGCATCTACGACGCCATTCCGCAATACTTCGGCACGCAGCCCATGACGAGCGGCCCTGTTTATGTAGGCGCATTCGTGCTGCTGCTGTTCTTCCTCGGACTGTTTATTGTCAAGGGCCCCATGAAATGGGCACTCCTGGCCGCTACCATACTGAGCATTCTGCTTTCGTGGGGCCGCAACTTCATGGGCTTCACCAACTTCTTCATCGACCACATCCCGATGTACGCCAAGTTCCGCACGGTGTCCTCCATTCTCGTCATCGCTGAGTTTACCATTCCACTGCTGGCAATGATGGCATTGAAAAAAGTGATTGATGAGCCCGATATCTTAAAGAACAAAAAGAAGTGGGTATGGACGAGCTTCGCACTGACCGGCGGCTTCTGCCTGCTGTTTGCCGTGCTGCCCGACCTCTTCTTCGACTTCCACGGCCAGACTGAGGGTCAGATGCTCCACTCTATCCAGGGCATGACGCCAGAGGCCTTCAACCAGATCAGCGGCAACCTCGCAGCCATGCACCGTGCCATGTTCACGTCAGACTGCTGGCGGTCGCTCATCATCATCATCATCGGCATGGCCTTACTGCTGCTCTTCAGCAGAAAAATGCTCAACGAGAAGGTCGTGGTGGGCTGCATTGCCCTGCTCTGTCTCATCGACATGTGGCAGGTTGACAAGCGCTATCTCAACGACGGCATGTTCGTAGAGAAGAGCGTGCGTGACAACAAACAGCCAATGACGGCTACCGACCAGCAGATACTGCGCGACAAGAGCCTCGACTACCGCGTGCTGAACCTTGCCTCCAACACGTTCAACGAAAACGAGACATCATACTACCACAAGAGCATCGGCGGATACCATCCCGCCAAGCTTCGCCGCTACAATGAGCTCATTGAGTATTACATAGAGCCGGAGATGCGCCGCATGATGCCAGCCATTGCACAGGCCGGCGGCGACATGACGAAAGTCAACGGCGACTCCATCTATCCCGTACTCAACATGCTCAACGCCAAATATTTCATCCTGCCACTGCAGAACAACCAGACCGTGCCACTGCAAAATCCCTACGTCAACGGCAACGCATGGTTTGTAAACAAGCTGACCTACGTCAACAATGCCAACCAAGAGATTGACGCCCTCGGCAAACTCGACCTTAAGCATGAGGCAGTGGCCGACCAGCAGTTTGAGAGCCAGCTGGGCAAGGCTGCCCAACAAGACGGCACCTCGATGGTCACCATCAAGAGCTATGAGCCCAACCACCTCGTCTATGAGGCCAACAGCGACAAGGGCGGCGTGCTGGTATTCTCTGAGATTTACTATCCCGAATGGACGGCAACCGTCGATGGACATAAGGTGGATATAGGCCGCGTCAACTACGTGCTGCGCGCCATCAACGTCAAGCCCGGAAAACATGAGGTGGTACTCGACTTCCACCCCGCCTCCATCCGCACCACGGAGGGCATAGCCTACGCATCCTACGGATTGTTGGCCGTGCTCGTCGCCTTAGGCATCTTCTTTGAGAGGCGCAAGCAGAAGCAGGCCAGGAACGGGGAACAAGACAAATAACATTGTAAGGCACTCATTCAAATGAATATAAAATCATACCGATGGGCAGCAATGCTCATCGGCATATTCAGTCTGCTCTTTTCATCAGAGGGCAAAGCGTCAAACGCCGGAGAGGCTCACGCCATGTTTCAAAAAGCCTGGAACATGGCCATGGGGCCAAACGGTTGCTCTTTAGGCTACTCAGTCAATATCATCGGCATCTACAAGACGCAGGGCAATATCGTCATCAAGGGTAAAAAACAGCACTTTGCGGAGAAACGCTACTGTGCTTGGAACGACGGCAAAAAGTTGTATTCCGTCGATTTGAAGAAGAAAAAGGTTGAGCTCCACAATCCGCTGTCGCCCAACCGCGACAAGTATCAGTCGAAGTTCACATTCAAGCCCGAGGATTACAACTATTCCTGGAGCAATCAGGAAGAGGGCATCGTCATCGCCCTCGACGCCAAGAAAAATGCCGCCAGCAGTGTTAGGCACGCAAAGGTAGTGCTCGACCGCAAGACCCACTACCCCATCATGCTACAAATCAAGGTGGCATTCTTTTGGACAAAAGTCTATATCTACAACTTCAGGCCGGGCAACATCAATGACAACGTTTTCGTCTATCCCGCCGCCCGGTTCAAGAATTACAAGTTCAAGAACTGTTGGCCTGACTGATGCGCTAATTGGTATTCCGACTAATGCGCTAATTGGTATTAGTGTAGTGGCCGGTCTTGTGCCGGCCACCAACCGCATTGACATACGATTTTCATCCAGTGTAGTGGCCGGTCTTGTGCCGGCCACCAACCGTCGAACACCCGCCCGACACGATTTATAACGATTAATACCGATGCAGATGGTGGCCGGCACAAGACCGGCCACTACACTGCCACCAAGCTGCATTACCCCACTGGGGAAAGGGGCCTGAGAGACCTCTTATTCCCTCTGCCTCACCGCCTCAAAAAGCAGGATTGCCGCTGAGACGGAAACGTTGAGCGAGTCGAGACGGCCCAACATCGGAATACGGATATGGGCGTCAGCCGCCTCACGCCAGATATCGGTCAGTCCCGTCGACTCCGTACCCATCACGATGGCCGTGGGCTTACGCATGTCGGTGTCGTAATAGAGACGCGAGTCCTGCAGCTGCGCCGTTAGAATCTGGATGTGGTGCGCCTTGAGGAAATCAATGCACTCCTTAGACGAACAAGCCACCGTCGGCACGGTGAAGATGGCACCAATGCTGCTGCGGATGAGATTAGGATTGTAGAGGTCGGTCAGCGGGTCACAGACAATCACCGCGTCGGCGGCAGCCGCATCGGCACTACGCAGCACCGCACCGAGATTGCCCGGTTTCTCTACACGCTCCAGCACCATCACCAACGGCGAAGCAGACAGCTGCAGGTCGTTGAGCGTCAGCGTCTTCGCCTTCATCACGGCCACGACGCCCTCGGTGGAGCCACGGTAAGCCAACCGCTCATACACCTTCGGCGTGACCTCATAGCTCTCCACGCGACGCACGAGGGCAAGGATATCGGCGGCACCCTCGTAAGCCGAAAGGATGTCGCGGCAATAAAAGATTGAGACGGCCTCGTAGCCGGCTTCCATGCAATGCACCAACTCACGGACACCCTCAACGATGAAGCGGCCCATGCGACGGCGTTCGGCCGACTTCTGCTGCAAGAGCACCACCTGCTTCACCTTGGCGTTCTGCGTACTCGAAATCATCTGACTTGTTTCCATCGTCAACAAAATTACAATAAAAGTAACGGCCAACCAAATATTTTGCTAATTTTGCGTTAGATAATTCATCATTCATTTCAGGTTATGTCCTACACTTACAAATATCCGAGGCCGGCACTGACGGCCGACGCCGTTGTCTTCGCCAAAGACGGTGACTGCTTCAAAGTGTTGCTTGTCGAGCGCAAATACGCCCCATGCAAGGGTTGCTGGGCTTTTCCCGGAGGCTTTATGAATATGGATGAGACTACTGAGCAGGCCGCCCGTCGCGAGCTTTATGAGGAAACCGGCATCAAGGTGGGTGCCATGAGGCAGGTGGGAGCCTATTCCAAGGTGGACCGTGACCCGCGCGGCCGCGTCATCACAGTTGCCTACGCGGCTGTAACAGACCATCCTATCCCAGCAAAAGGAGCCGACGACGCGGCCCGCGCCCAATGGATTGACATCAGAGCGTTGCCGGCCTTGGCTTTCGACCACGACGAGATAATGCGCGACGCGATGCGGCTCATGGCCATTGACGGCCTGTCACCCACCAATTCTCCGTCGAATAACCAATAATACGCAATGCAATGGAATTCAGCACAAAGGTAGAGATAAAGCCCTCTGACTGGCGCATCGCACCGTGCGAGCGCATGCTCTTCATCGGCTCCTGCTTTGCCGACAACATCGGGCAGCGGTTTGTAGCCGACAGGTTCCGCGCCACGGTCAACCCCTACGGCGTGATGTACAACCCCGCCAGCATCCTGCACACGGTGGAACGCTTGATTGAAAGCCATGCCATGCTGTTTACCGCCGATGAGCAAGGCACGGCAGTCTTCACTTTAGGCACCAATCACGTCTATATCCTTAAGGCGACGGGAGAGATTGTAGATAACTGCAACAAACAGCCGCAGCGGCTTTTCCGTGAGGAGAAGTTATCTATTGAGCAATGCGCCGGATATCTGCGCCAGGCCGTCCTGCTCATCCACCGGCACTATCCCAAGGTACGCTTTGTGCTGACCGTGTCTCCCATCCGCTACCGCAAGTATGGCTACCATGGCTCACAGCTGTCCAAGGCCACGCTGCTGTTGGCGATAGACAGGCTCATCGAGGAATACAAGAGCACGCCTGTGAATGACGCACTTTCCCCAGACACAAAAGGTGCCGGAGCCGCAAGCGGGAATCATCCAGCACCGGCCATCGACTATTTCCCCTCTTATGAGATAGTCAATGATGAGCTGCGCGACTACCGCTTCTACCAGCCCGACATGCTACATCCCACTGCCCAGGCTGTCGATTACATTTACGAAAAGTTCAGTTCGGCTTATTTCAGCCCCGACACCTTCCGCTTCCTCGAAGCCTGGGAACCCATCCGTGAGGCACTGGGCCACCGCCCCCTCCACCCCGATTCTGAGGCCTATAGGCAGTTTAAGGCTAAAACGGAAGCACAACTGCAAGCACTCAGAGACCGCTATCCCATGATGGGAGAATGAAGCAACACATCATTAATCGAGCTGCATCTGTTCCGCATACGGCGGTTCCTCGTTAGGGTAGCCACTTGACATACCTTTATATAGAGGCGGAGTTCCTTTTTCCGCTTGGCATAGCCCATGCCATTGCTGCGACCC
>CABVDL010000062.1 GCA_902497035.1 uncultured Prevotella sp.
GGTCGGCCACTACACTGTTACCGGGGTCATTGGCTTTTTCCCGTTACTATCTTCTTGATGTCGTTGAGCTTGTTGAGTGCCTCTACGGGCGTGAGGTTGTTGATGTCGAGGCCGAGTATCTCGTCTCTTACTTGTGACAGCACGGGGTCGTCGAGCTGGAAGATGCTCAGCTGCGTACCCTCTGTGCTGCCGATGTTCTCCACCTTGGGCCTCCCCGCGCTTCCCACCTCGGCATTGTCGGCCTCGAGCTGCCTCAGTACCTCGTTGGCCCTCTTGACGATGCTTCTCGGCATGCCCGCAATCTCGGCCACGTGTATGCCGAAGGAGTGCTCAGAGCCTCCGGGCGTGAGCTTTCGCAGGAAGATGACCTTGCCATCGACCTCTTTCACGGCCACGTTGTAGTTTTTGATGCGTGGAAAGTGCTTCTCCATCTCGTTCAGCTCGTGGTAGTGTGTGGCAAAGAGCGTGCGGGCCTGCGCGCCCTTGTGCTCGTGCAGGTATTCCACGATGGCCCATGCGATGGATATGCCGTCGTAGGTAGAGGTGCCGCGGCCCAGCTCGTCGAAGAGAACGAGGGAGCGTGGAGAGACGTTGTTGAGTATGTCGGCGGCCTCCGTCATCTCCACCATGAACGTTGACTCTCCCAGCGAGAGGTTGTCGCTGGCTCCCACGCGGGTGAATATTTTATCTACCAGGCCTATTCTCGCGCTCTCTGCCGGCACGAAGCATCCCATCTGGGCCAGCAGCACGATGAGGGCCGTCTGGCGCAGCAGGGCCGACTTTCCGGCCATGTTGGGGCCGGTAATCATCATAATCTGCTGTTTCTCGCTGTCGAGCAGCACGTCGTTAGGCACATAGCGCTCGCCGAGGGGCATCTGCGTCTCGATGACGGGATGGCGTCCCTGGCGTATGTCGAGCGTGGTGGAGTCGTCGATGACGGGCCTTACGTAGCGGTTGTCCTCGGCCGTCTTGGCGAACGACAGCAGGCAGTCGATGCGCGCCAGCACGTTGGCGTCTATTTGTATCTGGGGGATGAACTGCTGCATGGCGACGATGAGCTCGGAGAAGAGCCGGGCCTCGAGGTCGAGTATTTTCTCGTCGGCCCCAAGTATTTTCTCCTCATACTCTTTCAGCTCTGGTGTGATGTAGCGCTCGGCCTGCGCCAGTGTCTGCTTGCGTATCCATTCGGCTGGCACCTTGTCCTTGAACGTGTTGCGCACCTCGAGGTAGTAGCCGAATACGTTGTTGTAGCCCACCTTGAGCGAGCTGATGCCTGTCTTTTCGGTCTCCCGTTCCTGTATCTCGAGCAGGTAGTCCTTGCCTCCCTGCGAGATGGCGCGCAGCTCGTCGAGCTCCTTGCTGTAGCCGTCGGCTATGACGCCGCCCTTGCTCACGAGCTGTGGCGGGTCGGGCTGTATCTCCTTGCCTATGCGGTCGCGCAGGCTCTCGCAGAGGTTGAGCTGCTCGCCCAGCTGTCTCAGGCTCTCGTTGCTGGCATAGAGGCAGGCGGTCTTTATGGGCTGCACGGCCATGAGGGCGTTGCGCAGCTGCACCACCTCGCGCGGCGAGACGCGGCCGACGGCCACCTTGGAGATGATGCGCTCGAGGTCGCCCACGCGCTGCAGCTGCTCATCGACCACCTGACGGAAGTCGGGCTCCTTGAAGAAATATTCCACCACGTCGAGGCGGTTGTTGATTTGCACGACGTCCTTGAGCGGGAACACGGCCCAGCGCCGCAGCATGCGTCCGCCCATCGGGGTGATGGTGCGGTCGATGACGTCGAGGAGTGACTTGCCGTCTTCCTGCATGGGCTGAAGCAGCTCGAGCGAGCGTATGGTGAACTTGTCCAGCCTCACGTATTTCTCCTCCTCCAGCCGCTTGAGCGAAGTGATGTGGTTGATGTTGGTGTGCTGCGTCAGCTCCAGGTACTGCATGATGGCCCCTGAGGCGATGATGCCCTCCTTGAGATGCTCCACGCCGAAGCCCTTGAGCGACTTCGTGCCGAAATGCCTGAGAAGCTTCTGCCGTGCGTTCTGTTCGGTGAACACCCAGTCGTCTAGCTCAAACACACAGAGCTTGTTGCCGAAATATTGCTCAAACTCCCTCTTGTGGCTCTTCTCATAAAGCACCTCCTTGGGCGAGAAGTTGCCGATGAGCTTCTCCACATAGTCGTAGGTGCCCTGCCCGGTGAGAAACTCGCCGGTGGAGATGTCGAGAAAGCTTATGCCGCAGGCGGTCTTGCCGAAGTGTACGGCGGCGAGGAAGTTGTTTTCCTTGTAGTTTAGCACGTTGTCGCTCATGGCGATGCCCGGCGTGACGAGCTCTGTGATGCCTCTCCTCACCATCTTGTCCATCTCGGAGAGTCCTTTCTTGCCCTTGATGGCGGCTCGTTTCTTCTTTGGGTCCTCGAGCTGGTCGCAGATGGCGACGCGCTTGCCCGCGCGTATGAGCTTGGGCAGGTAGGTGTCGAGGGCGTGGTGCGGGAAGCCGGCCATCTCGGCTCCCGCCGAGGCTCCGTTGTTGCGTCGCGTGAGGGTGATGCCCAATATGCGGGCGGCCTCCACGGCATCGTCGCAGTAGGTCTCGTAGAAGTCGCCGCAGCGGAAGAGCATCAGCGCGTCAGGGTGCTTGGCCTTCAATGAGAAAAACTGCCTCATCATGGGGGTGAGGGCGTTATCTTTGGTTGTCATTTCTTTTATGGTTTATGGGGTGGGGCGGTCTGGTGTCAGGGCTTTGGCTTGCCCAGGCCACCCAGTCCAGCCAGCAAAGCCTGTGCCAAAGGATTGTCGGCCATGGAGTCGTCGTTGTCCCCGGCGGTCTCGTCGGTGAAGTCGAAGCGTCTCGGGTCGCGCTCCACCACACGGTAGCATGAGCGTCCGTGGATGCGGCTGCGCGTGAAGCCAGCCTCCTGGAGGGCAAAGCCCACGTCCTGGTTGACATGCTCGCCCGGCGTCCAGTAGGGGTATTCCTTCATCAGCCGGTCGATGATGGCGTCGATATAGACGGCCTTGGCTTTCTTTCCCTTTGGCGGTGCGGCGTAGAGCAACCTCACCATCTTCACGAGGTTGTCGGCCTCCTGAAACGGGGAGTTCTGTATGGCCATGGCCTCTCGTTCGTCCTCGGAGAGCGTGATGTCGGCTCCGTCGTCCAATTCGGCCGTGAGCTGTGCGTAGAGCTGCTCATAGGGAATGGGCGTGGCGAGGTCGATGGCGTGTCCCACCTCGACGCATACCAGGCGCGCGGCTCCCGCGGCGTCGGTCATGGGGTGCAGGTTGCCGGTGTTGGCGATGAAGGCGGCGTAGTTGCGGCGCGGCTCGGCACTGGTGCCGTAGGCCTTTCGGAACACGGGGGTGGAGCGTGAGAACAGGTAGCGCATGAGGATGGTCTGGTCGGCATGCTCCTGGTAGAACTCGTCGATGTTGACGAGAAGGCTCGTCGTGATGAGCTCATATACTTCCTGCGAGGCCCTCAGGTGGACCTGCCCGGTGTAGTAGGGGCGCAGGGCGGGCGGCAGTATGAGGTTGCAGAACGAGGTCTTGCCGTAGCCATAGGCCCCCACCAGCACCGGCACGATGAGGTCGCGCACGGCGATGTCGCGTCCCTGCCAGCGTGCCACCATCTGCAGCATCCATTTGTGGAAGCGCGCGGGCCAGTCTGGATTTGACGTGATGATGCGCTGGGCCAGGTCGAAGACGTGGTCGTCGCCGTCCCATTGCGGCAGTCTGCCGAGCCATTCGGTGGCGGGATTCCACGCTTCGATGAGGGTGGAATGGATGTAGCGGTCGAGCGTCAGCGTGTTCATGCTCACGCCCTGCTGCCCGGCCTCCAAGAGAATGGTGTTGCGGCCTTCGGGCGACAGCGGACGGTAGTCGCTGCTGCCCTCGGGCGCATAGCCTATGGCGCCGGTGAGCACATTGCGGCGCAACCGGCAACGGGACTGTAGATAGGTGAGGGCATCCATCGTGTTTATCGTTTTAAAGGTGGGAGAGGGCAGGGGTCACGCTCCGCCGAGCTCGGTGAAGATGACCTGCACTAAGGTTTGTCCGACGGCCTTGAGCGTGTTCTTGTCGATGTGCTCCATGTCGTCGGCGAGGGTGTGCCAGGTGGGGCCGAATGAGCTCTGCTGGCATTGCGGATAATAGGGAATGATGTCGATGCAGGGTATGTTGGCCGTCTGGTTGACGGGAATATGGTCGTCGGTAATCATGCCTCCGTCCTGCTTGGGGAAGAAGGAGCCGTAGCCTGCGCGGCGTGCGGCGCGCCACACTTTCTTCACTATTTCGGGCGCATACTGCTTCGACATGCCTTCCTGATAGAACTGTGCGCCCTGCCCCCCGACCATGTCGAGCAGGATGGCGTAGCGCGGTGAGAAGCCCTGTGGCAGGTTTCTCGAGAAATACTGTGCGCCGAGCGCCCACGAGCTGCCGTCGTCGGGCTGCTGGCTCCACTGCGGTGTGCCCCAGTCCTCGGCGTCGAAGCATACGAAGTCGATGCCGAGGGCGCCGGTGAGCTGCCGCTGTGTTTGCGGGTTGCTGAGCAGTCGGGCCAGCTCGAGCATCACGGCAACGCCGCTTGCCGCGTCGTTGGCGGCCAAGATAGGCTTGTGCCAGTTGAGCGAGTCGGGGTCGTTGTCGGCCCAGGGCCGTGAGTCCCAGTGGGCGCAGAGCATGATGCGCGTGGTGGCGGCGGGGTTGTAGCGTGCGATGATGTTGGTGCTTTTGAGCGTCGTTCCGTCGTAGCCTTTGAGGTCCGCCTTCTGGGTGGTGACCTTGCAGCCGAAGCGTTCAAACTGATGGATAATCCATTGTTCGCACGCGTCGTGACCCTTTGAGTTCATGTCTCGTGGCCCGAAGTCGCATTGGGCTTTGGTGAAGGCGTAGGCAGAGTCGGCGTTGAACGACGGTCCCACCGGGTCAACCTTCTCCGTCTCCTCGGTGTCCTCGGCGTCGCTGGTGCCTGTGGAGGCCAGCGGACCGGCGGTAAACAGCCATACTGCGGCTGCGCAAAGGATAGCTATCACGGCAATGATGGTTAATCTTTTCTTCATGATGGTTTTAATCGTGGGCCTGGGCCTGCGCCATGACGCGCAGGAAGTTGTCGCCCCAAATTTTTTGTATGTCGGCCTCGCTGTAGCGTCTCTTGAGCAGGTGAATGGTGAGATTGATGAGCTCTGAGGCGTCGGCGCAGCCGCGCACCGTGCCGTCACCGTCGAAGTCGGTGCCGATGCCGACGCAGTCGATGCCCATAATGTCGATGGCATGTTCGAGATGGGCGATGACGTCGCGCACGGAGGCTTCTCCGTCCTTGCGCAGGAAGCCGTGGTAGAGCGTTATCTGAGCCACGCCGCCCTTGGCGGCGAGGGCATGAAGTTGGTCGTCGGTGAGGTTGCGCGGCACGTCGCAGAGCGCGCGGCAGCACGTGTGGGTGCAGACGATGGGCGTGCGGCTGATGTCGAGCGCGTCGTAGAACGACTTCTCGTTGGCATGGCTCAAATCGACCATGATGCCCTCATCGTTCATGCGCTGGATGACTTTTTCGCCAAACGATGACACGCCGTTGTTCATGTGGGAGCCGCGGTTGCTGTCGCAGATATCGTTGTCGCCGTTGTGGCACAGCGTGATATATACTACGCCGCGCTGCGCGAAGTGGCGCACGTTGGACAGGTCGTGGTTGAGGGCCAGTCCGTTCTCGATGCCGAACATGATTGACTTGCGGCCCTTGCGCTTGTCCTCATACAGGTCCGCCGGCGTGCGTGCGATGCTGATGTAGTCGCTGTGGTCGGCCACTATCTGTTCGAGTTTGTCGAAGATGAGGTCGGCATACTGAGTGGGAGAGAGCTGCGTCGATAGTCCTTTGAGCTGTGGGTTGTGGGCGATGATGCCGGCCACGTCCACTTTTTGGGAGAACTGCTCGCCCATCTGCGGCTGTGGCAGGTAGGCCGCCATGATGACGGCATCCTGCCGTCCGTCGGTCATCTTGTGGAGGTCGTAGAGTATGCGCGGGTCGCGCTGGTCGAAACGCACGCCCTGTGGGAAGAACATCGGCGTGTCGCAATGGCTGTCGAGTGTGAGCATGCGGCTGTGCAGCTGTTTGGCGTGCTGGAATACGGCGGCACTTTCGACGAGCCACTTGAAGACGGGCAGGCCGCTCTCGCCGAGCC
Organism: uncultured Prevotella sp.; assembly: GCA_902497035.1. Lineage (GTDB taxonomy): Bacteria > Bacteroidota > Bacteroidia > Bacteroidales > Bacteroidaceae > Prevotella. The sequence continues at coordinate 6,161 of CABVDL010000062.1, forward strand.
ATTCGGGATGCCACTGCACGCCGAGGATAGGCTTTAGCTCGCTGCTTTCGATGGCCTCGACGACGCCGTCGGGAGCCTGGGCTATGACGCGGAAGCGGGGGCCGGGCTGGGCAATAGCCTGATGATGGAATGAGTTGACCAACAGCCTGAAACGGTTGCCGTCGCCGGACTTCGAGGCCTCCTCGGGATAGCACTGCCCAAGGATGGAGTCAGCGTCGATGCTGACGCTGTGGGTGGGCTCGGTGCGTGCCGCGTCCTGCGAGTGCCTGAGCTGTGCGGGTCGTCCCGTGGCGCTGACGGGAGCCGAATAGATGTCCTGTTCCACCTTTCCGCCGAGTGCCACGGCAAGGGTTTGAATGCCCCGGCAGATGCCCAACATGGGAATTTGGCGGTTGTAGGCCAGACGTACGGTCATCAGTTCGGCAGCGTCGCGCGAGGCGTTGATGCCGCCGAGCTGCCTGCGTGGCTCCTCACCATTCCACAGCGGATTGATGTCGCCGCCGCCTGAGAAGAGCACGGCGTCGATGCGGTCGAGCGTGTTGATGATGACCTGCGCGTCGGCAACGGGCGGAAGAAGCACGGGAATGCCGCCGGCCCTGATGACCTGCAGGTAGTATTGGTCGATGATTTTGCTGGTGCCGTCGCCGTAGTTTGCCGTAATGCCAATCACCGGCCGTGGCTTGGCTTCGGGAAATGCCGCATAGGCAGAGCGCAGGTGTGACGCGATGTTGAAGTCTTCCATTTCGCCTTATTCGTCCACGTTTACGGGTATCTCCCGCTTGATGCTCTGTTCCAGGGAGATGAGCGTCTCGGTGGAAACCACGCCAGGGATGGTCTGAAGACGGTTGTTGAGCAGGTCCATGAGCTGCTCGTTGTCCTTGGCATACAGCTTGAGCAGCATGGTGTAGGGGCCGGTGGTGAAGTGGCATTCGACAATCTCCGGGATGTGGATGAGCCGCTCCACGACGTTCTTGTACATTGAGCCGCGCTCGAGGTTCATGCCTACATAGGTGCAGGTGGTGTAGCCGAGGCTCTTGGGATTGATGTCGAAGCCGCTGCCGGTGATGACGCCGTCCTCGATGAGATGCTGCACACGCTGGTGGATGGCGGCGCGGGAGACGCCGCACTGAGCCGCGACATCCTTGAACGGTATGCGGGCGTTGCCTGATAGAATAGACAGGATTTTCTTGTCAAGATGGTCAATTTTGTCCATAGTCGCTTAAAGTTTGCTGTTTTCGTTTAAGGTAGCAAAAGTAAGCAATTAAATTGAATTAGGCAACGGAATTGATTGAAAATGTGGCAAAATTCCTTTGTTGTTTGTGTCATGCCTGCCAATGCGTCATTGCCTGATGGCATAAAAAGCGGGAGCAGCATGTCCATGATGCTGCTCCCGCCGTTAGTCTCTTAAAGGAAAGGCGCTTTCCTCTTAGGCGAAAGACGCCTTTTCCTCAGCGTGTTATTTTTTCTTGGCCGAGGTCTTGGTCTTGGCCGGGGTCTTTGCCGTAGCCTTGGTCTTGGCCTTGTTGGCTGTCTTGGCCTTGTCGGCCGTGGCAGCAGCCGGCTTAGCCTCAGGCTCGATGCCGACAAGCTCTACGGTGAAAATCAGGGTGGAGTAGGGCTTGATTTGTCCGGCCTCACGCTCACCGTAGGCGAGTTCCTGGGGAATGTAAATCTCCCACTTGCTGCCCACGGGCATGCTGGTCAGGGCCTCGGTCCATCCCTTGATGACCTGGTCGCAGCGGAAGGAGTCGGTCTTCTTGCCGCCGTGGTTGGCGGTGGCGTCAAACACCTTGCCGTTGATGGTCTTGCCCTCGTAGATGACATCGACCTTGTCGGTGGCCTTTGGCTTGGGGCCGTTGCCCTCTTTCAGCACCTTGTATTGCAGGCCTGAGGCGGTGGTGACTACGCCGGGCTTCTTGGCGTTGTTCTCCAGCCACTGCTCGTTTTCGTGCTTATAGATGCGGTTGCGCTCCTCGCGTGCCTTGGTGGCGCGTCCCTGGAAGAGGTCGCGTGCCTTTTCCATCTTGAACACGGTGGTGTCTTGCTTCACGCCGGCGATGAAACCTGCGTGGAACGGGGCTGCGCTGATGGAGTCGTCGGTGCCGACAAGCTCGCGGCTCACGTTGGGCAGTATCTGCTGGACTGCCTGCTGGGCGATGCTGCTGCCGGCCATATAGGCCACGTAGGCGGGGTCTTTCACCTTGCCCAGGGCATCCTCATAGCCACGGATGAAGTCGGCGATGTGGGCCGTATCTACATGCAGCCTCTGCTGGAGATAATACTGCAGGCCTTCGGTTGCGGCCAGTCCGGCGGCATAGCTCGTGGTGTCTGACGGCGTGGTCAGGGTGACGGTCTTTGCCACAGCCACTGGCTCAGCCTTGGTTTTCTTGTCTTTCTTGTCTTTCTTCCCGGCCAGCGTGGTGCCCACGGCGGCTACGAGGAAGAGCATGGTCAATACTAATGTCTTTTTCATTGTTTATTTTGCTCCTACCTTAACAAGTTCAATCTTGAAAATGAGGGCAGAGAAAGGCTTGATGTTCTCACCGGCCTGGCGCTCGCCATAAGCGAGGTTCTGCGGGATGTATACTTCCCAAACCGAGCCTTCGGGCATGCGGGTCAGTGCCTCGGTCCAACCGGGGATCATCTGGCGTGGCTGCATGGTGATGGGGCCATTGCCGTTCTTATAAGAGCTCTCGAATACCTTGCCGTCGATGGTGCGTCCCTCATACTGGACCTTCACTGTGGTGGTGTCGGTGGGGATGGCGCCCTTGCCCTCCTTGATGACCTTATACTGCAGGCCTGACTTCAGCGTCACCACGCCCGGCTTCTTCTTGTTGGCTGCGAGGAACTTCTCGCCTGCGGCCTTGTTGCCGCCATACTGTTTCGACATGGCCTGCGCCTTGATGGCCTGCATCTTGCTTTGTGCCACGGTGTTGGCCATCTCTGGTGTCATCAGGCCTTTCTTGCCGGTAGCGCCCGTGATGAAGCCTGCGAGCAGGTTCTTAAGGCTGATGGTCTTGGTGCTGTCGTCGCCATACACCTCGTGGTTGACGCCCTTGACGAGCTGTGATGATATCTGCTGGCCTACCTGGAGTCCCATGATGTAGGCGGCCTTCTTCTTGTCGTCGCCGGCATTGGCGCCCTCATTGATGCCCTTTACAAACTCATCCATGTAGGTGGTGTCGATGACCTGGCCCTGCTCGATGGCCTGGCGTACATACTGCGACTGGGCCAGACCGATGGCATAGCTCATGGAATCGACGTCGGTCTTCAGGTCTGCCTTGGGTGCAGAGGAATTGCCGCAGGCTGAGAAAGTGGCTGCGGCGATGGCCATAGCGGCCATAATCTTGATTGTTTTCATTGTTTTTTTATGATAGTGTTTTGTCTGTTTCCGTTGATGTCACCTCGGCCTTATTTCACCTTGATAAGCTCTACGTCGAAGATGAGTGCGGCATAAGGCGGGATTGACTGGCCGGCCCCGCGCTCGCCGTAGGCCAGTGAGTAGGGGATGAAGAAGCGGTATTTGGCTCCCTCCTGCATGAGCTGCAGGCCCTCGGTCCAGCCTTTGATGACCTGATTGAGGCCGAAGGTGGCCGTCTCGCCGCGGCGGTAGCTGCTGTCGAACACCTGGCCGTTGATGAGTGTGCCCTCGTAGTGGCATTCCACCTGGTCGGAGGCGTTGGGCCTGCGGCCGTTGCCCTCGCGCAGCACCTGGTATTGCAGGCCGCTGGGAAGGGTCACCACACCGGGCTTCTTGGCGTTCTTGGCCAGGAAATCCTCGCCTTCGGCCTTTGCGGCCTTGGCCTGCTGCTCCTCCTTCTGGCGGAAGAACGTCTCAACGGTCGATTGGGCCTCTGCGTCGGTCATGGCGGCCTTGCCGGCGAATATGTCCTTGATGGCCTGGGCGAAATCGTTGATGTCAAGGTCGGTGGCGGCCATCTGCTGCAGCTGGCGGCCAATGCTCATTCCAAGAGCGTAACTTACTTTGTCCATTTTTAGTTTCTCTTTTTATCGTGCAAAGTTACTATTTTTCACGTGCATTGCGACATAATTACGGAAAAATTACTATTTTTGTCACAAAATAACGATACCTTTTTTTAACGTAATTGCAGCATGAAAAAGAAAGTTGTCTTTTTGACGGGTGCCGGCATGTCGGTGGAGAGCGGGTTCAAGACTTTCCGCGGCAATGACGGCCTGTGGGAGAACTATCCCGTAGAGCAGGTGGCCTCGCATGAGGGATGGCTCGCCAATCCAACGCTCGTGACCAATTTCTACAACCAGATGCGGCGCAAGCTGTGGGATGCGCAGCCCTGTGAGGGCCACCGGCTTATTGCGGAAATGGAGCTCGACTACAATGTGACGGTACTCACGCAGAATGTGGACAACCTGCACGAGAAGGCTGGCTCCACTCACGTCATCCACCTGCACGGCGAGCTGTCGAAAGTGTGCTCGAGCGACAATCCCTATGACGAGCGCTACATACGCGAGCTCAAACCCGGCGACCCTGACGTGGTTCCGGGCGAGAAAGCCGGTGACGGGTCGCTGCTCCGGCCTTTCATCGTGTTCTTCGGCGAGAGCGTGCCCATGCTCACACCTGCCGCTGAGGAAGCTGCCCAGGCCGATGTCTTTGTCATCATCGGTACGTCGCTCGTGGTGTATCCCGCTGCCTCTCTCGTGCGTTTTGTGCCGCATGGCTGCCCCGTCTATCTCATCGACCCCAACGCCGTTGGCACAGACGCCAGCGTCATACACATACGGAAGGGTGCCTCTGAGGGCATGAGAGAACTCCTGACGCTCATTCATCCATAGGCATCACGAGCATTTATCTTCTTATCTACAATAGCGCGAAAACGAGCAAAAAACAAAAGGTAGCACGACATTCAATCATGCTACCTTTTGTCTTTTATCCAACTTGATGGGACTTATGGTTGAACTGCGCCGTTAACCCCTTGTTTTGCAAACTCTGAGATGTCACTTTTTTGTCGCACTTTCACGCCTCTGTCCTTGATAATGGTTGATATACAATAATTTATCTTCTATATTATCATTTTCGCCCTTTTGCCTGTTTTGTGGGTCAGTAGGGTGGGGCTGTGGCGACAAAAAGCTGACTTTTTCCCACGAAAAGGGTACTTCTACATCAGTGAGCCTCCAACCAGTTATCGCCCCATCCGGCATCTGCAATGAGTGGCACTTTTAGTTTGGCTGCACCCTGCATCTCTTCCAATACAATCTTCTCCACTTTCTCGGCCTCAGAAGGCACAACGGAGAAGTTGAGCTCGTCGTGCACCTGAAGTATCATCCTCGACTTCAAGCCCTCCTGTTTGAACCTTCGCCATATTCTTATCATGGCTATCTTTATGATGTCGGCCTCCGAGCCTTGGATGGGCGCGTTGATGGCATTGCGCTCCGCAAAGCCCCTCACTGTGGGGTTGTGGGAGTGGATGTCGGGCAGATAACGGCGGCGGCCGTACATGGTCTCGGCATAGCCCTTGTCGCTGGCACGCTCTTTTGCGGCCTCCATATATTCGTGAACCTTGGGGAAGGTCTTGAAATAGTCGTCAATGAGCTGCTTGGCCTCACTCCGCTGAATGTCCATGCGCTGCGCCAGTCCAAAGGCCGTGATGCCGTAGATAATGCCGAAGTTGGCTTGCTTGGCCTTTTTGCGCTGACTGTCGCTGACGCTTTCCATCGGCTCCTTCCATATTTTAGCTGCCGTTGCGCGGTGTATGTCGAAGCCCTCCCTGAACGCCTCTATCATGTTGTCGTCGCCTGAGAGATGAGCCATCAGGCGCAGCTCAATCTGACTATAGTCGGCTGAGAACCAGCGGCATCCTGGCTCAGGTATGAAACACTTGCGTATCTCTTTGCCGTCGTCGTCACGCACTGGAATGTTCTGAAGGTTGGGGTCGCTCGACGACAAGCGTCCAGTGGCAGTGATGGCCTGGTTGAACGAGGTGTGGATGTGGCCCGTCTTGGGGTTGATGAGCTTAGGAAGCGCCTCCACATACGTGCTGAGGAGCTTCTTCACGCCACGGTAGTTGAGAATGGCATCTACTATCTTTGCCTTGCCGCGCAGCTGCTGCAGCACCTCCTCCGATGTGACATACTGCCCCGACTTTGTTTTCTTTGGTTTATCAATGAGCTTCATCTGCCCGAAGAGAATGTCGCCCACCTGCTTGGGTGAGGAGATGTTGAAGTTGCACCCTGCTTCCTTTAGCGCCTCCTGCTCATACTGGTTCATGCGCTCGGTGAAGGCGCGCTGGGTGTCCTGGAGCGATGTGGTGTCGAGACAGACGCCGTTTAGCTCCATGTCGGCCAGCACCCTCACCAGTGGCATCTCGATGTCCCAGAACAGCCGTTCGCCGTTCACCTCTTTTAATTTAGGCTCAAGCACGTCCTTCAGTCGCAGTGTGACGTCGGCATCCTCAGCCGCATATTCATATACCTCACCGGGCTCGAGGTCGCGCATGTTGCGCTGCGACTTCCCCTTGGGGCCTATCAGCTCTTCGATGTGTACGGTCTGATAGTGGAGGAGCGTCTCGGCCATGTAGTCCATGTTGTGACGCAGTTCGGGCTGTATGATGTAGTGGGCGAGCATTGTGTCGAAGAGCTTGCCCTGGATGTCGATGCCGTACTGCCGTAGCACCTCATAGTCGTATTTGATGTTCTGTCCCACTTTAAGTATGGCTTCGTTCTCATACACCGGACGGAAAATCTCCACCATGCGCTGCGCCTCACTGCGTTCTGCGGGGATGGCGACGTACCAGGCCTCGAATGGCCTCACGGCAAAGCTAAGTCCCACCAGTTCGGCTTCCATCGCATTGGTCGATGTGGTCTCCGTGTCCAGACTGACAATTTCCGTTGTCAATAAAAAGTCACGTAATCGCTCTGCTTCCTCCTCAGTGTCAATGAGTTGGTAGTTGTGAGGAGTGGTTTTAAGTGTCGCGAGAGTGGCGTTTTCCTCAGCTTCCGACCCGTTGGCTGGTTTTTCGGCGAACAGAGAGAGCTGCGGGTTAACATTATTTTGTTTTTCGTCACGCTTGTTTAGAAACCTTTCCGTGAAGCGCTTGAACTCCAATTCATCGAAGATTTTGGTGAGCTGCTGCTTGTCGGGCGTCCTCATCTGTAGGTCGTCAAGTGAAAGCTCGATTGGAACATCCGTACGAATGGTGGCAAGAAACTTCGACATTTTGATGTCGTCGCGTGCCGTCTCCACTTTTTCCCTCATTTTTCCTTTTAGCTCATCGGTGTGACTGAGCAGCTGCTCTACCGACCCGAACTGGTTGATGAGCTTGACAGCCGTCTTCTCTCCTACGCCAGGGCAGCCGGGATAGTTGTCGGCCGTGTCGCCCATGAGTGCGAGCAGGTCAATCACCTGGGCTGGGGTAGTGATGCCGTATTTCTCCTCTATCTCCTTTTCGCCGATGATGTCGTAGCCTCCGCCATGGCGCGGCCGGTACATATAGACGTTAGGGCGGATGAGCTGTCCGTAGTCTTTATCGGGCGTGAGCATAAAGGTGTCTATGCCCTCGGCCCCTGCCTTAGTGGCGAGCGTGCCTATGACGTCGTCGGCCTCGTAGCCGTCGGCCATGAGAATGGGTATGTGCATGGCCGAGAGAATTTGCTGGATATATGGCACCGAGAGCTTGATGTCCTCGGGTGTGGCCTCCCGCTGGGCCTTGTAGTCGGGAAATGCCTCGTGGCGGAACGTCTTGCCGTGGTCGAAAGCCACGCCGAGGTAGTCGGGATGCTCCTTGTCGATGATTTCCTTGAGCGTGTTGCAGAAGCCGAGGATGGCTGAGGTGTTCAAGCCTTTCGAGTTGATGGTTGGCCGCTTGATGAATGCATAGTAGGCGCGGAAGATTATCGCGTAAGCATCTAAAAGAAAGAGTTTCTTCATCCTATTAATTCTATTTTCTTTGTAAAATTACTAAATTCTTGCAATACTTTGGACTAAAAGCATTAATTTTGCAATAAATAAATATCATCGATGGATTATTTATCAATTATCAAGCAGCCGATAGCATCAGAATTGGATGATTTCACCGAGCTTTTCAATAAGGCGATGACTCATTCTGACGGGCTTTTGCAGCAGGCTCTCGACCATATTCGTCAACGTACGGGCAAGCGCATGCGCCCCATGCTTATCCTGCTTATCGCAAAGGCTTTTGGCGAGGTGACCGACGTCACTCAGCATGCTGCTGTGGGCCTGGAGCTGCTCCACACGGCCTCTCTTGTCCACGATGATGTCGTTGACGATAGTGCTGAGCGCCGCGGGCAGGCATCGGTCAACAATATGTATGGCAACAAAGTGGCCGTGTTGGTGGGCGATTTTATTCTTTCCACTGCCTTGCTTCACGTCAGTTACACCCACAATGAGACCATCGTGCGCTATCTCGCTGAGCTGGGACGTACGCTGTCAAACGGCGAGCTGCTGCAGTTGGCCAACATCCATTCAAAAGATTTCTCTGAGGATGCCTATTATCAGGTAATAAAGCAAAAGACGGCCGCGCTCTTCGAGGCTTGTTCGGCTATTGGCGCACTGAGTGCTGGTGCCGATGAGGAAGAGATTGATAACGCCAAGAATTTTGGCCGCAACCTTGGCATTATTTTCCAGATTAGGGATGATATATTCGACTATTATGACCAGTCGAAGATAGGAAAGCCGACGGGTAACGATATGGCAGAGGGTAAGTTGACGCTGCCCGTTATCTATGCGCTCAACACGACGAACGACCCAAAGATGACGGCTCTTGCCCATAAGGTGAAGGATGGTGTCGTGACCAAGGACGAGATTGACCGTTTGGTGGCGTTTACCAAGCTTCATGGCGGTATTGACTACGCTGAGAAACGCATGTGGGAATTGCATGCCGAGAGTAAGGCCCTGCTTGATGTCGATTTGCAGGACGGACCTGTAAAGGATAGTCTTTCGGCTTATCTCGACTACGTCATTGAGCGGAAGAAATAAGTTTTGTAAGCCTTGTTCATCGCCGGCATCTACATCCGCGCCGGCCGGAAATTTGTGGTGAGATAAGCTGCAACTGAACGGCCCCAACGGCCCCTGCAGCGCACTACATGGTTCCACACCGCCTGCTGACCTTAGGCGACGGCGGACTTGAGACCCCAACGGCCCCTGCAGCGCACGTTCCACCGTAGGGGCGGGGTTCATCCCCGCCCTAACCCCGCAGGATGACACGTGATTATTTCCCATGTTGTTGCCATCCGGGGGTTAGGGCGGGGATAAACC
>CABVDL010000063.1 GCA_902497035.1 uncultured Prevotella sp.
CCTCGTGTCGGCCACCAGCCGTCGGTAGCAGAAATCAGCGTAAGCTAAAAAACTATGCGCTTACGCGGATTGCGCAGAATACTTATCCATGCTCCGTCAGTCAGCCAGATGCCTGATGTCGCTCAGCGTGATGCGGCCGCGGATATTGATGATGTTGATCTCGTCATGCTCCACCTCAAGCAGCACAAACTCATTGATGCCTTTTCCCAACGCCTTGCTGTAGATGATGGTCTGGTCGTCATCGTCGCGCATGCGCATCATCTCCTCGTAGCGGCCCCGCTCAAAACAGGCCAGGGCCTCGGCCTTGATGGCGCGCACCATCGACGGCCGCTCACACGACAATATCTGGATGCGGTCTATCTTCTTCGAGGCAATGCGCTTGTCGTTGACCTCCACCGTCGGCATCATGCTCAGCATGGCCTTGGAGATAAACACCGTCTCCACGCCCCGAGTATTGCCGTATTTCTTGAAAAGTGCGTCCTGCGCCATCGCCGTCAGGGCCACACATACGCAGGCGAGCAGTAGTATCATTCGCTTCATGTTTTCTTCTTTATTTGCTTATTATTGAATATTCACCCTGTTCATCTTTCCCAGTCCCTTGTTGAGGGCCAGCGAGAATTTTGCCAGGGCCTTTCCGGCCGCTGCAGAGGCATCCTCCGGGTTGCTGAAGGTATCAAGCTGTGCGGCAGCCACCGCAGGCTCGCTGTGCCGGCTGTTGAGATAGATGCCGAGCGAGAAGAGCAGCAGCAGCGAGGCGGCCACCATGCTCACCACTCTGAGGCTCATGCGCCGCGCCCTGCTGCCCGACGACTTCTCCACGGCGTTCCACCGGTCCACCTGTCTTGAGAGCCGACCGGCCAGTCCGGGGCATGCGTCATCGCCGTTGCCTCGCAGCCCGTGCAGCGCCATGAAGTAGGTGGCCTCGCCGGCAAGTTCCTCCGGCACGTCGCCTCCGAGCGCAGCCTCGAGCAGCCGCTCCTCAGCGGCCGAGGTCAGCGCGTTGTCATATTTGTTGAGCAAAGCCTTAATATTCTGAGCGTCCATTGGCAGAAAGTTTTTTAAATTGTTGGCGCACCGTGCTCCTTGCACGGCTGAGCAAAGTGCGGATGTTGATGTCGGAGAGTCCCGTGGCCCGCCGCATCTCCTGGCTGTCGAGTCCCTCAAGGTCGCGCATCGTGATGACCATGCGCTGCTTGGGCGGCAGCTGGCTGATGAGCCGCCTGACCAGTGCCACGTCGTCGGCCTGACTTTCGTCGGCCTCCAGCCGGCCGTCGCTGGCCAAGGCCAGCTGCTCCAGCGGCTCGTCGGTCTCCTGAATTTCCCTGCGGCGCTTGCCGTCGAGAAAGATATTGCGCAGCGTGATGACCGCATAGCCGGCGGCATCAAAGCCCGGCGGCAGACTGTCGCGCTTCATCCACAGACGGAGCAGCGTGTCCTGCACCAGGTCTTCCGCCGACTGGCTGTTGCCCGTCAGCCGCAAAGCCACGGCATAGAGCCGGCCGCTCTGGGGCAGGAAAAGCTGCTTAAACCTCGAGGCCTCCATCAGCGTAGCGGCGGTTAGTCGTCGATGAGACTTTTCACGTCCTTACCCTTGATTTTCCCCTCAAGGCGCACGAGCGTGCAGTCGTCGTTGTCGATGGAGATAATCACCACGTCACGCATGTCGTTGCCGTCGGGCTTGCCGAGGATACGCACGTGGTCGTCGCCGTCGTGCGTCTCGATGACGGAAGTGTAGGCAGCGTCGTCGAGCGAGTCAACGGCCGCTGCAAAGCGTCGCCTGACGTCTTTGGAACACTCGCTGAGGTCAAGCACCAGCACCGAGTTGATGCCTTTGGCGATACGGGATAAATCGCGGCTCTTGTCCTTTAGGAAGACCGAGCCGAGGCGCATCATCGCCTTTCCCACACGGGTCTTTTCCACACCCTTCACCGTTGAGTAGGTATTGACAAGGCCATCCACGGTCTGCGCGGAGGCACTGCCAAGGGCCAGGGTCATCAGCATGACCATCACTAATATTTTTCTCATAGCATTCGCATTTTTTATGTTGTCAATTATCGGAGCGCTTCCAATACAATAAACGTAAAAACACCTCCAAACGTTACAGTGGAAAAAAAGTTTTTTTGTTTGGCGGGTCCGGCCATATCGCAACGCAATTCAGGCCATATCGTCCTCGCCAAAAGTCACTCAGGGAAAAAAATACGCCCTACTGCTACGCGGCCCAAATATTTTAGCTATCTTTGCGTCGTCAAGAAAACAAGACCATGGCACAGAAACTCATACAGACCCAGACGCAGCAGCAGGTACAGCAACAGCGTCTCTCGCAGCAGCAGATGCTGCAGGTGAAGCTGCTGGAGATGCCGTTGGCTGAGCTCGAACAGAATATCAGCGCCGAGCTCGACGACAACCCCGCCCTCGAGGAGCGGCACGACGACCTCGACGACACGGTGCAGGAAAAGGACGACTTCGACAGCGACGACAACGAGGACAAGACCGAGCGCGAGGAACGCGAGGAAGCCCTCGACAATGCCCTGGAGAGTCTCAACGCCGACGACGACATGCCTGAGCCTACCTCTAACGGCTCCGCCGGCAACGACGACGCCGAGAAGGAGGAAATGGTCTGGGGCAGCACCACCTCTTTCTACGACAATCTCAAGGAGCAGATGGGCGAGCTGGAGCTCACGCCACAGCAGCACGACATCATGGAATACCTCATAGGCTCGCTCGACAGCGACGGACTGCTGCGAAAGTCGCTCGACGACATCGACGACGAACTGGCCATCTACCACAACATCGACGTGCCGGTGAGGGAGATTGAGGACGTGCTGCACAAGCTGCAGACCTTTGACCCGCCAGGCATAGGCGCGCGCTCGCTGCAGGAGTGCCTGCTGCTGCAGATACGCACCCGGCGCAAAAGCGTCGTCCGCGACCTCATGGAGAAGGTCATCAAAGACCATTTCGACGAGTTCACCAAAAAGCACTGGGACAAGATAGCCCAGTCCCTGCAGCTCACAAAGGAGCAGGCCGACTATGTGAGGCAGGAGATAACGAAGCTCAACCCAAAGCCCGGAGCAGCGCTCGGAGAGACTGAGGGACGCAACATACAGCAGATTACGCCCGACTTCATCATCGACACCGACGACGACGGGCACGTGACGTTCACGCTCAACCACGGCCGCATTCCCGACCTGAAAATATCGCCGTCGTTTGCCGACATGGTCGATACCTACCGCAACAACCGCCACAACATGAACCGACAGGAGAAGGAGGCCCTGCTCTACGCCAAGGAAAAGGTGGAGAAGGCACAGGGATATATCGAGGCCATCAAGCAGCGGCGACACACCCTCTACGTCACGATGAAGGCCATCATCGACTGGCAGCGGAAATACTTCCAGACGGGAGACGAGGCCGACCTCAAGCCGATGATCCTGAAAGACATCGCACAGAAGACCAACCTCGACATCTCCACCATCTCGCGCGTGAGCAACATGAAGTACGCGCAGACCCGCTGGGGCACCTTCCCACTGCGCTTCTTCTTCACCGACAGCTACGTCACCGACAGCGGCACGGAGATGTCAACACGAAAGATAAAGCTCGCCCTGCGCGACCTCATCGACAACGAGGACAAGCACAAGCCGCTGAGCGACGACGCCCTGGCAGCAATGATGAAGAAAAAAGGCTTCCCCATAGCGCGCCGCACCGTGGCCAAATACCGGGAGCAACTATCCCTGCCCGTGGCACGACTGAGAAAACAATGACTATGAGAGAGAAACAAATCATCATCGCCGCACGTGTGATGAGCATGGTGCTCACGCCGTTCTACCTGCCGCTGGTGGGGCTGGGCGCCCTGTTCATCTTCAGCTACATGAGCCTCGCGCCGTGGCAATACAAGCTCACGGTGCTGCTCATGGTGTATATCTTCACCATCCTCCTCCCTACCCTGCTCATCCACGCCTACCGCAACTATCAGGGCTGGACGCGCATGCAGCTAAGCACAAAGGAGCGGAGGCTGGTGCCTTACGTCATCACCATCATCAGCTATTTCGGCTGCTACTACCTCATGGTATTCCGCCATATACCGCAGTTCATGGCCAACATCCTCATGGCGGCACTCGTCATCCAGATTATCTGCGCCGTCATCAACGTGTGGTGGAAGGTCTCCACCCATACGGCAGCCATCGGCGGCTTCGAGGGAGCGCTGCTGGCCTACTCCATACTCTTCGCCTTCAACCCGATGTGGTGGTTCTGCGTCATCCTCATCATCGCCGGCATGGTAGGCACCAGCCGCATGCTCCTGCGCCAGCACTCGCTCTCGCAGGTGGTCGTGGGCTTCCTCATCGGCATGGTCGCAGGCTTCTGGGCCATCATCTGAACGGCAGAAAGAAACATATAAATATCAACGATATTATGAAACCATTAGTCAGTATCATCATGGGTTCCACAAGCGACCTTCCCGTCATGGAGAAAGCTTGCAAATGGCTTGAGGCACAGGAAATTCCGTTTGAGATAAATGCGCTGTCGGCACACCGCACACCCGATGCCGTGGAGCAGTTTGCCAAGGGTGCCAAGGCACGTGGCGTGAAAGTCATCATCGCCGGCGCCGGCATGGCCGCCGCACTGCCCGGAGTCATAGCCGCCTCTACCCCACTGCCCGTCATCGGCGTTCCCATCAAGGGCATGCTCGACGGACTCGACGCCATGCTCTCCATCATACAGATGCCGCCGGGCATCCCAGTGGCTACCGTGGGCGTCAACGGCGCACAGAACGCGGCCATACTCGCTGCGGAGATGATAGCCCTCGGCGACGAGGAAATCGCCAAAAAGGTGGACGACTGGAAGGCCGGACTGGGACAGAAAATAGAGAAGGCCAACAAGGAACTCGCTGAGATAAAGGACTATAAATTCAAGTGCTGAGCCATGGACCTGTTTAACTATCATCGGCGGGAGACATCGGTGGCGCATATCGGCGCGCTCAACATGGGCGGCGACAACCCCATACGCATACAGTCGATGACCACCACCGACACCAACGATACCGAGGCCTGCGTGGCCCAGGCAGAGCGCATCATCAAGGCTGGCGGCGAGCTAGTGCGCCTCACCACGCAAGGCAGGCGAGAGGCCGAGAACCTTAGGAACATCAGTGCCGGCATACGAGCCGACGGCTTCAGCACACCGCTCGTGGCCGACGTCCACTTCAACCCCAACGTGGCCGACGTGGCCGCCCTCTATGCCGAGAAGGTGCGCATCAACCCAGGCAACTACGTTGACCCTGCCCGGCGCTTCATCAAGCACGAGTACACCGACGCCGAATATGCCGAGGAGCTGCAGAAGATTGAGGACCGCTTCGTGCCATTCCTCAACATCTGCAAGGCCCACCACACCGCCATACGCATCGGCGTGAACCACGGCTCGCTGTCCGACCGCATACGCAACCGCTACGGCGACACGCCAGAAGGCATCGTCGAGAGCTGCATGGAGTTTCTGCGCATCTGCAAGCGCGAGCACTTCGACGACGTCGTCATCTCCATCAAGTCGAGCAACACCGTGGTCATGGTGCGCTCGGTGCGCCTGCTCGTCGATACGATGAACAAGGAGGATATGCACTATCCGCTCCACCTCGGCGTGACCGAGGCCGGTGAGGGCGAGGTCGGACGCATCAAGAGTGCGGTGGGCATCGGCGCACTGTTGGCCGACGGCATCGGCGACACCGTGCGCGTGTCGCTCACCGAGGAACCCGAGGCTGAGATACCCGTGGCCCGCCATCTCGTTGACTACATCGGCCGCAAGGCCGGTCATGTGCTCATACCGGGCGAGGCCTGCGCCGCCTTCAACTGGCTGAGGCCCGAGCGCCGCGCCACCAGCCCCGTCGGCATCGTCGGAGGCCGCCAGGTACCGGTCGTCATCGCCAGCGCCTCTACGGCAACCCCGTCCGAGCCTTCCACCGTGGTATATGCGCCATCCCCGCGTCCCGACTACCTCTACGTCGGCTCCACGCTGCCCAATCACATCACCGCCGGCCAGCGCTACATCGTCGATTACCAGCTCTACGCCCGGATGCTGCAGGAGGGCAAGCTCAAGGACGGGCAGTGGAGTGGGGCAGAGTGGGCGCCCATTTTCCCCGTCGTGGCCATGCCCTTCGTGGGCATGCTCGAGGCCAGGGTGAAATTCCTCGTGCTGCAGTTCGGCACACCGTCGGAGGAATACCTGGCTTGTCTGAAAGCTAACCCGAACGTGGTGGTGGTGTGCACGAGCAACCACCAGAACCGGCTCGGCAGCCAGCGCGCCTTAGTGCATGAGATGATGACGGCCGGACTCAGCAACCCCGTCGTCTTCGCCCAGATGTACAAGCTCAACGACAAGGAGGAGTTCCAGCTGGAGGCAGCGGCCGATATGAGCGCGCTGATGATGGACGGACTGACCGACGGCCTGTGGCTCATGAACGATGGAAACATCGCACCAGAAGCCATTACAGACACCGCATTCGCAATCCTGCAGGCCGGACGGCTGCGCACCTCAAAGACCGAATACATCAGCTGTCCCGGATGCGGACGCACGCTCTACAACCTGCGCGACACCATCAAGCGCATACATGAGGCCACGAAAGACATGAAAGGACTGAAGATTGGCATCATGGGCTGCATCGTCAACGGACCGGGCGAGATGGCCGACGCCGACTACGGCTACGTGGGTGCCGGCCCCGGTAAAGTGTCTCTCTACAAGGGCAAGGAGTGTGTCGAGCACGCCATCCCCGAGAGCGAGGCCGTCGAGCACCTGCTGAAGCTCATCAATGAGGACAGAAAATAAGTGGCTGGCAAAGAAGTAGAGAATACTGAATACTGAATACTGAATACAGAAGTCCGGAAGTACAGAAGTCCCGTCCTTACCCTATGATTATCTGATTGCCAGATACATAGGCACACGACTGGAATTCTGAGCTCCCGGACTTCTGCAATTCTGAGCTTCCGGACCTCTCAATTCGCCTACATGGTGATGTTGTGAATGCCGGATGTCTCCTTGTCACATTTGACAATGGTTGAAATCTTGCTCTCGGCATTGAGGCCCATAGTGACGGCCGTGACAAAGTATTGGCCGTTGGTGGGCACCTCGAAGGTTGTATCGTAGGTGATGCTGACGAGTGTCGCCGTATTGCCGTCGCCGTTGCTGCGATAAACGGCGTAGTAGCAGTTGTTCACGCCACTCCACGACAGCTTCAGGCCGTCGGCACTAACATTTTGCGGCGTGGCGGGCTGCACCATAGGCTCGTGGCCGAGATAGGGTGGGAGCTCAAGCGAGTCAAACTGCTCCTTGATGACGGCATTTGTTTTGACTGGATTGCTCAGCATCCACTTGGCACTGTAGAAGATGGCACCCTTGACCTTACTGTTGGCATAGGCCAGGCTGAGCTGCTTCTTCAAGTCCGCACTGGTCTGGTAATATGGGTCGGTCGCCGAGCCGCTGAAGCGGTAGAGACCGTATCCCACCATGAGCTTGGAGTCAACGGAAAGGTCGGAGAATATATTCAGACGGGGACCGAAAAAGGTCTCGGTGCTCCAGTAAATCTGCGGGATAAGCACATCCACCCATCCGTTCTTCGACCATTTCTTCACATCGCAGTACATCTGATTGTAGTCGTTGTCGTAGTTGCCTTGCGGCGAAACGGAGAACAGGCAGTTGGGCTTAATGGCGCGGATGGTCTGCTGCACCTTGATAATCATGGAGTCAACATTGGCCCTGCGGAAGTTGGCCAGTCCCATCTTGTTGCCGTACTTTTGATATTCGACGTTGTCGTTCATCGACTCGTCCGGCGTGAGCGACGGATAGAAATAGTCATCGAAGTGGATGCCATCGACATTGTATTTCTGCAACAGGTCGGCAACGATGTCGGCAATGCGCTGCCGCACTTCCGGCAGGGCAGGGTTGTAGATGCGCACCTTATTATAATCCTTTGTCCATTCCGACGGGATGGTGCTCTCAAGGGCCGGATAACTTGTTGATGTGCTCGACCGGGCGGCTATGCGGTAGGGGTTGATCCAGGCATGAAACTGTATGCCGCGCTTATGGGTCTCGCTGATGAGCCATGGCAACGGCTCCCATCCGGGGTCTTTGCCACGTCTTCCGCTGAGATACTTTGACCAGGGCTCGTAGGGTGAGGCGTAGAATGCGTCGGCCATAGGCCTCACCTGGAACATCACGGCATTGATGTGAAAGGCCTGCAGCGAGTCGAGATAGCGCTCGTAATATTTCTTTTGGCTCTCAATCCTTGTCGCTGTTGAGCCATAATTGTCGGGCCAGTCAATGCGATCGAGCGTCGCTATCCATACCGCCCTGAAATCCTTGGGGGGCAAAACGGGGGTCACTGTCACCTCTGTCGTGGAGGTGTTGGAGTTGGCCGGAAGGTTCTTTATGGTCTCTTCGGGCAATATGTCATCACTGCCTCCACAGGCTGCCAACAGTGCCGTACCGATGATGACGGTACAAAATCTCAACGCGTTGAATAGTCTTTTTTGCATAAGTGTAATAAATAGTAGGCTCAGATGTTAGCCGGGGACAGTGGTCATCCCATCCCAAGCATGATTTTATGATTTCGCCAAAGTTACGAAAAACATTTTATAACTTTAAGTATGGCTATGTTAATTAACATTATTTATCCGTTGGCCGATTGTCTCGCCGACATTCAATGTTTCCTCAACCCGGTTCCGTATTATCGCTTTGCAACATGCCGATTCTGCCAATCTTCCATGGGCGGGACGCGAGATTGATTTGCTAAATAATATTAATTATTATCGTCTTTTCTTGTATGGCATTGATATTTTGCTTAGCTTTGAAATTACTTAAACAATTTTCCTTGTTCCCGCAAGATTAGATCAAAGGACATCTATTTACTACACTCTATTATAAACAATTTAAACAAGCTTGCTATGAGGAAACCTTTATTTATGTTGGCAGTGTTTCTGCCGCTCTCCGCAATGGCACAGGTGTTCAATGTGCAGCGCGTGGAACAGGTTCCGATGCCAGAGGGCAGTGAGATGGTTGCCGACATCAGTCCGGACGGCACCCGGCTGCTGCTGACAACCTCAACCTACCACGGTCTGAAGAGCTATGATTTATCGTCTGGACAAACGTCGGTGCTGGCCAATGCCGACGGTGCGGGCTACGATGCCCGTTTTGCCTCCGGCGGAAAGGCTGTAGTGTATCGGGAGGCCACGTACACACCGCATCACCTGCGCATGACCTCTCTCAAGAGCGTCGACCTGCAAACGGGCAACAAGACCGAGCTGCAGGCGCCCACACGCAATCTTCAAGGCGTAAGGCTCAGCGGAGAAAACGCCATGGTGGTGAACAAGGGCAAGCTCTATGCCAAGTCGCTCAATGGTCTCAAGGCTCAGCCGCTGCCGGCGCTGAGCATCAACAACCGGCAACTGATGCTGACCAAGGGAGGCAAGACCTCGGTATTCTCGCCCAATGGAAAGCAATACAGCTACATCTGGCCATCGCTCTCGCCAAACGGGCAGAAGGTGCTGTATTATATATGTGGGGTAGGGGCTTTCGTCTGCGACCTCAATGGCAAGAACATCAAGAGTCTCGGCCTGTTGCGCGCGCCCAAATGGTATGACGACAACATCGTCGTAGGCATGAACGACAAGGACGACGGCGAAATGGTGCTGTCGTCATCCATCATCGCTGTTACGCTTCAGGGCGAGCGTCAGACACTTACCGGCGACTCGGTCATCGCACAATATCCAAAGCCTGCGGCACATGCCGGCAAAATAGCCTTCACCTCTCCCGACGGCAAGGCTTATATCATACACGTTTCTAAATAGTCCTGACCATGAGAAGAATGCTACTTTTATGTGCGGCAGTGTCCGCAATGTCTCTGACGACGGTTGTGGCGCAGGCTCAGACCACGAAAGCCGCCGACCAGCTGCGTATCTACATCAATCCCGGTCATGGCTCGTGGGGACCCAACGACCGGCCGATGGCTACCATTCCCTATCCGGCGTTGGACAACGGCCGGCCCGACACCTGCGGCTTCTACGAGTCGAACACCAACCTCTGGAAATGTCTGGAGCTGGGACGCACGCTTGAGCGCATGGGCGTAAAGCACGACAACATCATGTATTCGCGTACCCAGAACGGCCCGTACCCTTACGTGAAAGGTGCCGCCGACGAGGAAAAATACAACCGCTCCCTGTCGGAAATATGCGAGGAGGTGGATGCCAACAACATGGATATGTTCATTTCCATCCATTCCAACTCAGCCACTGAGGGCAGCAGCACCAACTATCCGCTCTATCTCTTCCGCGGTGTTGACGACAGTGCCTATGTGGCCGGCAGCCGGGATATGGCGAACGCCAACTGGACGTATCACTGGGAAGACATCATCGACCCGCAGAGCTACTACGGCAAGACGCAGCCCAACCTGCGCGGAGACATCTCGTTCTATGGCAGCTCAAGCACGCGACATGGCACCAATGGTAACTACACAGGCTATCTGGGCGTGCTGAAGCATGGCACGCCGGGCTTCCTGCTTGAGGGCTACTTCCACACCTACCAGCCCGCACGCCACCGCGCGCTCAACAAGGACTGGTGCGGACAAGAGGGCGTGCGCGTAGCCCGAGGCATATGCGACTACTTCGGACTCAAGCCGGAGACCACGGGCTACATCATGGGTACTGTCAAGGACCTGCATGAGAAGATGACCAACAACCTCTACCACTATGCGCCCGGAAGTGACGACCAGTGGAAGCCCGTCAATGGCGCCAGGGTCAACCTGCTGAAAGACGGCACCGTGGTACAGACCTACCAGGTGGATACGCTCTACAACGGCGTGTTCGTATTCAGCGGCCTCACTCCCGGCAAATACACTTTCCAGGTGGAAAAGGACGGCTACAAGCCCTTGTTCGGCGACGACAACGTGACGGTAGAGGTGAAGGCCAACGAGACCTCCTACGCCCGGCTGCATGTCGAGGCCACCGACTACGTGCCGCCGGTGGTACTTTACCACAACTATGAGGAGCCTGCCATCGACGGCATGACGCTCGCTCCCACGCAGCTCTCCTTTACGCAATCGTCAGCCAAGCTGGAGATGGCCGGAACACTGAAGCGCATGCTCGTGCGAGGCGACTCTGCCGTGGTGCTGACCAACGATGCCGGAACACCGCATCTGTACCTTATTAATAATACGTCGCGCTCGATAGAAAAGGAACTCTCGACTGAGGGCCTCACCCAGGGCGAGTCGGGCGACCTGGGCTTCTACTCCAGTCTCAACGACATCGCCTTCACGGCCGACGGCAAACTGGTAGGCATCAACAGCGTGCGCAACCAGTACAGCGCACAAAAGGTTGACTCGGGCTACACCCGTGGCGTGCTGCGCTGCTATATATGGGAGTCGCTCGACTCACTGCCAAAGCCTTGGGTCACCACGCAGAGCTCCTGCAACTTCTACCGTGCCGACATGGGGCAGGGACTGGCCGTCAACGGCACGTCCAACGAGTGCCAGATTATCACCACCGGCATCAACGCAAGTTCGAGCAAGGCGGTGAGATTCCTGATGATGAACATCGCCGACGGCAAACTCTCGACCACTACCTACCGCGGCTCCTCCAAGGCTACGACGTTTGGCGAGAAGCTACAGGGCAAGGACATACAGATAGCCGTGTCGCCACGTACCGACGACAACTACGTCATCGACGGCGAGGCAGGTCTTCCGCTGGAGTTTACGATGGGCGAGGGCGCACAGGGAACCGATGCCGCTGTCGTGGGCAAATGCACCGGGGAGGCCTCGGACGCGGCCGCACAGGGCATTCAGTTCTTCAAGTATGCCGGACATCAGTTCATGGTCACACCTTACGTGCAGGATGACAAGGTGGGCGGCGTGCGTCTGTACGACATCACCGCAGGGCTTGACAAGGCTACGCTCGTGAAGTCGGAGACCACCGGCCTTGACGAGGCCGACGCCACCATCGTGATGGCAGCCGGCGCAAAGGCCAATGCCAAGGGCATTACGCTCTACCTGCTCCACGGCAACACGTTCACCGCCTTTACCACGGAGGGCGTGGCACAGCCGGTTGTGAAGAACATCTATGCCTACGGCCTGCAAAGCAAGCGTGAGGGCGACGGCTCCTATACCTTCACCTTCAAGGCCAACGAGAATGCCACCGACGCTGCCATCATCTTCACCGATGGCTCGGGCAACGAGGTGGGCAGCAAGACCGTTGACGTGAAAGAGGGCGAGAACACGCTGACCATTGCTCAGGACGAACTGCCCGGAAACGACGGTGAGAAGCTCAACTGGTCGGTGCGTCTGCGCGGCGAGGCCGTGACAAGCGTCACCAAACTGTATGCCGACGAAACGGCCTATAGCGGCTTCGTCAGCGGAAATGCCGTCATAAAGACCCCTGAGTCGCCTTACTTCGGCTATATCTACATCAACAACCGCGTGGGTCGTGCCAATGCCGCAAACGGCATTTATGCCTACGACCAGACCTACACACGCGTCAACAGCAAGCCCTATCGCGGCTACAGCACGCCGTCAAGCAACTACCGCATGGCAGCCGATCCGGAGGGCAAGATTTGGATGACAGAGTGGGCCGACGGACCGTCGGGCGTGTATATTGCCGACCCCGCCAGGCTTGAGGATGCCGGATACGAATACCAGCAGTTCTTCGTGGGAACGCGAGATAAGAACGGACTGTTCACCAACGACGGCGTATCAGTAGGCTCATCGGCCGTGGGCATTGCCTTCGATGGTACAGGGGCCGACACAAAGGTCTTCATCACCAATGAGGACTGGACACCGGGCAACGAGGTCTGCGTCTATCACATCGGCCAGGCCGACGGCACACTGGTGAACGAATGGAACAAGGCGCCGACCTACACCTTAGGCGTAGGCCGATACATGGCCAATGGCAACGAGCATATCGTGCCGGGACGCGACGGCGGCGCATGGGTGTCGCAGCTGCGCGGCAGCGGCAACAACAACAAGGCCGTGCCATCGCTGGTCTATGTCACGCGCAATGGCAACATCACGTTCAACAGCGGTACCGACGACCACGTGGGCTTGTTCGACGCTACGGGCGGGGCCGGCTTCGCAGTAAGCAACGACGGCAAGATGCTGGTGGTCAACGATTCCAAGGGTGTGCTGCAGTTCTTTGACCTGACCTGGACCGACGACTCCGTTCCTGCACTCACGCACCGCGGCTCCTACAAGTCGGGCGTGGCTACGGGCAGTGGCTACATCTACGAAATGAACTTCGACTATGCCGGCAACCTCATCTGCACGGGCAACCGCTTGGGCGTATTCGCCATTCCGACGGAGAACAACGAGACCATCACGCCTGCCCCCGCTTCGATGACTGTGGTCAAGGGCACGCCCTCGGCCATTGGCAACGTAGAGACTGCGGAGAACGGCCTGCAGGTACGCTTCGACGGCGACAAGCTCCTGATTGAGGCTCCCGAGACGGTGACCGACGTCAAGGTGTTTGCGGCTAACGGCGCACTCGTGGCCCGCGGCCATGCTGCCGTGGTCAATGCCTCCCAGCTGGGACGCGGCATATATCTGGTAAAGGTCAACCAGCTTCCGGCAAGGAAGGTGGTGAAACCATAACCACTATTGTGAACTATAGAAGTTATGAAGTTATGAAGTTATGAAGTTATGAAGTCCAGAAGCTTCTGGACTTCATAACTTCCGAACTTTCTGATACAACTGTTCAATTGTGCCGAATTTACAAATCTTTAACTCAATACCGTTGTATAATATAAAAGAGTTTATTATTTTTGCAAACATATACCACAACTTTATATAATGACTTAAACAAAATCTAAGGCTTATGAAGAAATTATTACTCCTTTCTGCATTAGTGGCCGGAACCATGTCGGCCAGCGCACAAACCAATGTCAAGGTTACCTTGCTCGGCTCTCTGCCGGTAAGCAAAATTCAGAATTATGCCAAAGGTACAAACCGCACGGCCTATGGCTACAACGACCGCCTGTATCTGAATGACCGTGCAGCACAGCAGCTGCGCGTGTTCAATTTCGCTACGAACGAAGAGATTGGCCAGGTGGATATAGGCACCAATCAGGCCACGGGCTACGACGAGGCCGGTAACGCCATTGTCGGCAACTGGGGCTTCGCAGGCAGCAATCCAGCCGGAAAGACCACCACGTTCACCCTTATCAGCGCTGACCTCAAGAAGAAGGTTACCACCAATGAGGTGAAGTATGTACAAGGCCGTGCCGACTTCCTCGGCCGTGCCAAGGGCAATGTGTTTGGCCCAAGCGGTGCAGTGCTACTGGCCAACGGAGCCGCCCAGGACCTGGAAAACGATGGAATCGTCGCCTTTACTTTCACGGGCGGTGACGAACCTACCGTGGAATACGGCAACGTATATGACCCGGACAACAACATTGGAACAGACTCATGGGCCACATACAACTACTACAAGGATGCCGACGGCACTGACCATTATGTCTATGTCAACCGCCTGAAACCGCTTACCGACTTCACCTTTGAGGACGGCGAGGTAAGCACCGAGCAGCTCTATAGCCCCGAGGACCGCACGACCGGTGTCTGCAACGGCGGCGACATCTTCGTGCTTGGCAGCCATAAGTTCATCGTCTATGGCAACAACTCCTCGCCCACCTATCTTGACGGCTTCACCATCGCTGAGATTGGCAGTGACAACACGCTGACCACCGTCTATACCAAGGCCGCCGACACTTCCCTTAGCAGAGAAACGACGACCCAGGGCAACTGGCTCAACGTAGAGGTGCTCAATGACAAGCAGGCCAAGCTCTACCAGTATTTCCTCGGCGGCTATGCAGCTGAATACGGCATTTCCATCGACGGGGCCGACACGCCTGTTTTGACCGCTGTGAAGGGTGTCGAGAACGCCGCTGTAAAGGCGGTTTCCACTATGTACTACACTCCTGCCGGCGTGGCCAGCAAGACGGCCGTCAAGGGCCTGAATATCGTCGTTACGAAGTATGCTGACGGTTCTCAGAAGGTCACAAAGGTGATGAAGTAAGTAAAAACCGAATTATTCGTCAGACAAAAACAATCGTCATCTAATGACTTCCGCTCCTGATGGAGCCATGAGTCTGAAGTAATGGGGTAGTCCAACGAGCAAGCTCGCAAGGCTACCCCATATTTCAGCCCCACACCATAGACGTAGCCTGTCGGGGACCGCACAGCTTGCGGCCTGGTGGCAGTGTTCTACGTCACTGGTGGCAGTGTTCTACGTCACTGGTGGCAGTGTTCTACATCACTGGTGGCAGTGTTCTACATCACTGGTGGCAGTGTAGTGGC
Source organism: uncultured Prevotella sp. (assembly GCA_902497035.1). Lineage (GTDB taxonomy): Bacteria > Bacteroidota > Bacteroidia > Bacteroidales > Bacteroidaceae > Prevotella. The sequence continues at coordinate 15,305 of CABVDL010000063.1, forward strand.
CGGCCTGGTGCCGGCCACCAGCCCTTGG
>CABVDL010000064.1 GCA_902497035.1 uncultured Prevotella sp.
CATACAGGAATACCCTCCTGACTTCGTCAATGCGTCACCCTGAATCGGACATAAGATTATTGGAAAATAGTCACGTACAGACACCCCCTATGGGGCAAGCTTGTACATGACGAAAATCGATGTCGCGTAAAATTGCGCAGCGCGCATAAAATAACGCGTACCACCTAAATCTGCTCACAATCGTTCTGGAAAGCCCTGATGATACCGTCGTGGTAATAATACCGCTCTATCTGTGCTTTGGGCCATGTACCGAAGTTCACCAAAATGGGCGCAGCAGATAAAGTTTGTAGAGCTGTGCGTCACCGGTGACAGTGTTGTACATCACCGGTGACAGTGTAGTGGCCGGCCTGGTGCCGGCCACCAGCCCTTGGAAAGACCTTTTACCCACGCCAGCGAGAGTTCCTCACGCAGATAACGCGGATCTGGCAGATGACAGTCTCTGCGCTATCAGCGAAATCAGCGTGGGCAAAAAAATATGATTGCGCAGATGAGGACAGGCAAGCATCACCGGCGGACGGTGGCCGGCACCAGGCCGGCCACTACACTGCCACCAGTGATGTACAATACTGCCGGACGGCTTGAGTGCCACTGCCGGATGGCTGGAGCGCCACTGCCGGATGGCTTGGATTGCGGGGCAGCGGTGACGGCTTCGCCCAATTGCGGCGGCCGCTTCGCCCGGTTGCGGTGGCCGCTTCGCTCAACAGTGGCGGCCGCCACGGTTTCCCGTACGCGTTGTCTGACGGTGAGAAATGGCTGAGATGACGGTCACGCGCCGGCCAGCACGCCGGGTGAGGAGACGCAGATCTTGCCCACCTGGGTGTCGAAGTCCTCCTTGTCCTTTGCCTTTTTCTTGACCGATGAGCGGTAGTTGTAGATGGTCTGGGGCGAGAAGAAGAGTACGGAGGCTATCTCGGAGCTTTCCTTCACGCCAAGGCGTATGAGGGCATAGATGCGCTGCTCGTTGGACAGCTTGTCCTCGCCGGGGTCGTCGAGCTGTCCGTCGTCAGTGAGCAACCCGTTGAGTTCGGTCTTGAAAGTGGGGTAGAGGGCGAGGAAGCATTTGTCGAAGTTGGTGCGGAAGGTGGTGGCGTCCTCCTCCGACAGGCGTGACGACGACACCGTTGACAGCAGGTCCTTGACCTGGTTGGCGATGATTTTCCGCCTGACGAGCTTGGTGTAGTTGTTGAGGCGGCTGATGAATTTGGCGCAGAGGTCGATGTAGAGCTTCACCAGCCGGTCACGCTTGATGTTGGTGTTGAGCAGCTCGGTGTTGTCGGTTCCGAGCTGGCTGTTTAGCACCGACAGTTTCTGGTAGTTGTCGGCCAGCTGCCGCCGCTGGAGGGCCATCTTCTTGTTTTGCTTGAAAATATAGTAGATGGCCGACATCAGGAGTATGGCGAGCAGGGCGACGGCCACATTGATGAGCGTGAGGATGCTGTTGCGCTGCTTGAGTATCGACTCATACGACGAGACGATGGTGGGCAGCTTCTGCGAGATTTCGAGTATGCGCAGCCGGGCGTTGTACGACTTGGCGTCGTCCATGGAGATGTTGATGTAGCGCACGGCGTTGTTGATCTGGTCCTTGTGGTATTTGAAGAGATAGGTGGCGAGGTTCTGCAGCGCCAGGTTCTCCTTGGTCGTGCAGATGACGTCGCTGCAGCTGGCCTCCACGAGGTATTTCTCGTAGTGCAGGGTGTCTTTGGTGCCTAAGTAGTTGAGGGCCAGGGCAAATGCGGTCATCGCGTAATAGCGTGAGGCCCTGGGCAGCCGCTTGATGGCCTTGAGGTAGTAGTGCCTTGCCTTGACGTCGTCTTTCTCCACGTAAACCTCGTATTCACCTTTATAATAGTCGTATTCTGGCGCGCGCTTGTCCATGAGGGGCATGGCCTTGCGCAGGTAGGCCGAAGCCATGTCGCTGTACTTTGGCGAGAAAAGCTCGTTGGAGCAGTAGTTGGCCCAGTAGCTGTAGAGCCGGAAGCGGACGATGTAGTTGCGCAGCTGCAATGCCGGTTCCACGCCGCGGTCGCCGATGCTGTCGAGCAGGTCCTCGGCCTCGCTGTACAGGCCGGCTATGGAGTATAGCTCGGCCTTCTCCAGCCGTGACAGCTGACTGTAGTAGTTGTCGCCGATTTTCTCGGCCAGCCGGTACGAGTTGTTGACGCAGGCCGCCGCTGAGTCGTAGTTGAGCACATAGTACTGGTCGTAGAGCTGCTGGTAAATCTGGAGCCTCATCTTGGGATCGCTCGTCGTGGAGAGATACGACTTGAGCAGCTGGATGTGCTGAAGCTTCTCATTCGTGTACTGGTCTTTCCTGGCCAATACCTCGTCAAGGCCTCTCAGAATTTTTTCGGTCTGCGTCTGGGCTTGCGCCGCGGCGGCGAGCAGGAAAAACAGCATTAAAGTGAAGACTCTCTTGTTCATATTGCCGGTAATTTCGGTATCGGATGCAAAGGTAATCATATTCGGTTAAATTTGTTTATCTACCTGACACTTTTTTATCGTTTTTATAAATTTACTGATGCTTAGACGGTTATGCGGCATGCGTATGATGCCGCATCTACTTCGCTCATACTTCAGTGTGGATTGTGTGTGGAATTTCTTTAATTTTGCTACCGAAAGTTAAAACGATGTCATCAAAACCGCCGCAGAACGTCCCCCTGTATATAATAAAAAGGTGGGTGTGGCTTCCCTGACGTTGAAAAACCTGATTATACGGATAAATCAATACAGATGAAACAAACATTTCTTTGCACCTTTGCGTTGACCTGCATGTTGGCCAGTGGAGGAGGGATGAATGCCCTTGCCTTGCCGTCGCCGCAGCACGGGACGCAGCAGACTAAGACCGCCGCTGCCCCAATTAGGGTCAGTGGTACTGTGACTGACGAGAACAACGAGCCGCTGATTGGCGTATATGTCAGACTGAAGGGCGGCGACGCCTCGGCCATCACCGATGTTGACGGCCACTTCTACCTTACCGTGCCCGACAGGAACAGCGTCATGCAGTTCTCCTACGTCGGCTTCAAGAAGCAGGAGATTACCGTCGGCAAGGATATCAGCTTCAACGTCGTGATGAAGGAGGACAAGAACGAGCTGCAGGAGCTTGTGGTGACCGGTTTCGCCTCGCAGAAGCGTCTTTCGGTGGTAGGCTCCATCCAGACCGTCCAGCCCAGCGACCTGCAGGTGGGCTCCTCGCGCTCGCTCAGCAACAACCTCGCCGGTCAGCTGGCTGGCATCATTGCCGTGAAGCCCTCGGGAGAGCCCGGATATGACGACTCCAACTTCTGGATTCGCGGTATCTCCACCTTTGGCAGCGGCAGCAAGCCTTTGGTATTGATTGATGGCGTTGAGCGCAGCCTCAACGACATCGACCCGGCTGAGATCGAGTCGTTCTCCGTGCTGAAGGACGCCTCGGCAAGCGCCATGTACGGTGTGCGCGGCGCCAATGGCGTGATTATCATCAATACAAAGCGCGGCGAGGTGGCCAAGCCCTCAGTCAACTTCCGTGTGGAGCAGTCCATCCAGACACCCACCAAGCTGCCTCAGTTTGTTGGTGCGGCCGAGTATATGAACCTGCTCAATGAGCTCAATCCGGGCATGTTCTCCAAGGACCAGGTGCTGAAGACCTATACGGGCTACGACAAGGACCTCTATCCTAATGTGAACTGGCTCGACGCCATCACGAAGGACTACGCCTACTCGACGCGTGCCAACCTCACCGTCTCGGGCGGCACCAAGATACTCCGCTACTCGCTGACGGCCTCGGTCTATCACGAGGACGGCATCATGGAGACCGACCCGACGCTCGACTACGACACGGGCAGCAAGCTCACCCGCTACAACATGCGCGCCAACGTCGACCTGAACCTTACGCCGACGACCCTGCTGCGCTTCAACATCGGTGGCTATCTGCAGAACCTGCGCAAGTCGAACAGCAGCACCGACGAGGTGTTTGCCAAAGCCTTTGAGACCCCGCCTTACGTTCATCCCACGCGTTATTCCGACGGCACCATCCCCATCGCCTCGGTCGAGCGCTACAACCCCTGGGCCATGAGCACGCAGCAGGGCTACTACCGCAGCGGCCACGCGCAGATACAGTCACTCTTCTCGGTGGAGCAGGACCTGAAGATGCTCCTCGAGGGACTGAAGGCCAAGGTGGTGTTCTCATTCGACAACTACAGTGAGAACTTCGTCACCCGCGGCCGCACGCCCGACTATTACAGTGTGGCACATTCCCGCGACGCATCGGGCAACCTCGTACATTCCATCCTGAAGTACGGCACCGAGGCCCTTTCCCATTCCAGCAGCGCCAATTTCGGCAACCAGAGCACCTATCTTGAGGGCTCGCTGTCTTACGACCGCGTGTTCGCCAAGAAGCACAGCGTCAATGCCCTGTTCCTCTACAACCAGCGCAGCTACGACTGGGGCGACGTGCAGCCCAAGCGCACACAGGGCATTGCGGGCCGTCTGTCATATACCTACGACAACCGCTACATCGGTGAGTTCAACTTCGGCTACAACGGTTCCGAGAACTTCGCCAAGGGCCACCGCTACGGTTTCTTCCCGTCCATCGCCCTGGGTTACGTCATCTCTGAGGAGAGCTTCATGGCTCCCCTGCGCGGCACTATCAACCTGCTGAAACTCAGAGGCTCAATCGGTAAGCTGGGTAATGACGACATCGGCGGCCGCCGCTTCGCCTACATCACGACCATCAACACCAACGCCTCAGGCTACAACTGGGGCTACAAGGGCGACTACTACCGTGGCGGCATCCAGGAGGGCGACTACGGCGTGGCCGACCTCACGTGGGAGACCTCGGTGAAAACCAACCTCGGACTTGAAATCGGACTGTGGAATGCCCTTAACGTGCAGGTTGATTTCTTCAAGGAACACCGCACCAACATCTTCATGCAGCGCAGTACGATACCCACGCAGGTGGGCTACATCAACAGCCCCTGGGCCAACTACGGCAAGGTGGACAACCACGGTGTTGACGCCTCCGTCACCTATCACAAGCGCATCAACAAGAATCTGGAGCTCAGTGCCCGCGGCAACTTCACCTATGCCCGCAACAAGATCATTGAGAAGGACGAGCCCGAGAGCATCAAGGGCACCTACCGCTCCATCACGGGCCGCAGCATCAACACGCTGTGGGGCTACCAGGCCGTGGGCCTCTATACGGCCGACGACTTCGACGCCGACGGCAACGTGAAGGCCGGACAGCCCCAGCCGCAGCTCGGCGCCAAGGTGCGCCCCGGCGACATCAAGTACAAGGACATGAACGGCGACAACATCATCACCGACCAGGATGAGGGCTACATCGGCGGCACCTCAGACCCGCGCATCGTCTATGGCTTCGGCGGCAACGTGAAATACAAGGCCTTCGACTTCAACTTCTTCTTCCAAGGCACGGGCGACGCCTACCGCATCATCGGCGGCAACAGCTACTTCATTCCCGGAAGCGGACAGGGCGTGCTGGGCAACATCTATGCCAACTACAACGACCGCTGGACCGAGGACAACCCCTCGCAGAACGTGTTCTGGCCGAGACTGTCGTCGAACGAGAACCCCAACAACAACGTCGCCTCCACCTGGTGGAAAAAGAACATGAGCTTCCTCAGGCTGAAGATGGTCGAGGTGGGCTTCACCCTGCCGCAGGCCTGGACCAACAAGATCTACGGAAAGAACATCCGCTTCTATGTGAGCGGCAACGACCTGTTCTTCCTCTCCAAATTCAAGTTGTGGGATCCCGAGCTTGACACGTCAGACGGTCTGAAGTATCCGTCCATGCGCTCAGTCATGTTCGGAATGGACCTTACCTTCTAATTGCTTGGAAATAATCATAAGGAAACATAGTCATGAAACGATTCAAATCATACATTATCATACTGGCAGCCTGCCTGCCGCTCCTCTCTTCCTGCTCCGATTACCTCGACAAGGAGTCGGATACGGAACTGGACATGGAGAATGTGTTCAATGACAAGACGCATGTGGAGCAGTGGCTCGCCAATGTCTATTCAGCCATTCCCGACTGCTACGACGGTTATCTTTTCGACCTGGGCTGGATGCTCTTTGGCGACGACGCCACCATCCCTGAGCGTTACCGGCAGTTCGGCAACCAGGTCATCCCCATGATACTTGGCGAGTGGACGCCGGCCAGCGACTGGAACGGCAACTACTGGGCCCTGCTGCCGCAGCGCATCCGCGAGGCCAACATCTTCCGCGAGCAGGCGCATGCCCTTGTCGACCAGGACATCTCGGAGCGCGAGATGACCTATATGAAGACGGAGTGCCGCTTCCTGCAGGCCTACTACTATTACCTGCTGGCCAACACCTACGGCCCCATCCCCTTCAAGCCCGACTACGTGTGGCCCGTCAACGCCTCGCTCTCCGACATGATGGAGACGCAGACACCCTATGAGGATGTGATCAAGTGGTGCTCCGACGAGATGCTGGCCTGCTCCAAGATTTTGCCGGCCCGCTACAGCGAGTCACAGAAATACGGCCGCATCACCTCGCTGATGTGCCTGGCCATCCGCGCCCGCATGCTGCTGTTCGACGCCAGTCCGCTGGTCAACGGCAACAGCGACTACGCCAACTTTGTCAATGCCAACGGCGAGCACCTCTTCAGCACCCAGTACGACGCCGCCAAGTGGCGCGTGGCTGCCGACGCCTGCAAGGACCTCATCGACAAGGCCGAGGCTTCCGGCCACAAGCTCTACATCGAGTACGCCGACGAGAACAAGACCACCATCGACCCCTTCCTCTCCTACGAGAACGCGTTTCTCAAGAGCGAGGATGCCGGCAACACCGAGATACTCTTCGCCCGCCCGTCGGTCAACTACCAGAACTATGAGCGCAACGCCACGCCTAACGGTTCGGGCGGTAACGGCGGCTTCGGCGTGACCCAGAGCCTCGTTGACGCGTTCTTCATGGAGAACGGACTGCCCATCACCGACCCCGACTCGAAGTACGAGGAGACGGGCTTCTCCACGGCCGACGAGCATCGCTCCGGCACCAAGTTCGAGGCCGAGAACGGCAACTGCATCACCAAGTCAGGCACCTACAACATGTATTGCCACCGCGAGCCGCGCTTCTATGTGTCGGTCAACTTCAACGGGGCCTACTTCCCCTCTGAGGACCGCCAGTACAACTTCTTCAACGGCGGCGCCGACAACAACCACACCCACGACGCTCCGCAGAACGGCTACCTGATGCGCAAGCGCGTCAACCCCAAGGACAACATCAAGCAGAACTCCTACAACTACCGTCCGGGCATCATCTACCGCCTGGCCGAGGCTTACCTCAGCTACGCCGAGGCCCTCAACGAGTGCGACCCGGGCAATGAGGAAATACTCACCTATCTCAACAAAATCCGTGAGCGTGCCGGCGTGCGCCAGTACACCACCGGTGCCACCGACAACAACTACATCCACGTCAACCTCGCCGACCAGGACGCCATGCGCAAGCTCATCCATGCCGAGCGCCGCGTGGAGCTCTGCGCCGAGGGTACCCGCTACGACGACCTGCGCCGCTGGAAAGAGGCCGAGACCACGCTGTCGGGCGACTTCTACGGCATGAACTTCGACGGCAAGGACGCCTCGAGCTTCTACCAGCGCAAGCCCTACATCACGCGTGTCTATCGCAAGGCTTACTACTGGTTCCCCATCCACCAGACGGAGATTGACAAGAACCCGAAGCTGGTGCAGAACCCCTATTGGGACCAGTTGAGCAAGTAATCGGTAATCTATAATCACAAGACAAGAAAATGAAAAAGCAGTTATTACATATCTTCCTCCTCCTGCTGTCGGTTGCGGGCTTCACGGCCTGCAACTCCGACGACAACGCCTTCTCCCTCACCCGGCCGGAGGATGTCATGCAGCTCAAGAGTACGCCTGACACCGCCATCACGCTGACCGCCGACAAGGCGCAGGAGACGGCCGTGACGTTCACATGGAACGCGGCCTCCAATCTCTCGGGCGATGTGGTCTATTACCTCCAGATGGGCATTGACGGGTCGGACACCTACACCACCGACACCATCCGCCTCGCCCCTGACGCACGGTCGTACGCGCTCACCACGGCGCAGCTCAACCGCATGCTCACCGGCTGGAACGGTGTGGCAGGCACGCCGACCTCTTTCCAGGTGAGGCTCATCGCCATGCAGCCCGAGGCAGCCACCTACCAGCTGCCCGAGACCAGCACGCTGACGCTTACCGTCACCCCCTACGACCAGCCCAGAAACGAGCTGTTTATCAGCGGCACGGCCAACCCGGCCGGCAGCAGTCTCGCCGAAGCGGTGAAGATGGACGCCGGCATGGACGATGGCTACACGTGGACCGGCTTCCTCAATGCCGGCGACTTCAAGCTCACGCCCGACCGCTACTCCGACACGCCGTTCTATGGTACTAAGGGCAACGCCTACACCCTCGTCTATGACGAGACGGGCAATGCCGGCGCCGAGCCGCTCCACGTGAGCGAGGACGGCCTCTACACCGTCACGGCCGACCTTGAGGATATGACCGTCAGCGTGAGCCGCATCAATATAGACGATATCTGGATGGTAGGCTCGGCCATGCCCTACGGATGGAACCTCTCCGACCTGCAGCCGATGTACAAGCAGGGCGAGGGCGTGTTCGTCTATGAGGGCCCGCTCAACGAGGGTGAGCTTAAGTTCCCCATGCAGAACGCCAACAAGTTTGAGGTGCCTTACATCATGGCTCCCGAGGCCGGCAAGGACATTATGGGGACGGGTGCCATCGACTACGTCACCACCGCCAATGCCACGATGCATGACTTCAAGTGGAACGTGCCGGCCGACGGCGACTACCGCGTCACCATCGACATCAACAAGCGCACCATCGACTGCGAGCGCGTTGACCTCTCGGCCCAGTACGCGAAGATGCTCGAGGGCGATCGGCTTGCCAAAAACGACATGAAGCTCTACCTCGTCGGCGACGCCACGCCCAACGGATGGGCCATTGCCAACGCCACCTCGCTCCACTACAACTATGCCGCCGACCCCAACTGCCTCACGTGGGAGGGCTACCTGAACAAGGGAGAGATCAAGTTCCCATTCATCCGCAGCGACAAGTGGGAGGTGCCGTTCTACATGGCAGCCACTGCCGGCGAGCATCCCGCCGCCGACGGCAACGAGCTGACGTTCATCGACAACTCCAAGGGCGGCCAGCCCGACCGCAAGTGGAACATCACCAAGGCCGGCTTCTACCAGATTAAGGTGGATGCTGTCAACCGCAAGGTCTATTTCAATGAGATTACGGGCAAATAATCAAGTAAGAACCTTTCAAGACGATACGACAATGATACACAGCAAGCAAATAACATTGATGGCCCTGAGCCTCTTTCTCATCCTGTCGGGCTTCGCCAGCTGCAAGCAGACGAGTGAGGAAACCGGCTGGGAGCTGCCTGCCTCCTACTATGAGAGGGACACGGCCACGGTCAATCCCAATCCCGGCACCGACACCACGGTGCAGAAAATAGCCCCGCTCTACACCACGGTGTATGAGTATTGCTGGACGCGCGAGCAGGAGAACACCGACCGCTCGCTCAACGAGTCGCAGTGGAAGCAGTGGCTCGACTGGCAGGCCGCCAACCTGCTGCCCTACGGCTACGATATGATCTGCACCGACGGCTTCATGTCGATGTACTACAACAAGGACGACGACCCCACCAATCCCGACCTCGGCGGCTACATGACCAGCTACGGCGGCGTCAAGATCAAGGACATCGTGGCCTGGTGCAAGGAGCGTGGCCTGAAGCTGGGAGTCTATGACAATCCGCTCTGGCTCCACGGTCCCGACGAGACGGCCGTTGTAGGCAACTCGGGCGCAACGTTCAAGGACCTGCACTACAACGACGCCATCGACCACGACAACGTGATGTATCCCGACAGGGGCGACGTGTTCAACTGGGTTGTCCCCAGCCACAAGGGGGCGCGCGACTACATCGACGGCTTCTTCAAGTACTACCACGACCTTGGCGTTGACTTCATCCGCATGGACTTCATGTGTCTCTTCGAGGATGCCAGCGGCGCCGGCGGCATGGCGGGCCGCGGCTATGGCCGCGACGAGTACCGCCTCGCCCTGAAGTACATCAGCGAGTCGGCCAAGAAGTACGGTGTGTTCACCTCCATCGTGATGCCGAACATGTACAACGACGCCAAGTACGAGAAGAAGTACATGAACATGGCGCGCATCGTGGCCGACACCTTCACGGGCGGCTGGGACCACACGTCAGGCCGCCTGCGCGGCCACGTGTACAATGGCTGGCCCACCTGCCACAACGAGTTCGACGGCTTCATCCACTGGTCCCACATCACCGGCCGCGGCAAGATGATACCCGACGGCGACTTCATCCGGCTCAACACCTTCAGCAGCGACGAGGAGCGCATGTCGTCCATCAGCCTTCAGCTCATCGCCGGCGGCCCCGTCTCCATCGCCGACAACCCCATCGACGCTAAGGTGCGCAACTACGACCTCGCCTCGCTGGTGAAGTTTGCCCAGAACAAGGAGATGCTCGCCCTCAATGCCGACGGCTTCGTGGGTAAGCCGCTCAGCGACGACATGTCCAGTGTCAACAGCCAGATATGGTACGGACAGATGAAGAACGGCGACTGGGTGGTGGCCCTCTTCAACCGTGAGGGCTCCGCGCAGCAGCGCAGCGTGAGCCTCGCGCAGCTCGGCATCACCGGGCAGAAGAAGATGCGCGACCTCTGGCTCCACGAGGATGTGGGCGCGTCCGACGAGATCAGCGTCACGCTGCCCGCCCACGGCTGCAAGGTGTACAAACTGACAGACAACTAATTCACACAAGGATAACTATAAGGAAACATTAGCAATTATGAGATCAATTTATTTGATGATTGCTGCGTTGCTCATGCCTCTGATGGCCGGTGCGCAGACGGTGAAGTCGCCCAACGGCAATGTCGTGGTGAGCTTCTCGCTCACCGGCAACGGCGTGCCGACCTATGAGATGAGCTACAAGCAGAAACCTGTAATCAAACCCTCACATCTTGGCCTTGAGCTGGCCAAGGAAAAACACGCCAGCAAGGGCTTCGGCGAGACCAGCCTGATGGACGGCTTCACTGAGGAAAGCAGCAACCAGTCCACCTTCGACGAGACCTGGAAGCCCGTATGGGGCGAGACCTCCACCATCCGCAACCACTACAACGAGATGGCCGTCAACCTCTACCAGAAGTCCAGCAACCGCCACATCGTCATCCGCTTCCGCGTCTATGACTATGGCATGGGCCTGCGCTACGAATTCCCCCAGCAAGGCGACCTCGGCTTCTTCGTCATCAAGGAGGAGCACACGCAGTTTGCCATGACGGGCGACCACACGGCCTACTGGATACCCGGCGACTACGACACCCAGGAGTATGAGACGCAAATCACGCGCCTCTCCGGCATACGCGGGCGCATGGCGTCGGCCGTCACCGGCAACGCCTCGCAGACCACCTTCTCGCCCACCGGCGTGCAGACCTCGCTGCAGCTCAAGACCGACAACGGCCTCTACATCAACATCCACGAGGCCGCCTGCGTCAACTATCCCACGATGCACCTCAACCTCGACGACAAGAACATGGTGTTCGAGTCGTGGCTCACGCCCGACGCCACGGGCATGAAGGGCTTCATGCAGACCCCCTGCAACACGCCGTGGCGCACGGTGCTCGTCAGCGACGACGCCCGCGACATGCTCTCGTGCAAGCTCACCCTCAACCTCAACGAGCCGTGCAAGTACACCGACACGTCGTGGATACACCCCATCAAATACTGCGGCATCTGGTGGGAGATGATTGTGGGCCGCAACGGCTGGAACTACACCAACGACTTCAACAGCGTGCAACTCGGCCAGACCGACTACAGCAAGGCCAGACCCAGCGGCTCCCATGGCGCCAACAATGCCGACGTGCGCCGCTACATCGACTTCGCCGCCAAGAACCACCTCGACGAGGTGCTTGTCGAGGGATGGAACATCGGCTGGGAAGACTGGGCTGCCTACCGCAAGGAGGAGATCTTCGACTTCACCACGCCCTATCCCGACTTCGACATCAAGGCCCTCAACGACTATGCCCATTCCAAGGGCGTCAAGCTCCTCATGCACCACGAGACGGCCTCCAGCGTCAACAGCTATGAGCGCCATCTCGAGGCTGCCTACAGCCTGATGAACAAGTACGGCTACGATGCCGTGAAGAGCGGCTACGTGGGCGACATCATCCCCCGTGGCGAGCATCACTACAGCCAGCGGCTCAACAACCACTACCTCTATTGTGTCACCGAGGCCGCCAAGCACCACATCATGGTCAACGCCCACGAGGCCACGCGCCCCACGGGCCTCTGCCGCACCTATCCCAACCTCGTGGGCAACGAGTCGGCGCGCGGCACCGAGTATGAGGCTTTCGCCGGCAATGAGCCCTACCACACCTGCATCCTGCCCTTCACCCGCCTGCAGGGCGGCCCTATGGACTACACCCCGGGCATCTTTGAGACGCAGCTGAAGAACTGGAGCGGCAACCAGAACTACGTCCACACGACGCTCGTGGGCCAGCTGGCCCTCTACCTCGTGATGTACTCGCCGCTGCAGATGGCGGCCGACCTGCCCGAGAACTATGAGAAGTTCGACGACGCTTTCCAGTTTATCCGCGACGTGCCGGTTGACTGGCAGGACAGCAAGTATCTTGAGGCCGAGCCGGCCAAGTACATCACCGTGGCCCGCAAGGACAAGAAGTCGGACAACTGGTTTGTTGGCGGCAAGTGCGATGCCGACGGCCATACGGCTGTCATCCGCCTCGACTTCCTCGACAAGGGCCGCAAGTACAAGATGGACCTCTACGCGGATGCCGCCGATGCCGACTACGAGAAGAACCCCAAGGCCTACCGCATCACGCACCGCACAGTGAAGCGCGGCGACAAGATTACGGTCAGGGAAGCCCGCGGTGGCGGCTTCGCCATGAGCCTCTTCGCACAATAAATCCTTACGGAGGGCCGCGCTCCTTTTTGCCGGGCGCGGCTCCCCCTTTTCCAATCTTTTTTATTAACTTATAAAATTTATCACTATGTCAAAATTTTATCTATCATTGTTGGGCGTGCTGGCATTAGGTGCCACGACGGCCAAGGCCCAGGAATCCCTGGAATGGACGTATGAGTATCATGACGACGGAATGTGGGCCGACATCACAGGTGTTACCGGTGCCAAGGGCGACATCAAACTCCCCGAGACCACGGTAAAGGACGGCAAGACCTACAATGTTGTTGGAATCAAGGGTGGCGACGGAAAGTCTCCTTTCTACAACAATAAGGAGATTACCTCGGTGGATCTCGGCTCCACGCTGGCCGCCATCAACGACCATGCCTTCAAGGGCTGCTCCAACCTTGTGTCGGTCACCGGCGGCTCGTCGGTCAACTGGATTGGCCCCTGGGCTTTCGAGGGCAGTGGCCTGAAGTATTTCACCTGGCCTAAGGGAATGACGTATGTTGAGGACGGCACGTTCTACAATTGCCCCAACCTGATTACGGTGGCGTTTCCCCAAGGCTTAGAGAAAATCAACAAGTATGCTTTTCAACACTGCAAGTCGCTGCAGTATCTCACGTTGCCCGCGTCGGTGACCCTCGACGACGAAAGACCGCTCGATGACACGCCCAGCATGAGGGAACTCATCTATTTGGGCACCACCACTCCCTTCAAACAGGGCTGGGTTGACCAGAGCAAGTGCAAGTGCTATATCACCGCTGCCAACACAAAGGAGGGATGGACAGACGTAAACGTTACCTACGACTATCCCATCACGTTGTCGACCAACAACAGCGACAAATATGCGTTCGACCACTTCGGCCGTGACTTCGCCGTTGATTTCTCAGGCACCGAGGGACTTTCGGCCTATGTGGCCTACAACCTCAGCGACGGCCACCTGCTGATGAAGAAGGTGTCGCAGCTTCCTGCCGGTGCCGGTGCATGGCTGATTGGCGAGCAGGGCAAGACCTACACGGTGAAAATCCTGGCCTCGGTTGACGACCCTGACTACGGCATTCTGACGGCCAACCTCGACCGCACGGTGACGGGTGACGAGAGTCGCAGCGACATCGTATGGGCCGCTCCTGCCGTCACTACCGACAACTATAAGTACAGCACGCTCGTGAGCCAGTATCCCCTCGACTTCACCAACAGCGGACTGAAGGCTTATACCGCCAAATACGCCAACGACGGCGTGACCTACACCGAGGTGCACAAGGTGCCTGCCAACACTCCCGTCCTGGTCTATGGCGATGAGGCCGGCAAGCAATACACCACCGACTTCCTCAAGCAGAGCGACACCCCCGATGACGTGAAAGCCAACGGTCTGAAGGGCAGCGCTACGGAGACCATCGAGTGCAACGGCACGCAGTACGGTCTGGGTGTTGTCGACGGTCAGCTGGGTTGGTACAAGATGACAAGCGGCACCCTCGCAGCCGAAAAGGCTTACCTCACCATCACTGCCTCTGGCGCCAAGTCGTTCTATGCCCTTCCCTCAACCATCGTCACGGGCATCAGCACCGTCAACGCCGCTGCCGCCAAGGCCAACAACGCCTTCTACGACCTCATGGGCCGTCGCGTCTATGCCCCGCAGCATGGTGTGTTTATCCACAACGGCAAGAAAGTCGTCATAAAGTAACCTGTTGTTAACAAGACAATGACTATGAAGAAATACTATCAAGCACCTTCAACGAAAGTTTATTTTGGAGGCTTGGAGACTTCCGACAGCCTCCTCATCACCTCCTCTGAGATAGCCAATCCCGACCAGTCATCAAACAATACGCTGGATCCCGGCAAAGCCCGCTCCAAGCAGTGGCGGTCTGACGACCCAACAATGATTTGGGAGTAAAATAGTTCACCCCCTCCTCCTTGATTGGGGGAGGGGGTGATTATAAATAAACTGCCGTAAGAAAACGGCATTATCAGGCGCAGCAGATAAAGTTTGTGGAGCTGTGCGTCATCGGTGACAGTGTTGTACAACATCGGTGACAGTGTTGTGCGTCATCGGTGACAGTGTTGTACATCACCGGTGACAGTGTAGTGGCCGGCCTGGT
>CABVDL010000065.1 GCA_902497035.1 uncultured Prevotella sp.
GGCCACTACACTATCACCCTTGAGGTCAACCCTAAATTCCACTGGAGAGGAGGCGAAAATGCGGGCAAGCAGATGATTAACGTCCCTGTAGCTTTTTGGTGGTAGTGTAGTGACCGGCCTGGTGCCGGCCACCGTCCGTCGGTATTGACGAATTTACGGAAGACACATATCCAAGCCTTGCCTGTGGCGGGGCCTTGATTTTACAGCGTCTTGCTAATCTTGAAGTTGACGACGGGAAACACCTTGAGCTGCTTGGCAAGGTCGATATATCTTTTCAGACTGTGGCGCACGTTGGTAAGGTCGTTGATGAGGTCGGTGCCGTCGTTCGTCTTCACTGAGGGTGTACCGCCCCAGAACAGTGCGCCGCAGTCGAAGCCCATCTTCCACTTAGGGTATTTCTTGTAGAGTATGCCCATGTAGCCAATGCCGAGGTAGGGCTTGAAGGCATTCACCTTCATTTTGGCCGAAACCATGCTGTTCTCATCTGGCTCCATGTTGTATGGGTCGCCCTTTTTATGGATGACGTTGCCATCGGCATCCACGATATCGTGCTTATAGTCACCCATATGGATGCTCATGCGCCCGTATTCCAGCAGCTTGTCCTCGACGTCGGCAGGCAGGTAGATGGCATTGTCGTTGACCGTGATATACGGCTCGCTGTTGGCGGCGCAGTTCCAAAGGTGGTTGTACATGCCTACGGAGAAGAGCGACGTCATGTCCTCCTTGGCGTTCTCGGCCGTGGCAATGGTCGCGTTGCCCCAGTAGAAGCCTGCCGTCAGGTGCCAGCTCTTGTTGCGCAATGGCTTGAAGTCGACCAGCAGCTTGAAATTGTACATCTTCGGGACACCCTCCATCACAATCTTGTTGTCGACCTTGTAGCCCGTCACGTCGTAGAGCGTTGCGGCCATCTTGCTGAAGCGCGACTCCTGCTCTTCCTCCGACAAGCCGGTGCCCTCGCCCACGGTGACGGGAAACGTCATATCGTGGTGAAAGTGAGGCCAGAAGTCGAAGCCGCCGCGCAGGTCCCAGCTGCGTCCGAGCGGCGTGCTCACCTCAAGGCCGATGCCTGTCGTTCCGAGCGAAATTGTTCCGTCGAAGTGGGAGAAGGCATCGGTGCTCCGTGCCCTTCTGTTTGCGCTGTTGCTCAGCCCATGGCTGCTGGCGGTGCCGTTGGTTTCGTCCTGCGTAACGGAGACGGTCGTGGTTGTTGTACGGACTTCCTGGCTTTTCCTTACGCTTTGCGCCTGGACGGTTAGTGCCAATAGGCTGCAGGTTATTGCAATGACTGGTTTCATATATCGTTGTTTTGGCATTTCTTGCAAAGGTACATCAAATCTTTGACTTTACTGATTTTTCCGGCTGTTAAATTGTTCAATTGAGTTTTCTGCCCGTCTTGTCCCTAGTGCCACGCTGCCATAGGCGGCATAAAAGTATAAAAAACCGCCAATGGAGGGTTGACCGGCGCGCAGTGCCGGTCCTTTTGCAGTACTTCACGTGAAGTACTCGAGTAATTCGGCCTTGATTACTGCAGTACTTCATGTGAAGTACTCGAGTAATTCGACCCCGATTACTGCAGTATTTCACGTGAAGTACTGGTGGCATACAGGCCGGTCTGGTGCCGTCCACCGTCTGCCGCCTCCCGCAGTACTACTTCATCTTAAACTGTTTCTGCTCCTTATCATATATGTATCCGTGCTGTCGGAGGTAGTCCTCGATGGTAACGGCTTCGGTGCCGAAGGCGTAGCATAGCTCGTCGAGCGAGTTGTATTCCCTGTCACGCAGTTGCATGTTGATGGCCGACACTAAGATGGCCGGGTCGTGTGGTAAATGGTCCATTGTGTGCTTAAATGTTATAATTTCTTGTGCAAAGTTAGCTAAAAGGCGGCAGAATGTCGTAACTTTGCACGAAGATGTGCAAATTAATTCAATAAACGATGATGAAAACATTTTCCTTATTCCTATTGTCGGTGCTGATGGCCGCGACGGCCTTTGCCGACGAGACCGTGAAAGCTACCAATCCGAATATCAGTTTTACCGGCCGTGTTGAGCGCTTGTCCGACGGTGCCGTGCGCTATGACTGGGTCGGCACCTATTTGCAGACCGATTTCACCGGCACTGCTGTCTCAGCCCGTGTAAGTGAGGAGGGCGAGAGCTATTATCAGGTCTTCATTGACGGCAAGCCGCAAGGCAAGCTCCACCTCACAGGCAGCAAGCCTCACGATGTAGTGCTGGCCTCGGGGCTGAACAAGGACACTCACCGCCTTCGCCTGCAGAAGATTACCGAGGGTGAGTTTGGCCGCACCACCATCTATTCGCTCACGGCAAAAGGCAAGGGCGCGTTCAAGGCCGTGGCACCCAAGAACCGTTTGATTGAGGTCATCGGCGACTCTTATACTTGCGGCTACGGCGCTGAAGGCACAGAAACGAGTCACTTTGAGTTGAAAACAGAGAACTGCGACCGTGCTTATGCCTGCCGCATCGCCCATTACTTCGATGCCGACTACGTTATTGTGGCCCACTCGGGCATGGGCGTCGTACGCAACTATGCGGGCAAGGCCAGACGCACTATGTCGACGCGCTATTCACTGCTCTTTGACGACCATGATTCAGTGACCTACAACTTTGACCAATATAAGCCCAATCTTGTCATCATCAACCTTGGCACCAACGACTTCTCCACGCAAGCCGCACCTGCTGATTACGTCAGCGGCTATGTGAGCCTCATCAAGACCGTGCGGTCGCACTATGGCGACGTGCCAGTGCTTTGCGTGACACCCCATTCGGCCAACATCTTTCTCCTCGCCGCTCTCAAGGAGCTGCGCAGTAAGGTGAGCGATATGAAAGACGTGCGTGTGGCAGAGCCTATGCCCGACATTGTGGTCAAGGGCCACGACATTGGTTCCGACTGGCATCCCAATTGGAAAGGGCATCAGAAGATAGCCTCCACACTCATTCCCGTGGTCTCGACCATGACGGGCTGGGAGATGCACAACGACCTTTAATCTTGTATGGACACAAAGCGGAAGATATACTTTCTTGTCGGAGGCGCGCTGCTGCTGGCCACCGTCGCTTTAGTCACTCTGGCCACACGCCGTCGTGAGAAGACAATGCCTGCGGCTCCGGCGGCCCCAGCGGTGAAGAGAGCCGTGCCCGCGAGAAAGGCCTCGCTGAAGCCGGCGGTGAAAGCCGACAGCGACAGTGTGGCCAAGCCCGACCCTATGGTAGAAGGCTACATCACCGACAACGAGGGCAAAGGCATAAGTAGGGTAGTGGTGAGCGACGGCTTTCAGTGTGTGGCCACCGATACGGCGGGGCACTATGCCTTCGAGCGCAATCCCGCCGCCCGTTTCGTGTATCTCTCCGTTCCGTCCGACTTCGAGATACCAACCCACGGCGCTACCGACCGCACGGCACTTTTCTATCAGCCGCTTACGATGAAGCGAACGGTGTATAATTTCCGTCTCAGGCGTCTGCCCGCGGGCAAGGAGACCAACTACCGCCTTATCGTCTTTGGTGACCCGCAGATTACTAATGCCTTCAGTCCTTATTACACGGGTCCCAATGACAACCCCGTGAAGAAGCGCGACGTGGAGCGCTTCACCGAAGAGACGATGCGCGATGTTAGGGCCACCATCGCCACGTGGCCTGCCGGCACCCCGGTTTATGCCCTCTCCATGGGCGACGACGTGCAGTACTATGGCGGCTACAACGCGCAACTCGAGCGTCAGATCAGGGTGGCGCTCGGCTCGTCGCGAGCCACCGTGTTCTCCGTCATCGGCAATCATGACCAGGACAACAAACTGCTTTACAGAAGAAAGTGGGAAGAGAATTTCGGTCCTACAGACTACAGTTTCAACCGCGGTGACGTGCACTACGTATGTCTCAACAACGTTCACTTCACCCGCTACACGTCGTATTACAGTCCCGGCGAGCTGTCTGACGCACAGTTGCGCTGGCTCTATGAGGACCTGCGCCTGACCGACCACAACATGAAGGTCATCGTGTGCTACCACATTCCCCTCACCTTCGGCATCAGCCCGCGGCAGGGCGCGATGCCGCTCAAGCTGCCGTCGGAGCCAGGCCACTATGCGTCGGCCAGTCTGAAGCAGTTGCTGCTCTATGTGGGGGCGTTTAAGGGCGGGTTTGAGCTGTTCTGCGGCCATACCCACTTCGCCATCAACCATGAGATTGACTTCGAGGGTATGCACCTGCTGGAGCATTGCCACGCCGCGGCCTGCGGCAACATCTGGCAGTCGAACATCAACATCTGCGGCACGCCCAACGGCTACTATGTCTATGACATCGCCGGCACGCGCATCGCTGACAGCTATTACAAAGGCACTTTCTGGCCGCGTGACCGGCAGATGACGCTCTTCCTCTCGGATACCTACTTCAACGGTGAGAGCTACTCGACCGACTGGCAGCTGTCGGCCGGCACGCTCGTGGCCAATGTGTTCAATGCCGACTCCCGCTGGCGTGTGGTGGCCGTCGAGGATGGCGTGGAGCATGAGATGACGCGTCTCAGCCATCAGGGGCAGGATGCCTTTGCGGCTGGCTATCACCACCGCTACAGCCAGTCGGTGAGCTATCAGTTTGTGAGCAAGAAGAACGGCTATCTCATCATGAACCACCTCTACTATTATGTTCCGCAGAAGAAAGGTGCCGCCGTCACCGTCGTGGCGACAGATGCGTATGGGCACAGCTATACGGCAACGTCGAAAGAGGTGGTGAAGGAGCCGTTCTATAATTATGCCCATTACTACAGCAACATTCCCTCTCAGACACCTAAGTAACTTGAGTGCTCTCTTTCACCACCTTGAGATATGAGGCGATTAGGCACAGTATAAAGGAATAGACTTCAAATGAAACAGGAACAAATACTTATCAGCATCACCGGGCAGGACAGGCCGGGATTGACGGCATCGGTGATGGCAATCCTTGCACACTACAACGCGCAAGTGCTGGATATCGGTCAGGCCGACATCCATTCGTCGCTCAACCTTGGCATCCTTATCCGCACCGACGAGTTGAGTTCGGGACAGGTGATGAAGGAGCTGCTGTTTAAGGCCACCGACCTCGGTGTCAATATTGGGTTCCAGCCCGTCAGCGATGACGACTACGAGCATTGGGTGTCGCAGCAAGGCAAAAACCGATATATCCTTACCATCATAGGGCGGCAGCTTTCCGCAAGGAACATCGAGGGAGCGGCAAAGGTGATTGCGGCCCAGGGGTTCAATATCGACTCCATCCTACGTCTGACCGGCCGCATGAGCATCCGTAATCCTGAACGCAACCGGCGCGCGTGCATCGAGTTCTCGCTGCGCGGCACACCACGTGACCGTGGGGTGATGCAGGCTGAGCTCATGAGGCTCGGGCAGGCTGAGGATATAGACTTCTCCTTCCAACGCGATGACATGTTCCGCCGCATGCGTCGTCTCATCTGTTTCGATATGGACTCAACGCTCATCCAGACAGAGTGCATCGACGAGCTGGCCAAGCGGGCCGGCGTAGGTGAGAAAGTGAGTGCCATCACAGAGCGCGCCATGCGTGGTGAGATTGACTTCAAAGAGAGCTTCACAGAGCGCGTAGCCCTGCTCAAAGGCTTGGATGCCAGCGTGATGAAAGATATTGCCGAGCATCTTCCGCTTACCGAGGGCGTGCCGCGCCTGATGAAAGTATTGAAAACATGCGGCTACAAGATAGCGATACTCAGTGGAGGCTTCACCTACTTTGGCGAATATCTGCGCCAACGGTTCGGCTTCGACTATGTATATGCCAATGAGCTTGAGATTGATGACAACGGCAAGCTGACGGGGCGATACGTCGGTGAGATTGTCGATGGAAAGCGCAAGGCCGAGCTGCTGAGACTTATCGCGCAGGTGGAGCATGTCAATCTGGCACAAACCATTGCCGTGGGCGATGGTGCCAACGACTTGCCGATGATCAGCGAGGCGGGCCTTGGCATTGCGTTCCACGCCAAGCCGCGCGTAGTGGCCAATGCCAGCCAAAGCATTAATACGATGGGCCTCGACGGCGTGCTTTATTTTCTTGGCTTCAAGGACAGCTACCTTGACAGCCTGTCGAAAGACTGACGTTGCCTCACTGTTGTTCACTGACTTTGACGCGTACGTAGGGAAATCCCATCGACTTGATGAGCGTGGCCATCTGTACCCTCGCATTGTCGTTGGCGCGTTTGATGTTGCTTTCGGTCAGGCAGCGGCGGCGCATGATACGGACAGCCTTGCGCGTGAGCATCGCGCGGTCGGCCTCGCTCCAATGACCACTCTCGATAAAAGAGCGCGTCCTTGCCTCGTCAATGAAATTGTTGTCGAGAAGCCGGGCCTGAGGCAGCGTGACGACCACCGTGTCGTGATCAGTCGCAATCCATCCGGCGGGTGCCTCGGCGAGGTCAATGCCAAGACGCAGCGTGCCATAGTAGATGCGCGCCAGGCGGTCGTCGCCGAAGAAGCCGTGGCGCACCGTATCTACTACCTCCTCGTCGGCTATCGAGAGAAACTCCCATTGTCCGATGCTGCGCAAGCTGTCCATCTGTGTCGCGGTCATTGTAGTCTTCCCTTTGCCGCCAATATGCAGGGCCGTGGTATCACTGCAACGCATCACGGCGACAGTAAGGATGATGATGCAGCAGGCTACGGAGATAATAGCAATTAAGAGGGCTGTTGCCTTCAATTTTCTCATGGCGATGACTAATTGGTTACTTTAATAATGGATTTCAAATCCTCAGGCGTAAGTCCGCGGCGGAAGGAGACCGTAACGTTCTCCTCACGGAAACCCATCCTGACAATGAGGGGAATGAGCTGCCTGGCCGCACTCTTGCGCGCGTCTTCCAGCATGTCGGTAGCCGGCAGGCTGTTGATGATGTCCTGACGGCCCCGTTGCTGGATGGCGGTGATGTCGTCGTCGGTGAAGCTGCTGCGCAGCAGTGCCACGTCCTGCATGATGCCGTCGTGGTCGATGCGGGTGGCGGTAAGCGTCACCTCGGGGTCGGGCAGGATGACCTCCACCTTGTCTCCCTGTCGGCGGATGTTGTCTGCCGTCAGGCTGCTCATGTCAATATAGGCTTTCGCCGTGGCCGTCACGGGGATGGCGATGCGGCGCTTTCCGAGAGGCAGGCTGATGTGGATGTCGTGGTTGAACAGCTTGCCGTCAACCACGGCGGGGTCGTCGTACAGCACTATCTTGCGCAGCTGGCATTCGGCGGTGTAGAGGCGTGAGCAGTCGGCAATGCGCTGCGCCAGCAGCGCGATGGTATCGACTGGCGTGGTCTGTACCTTGTCCGTTGTATGGTGCGAGCCTATGAGAAAGCCGGTAAGCAGCGCCAAACCCAACAACAGAAATGCCACACACGACAGTAGGAAAGTTTTTCTGCGATTCATGCGGCAAAGATAGTAAGAAATACTTTGTTTTTGTTAACTTTGCACGAGATATTCATATTTATTTAGCATTTACAATGGTTCCATTCCATTCCCATTCATTGATGAAGCGACTGTCTGCGGCCACACTGATGGTGCTGGTGGTGCTTGCCATTGGCGCTTGTAAGGAAAAGAAACGTGATTACATTTTTGTCACCCATAAGCCCATTGTCGTGAAGTCGAAAAAGCCAAAGTCAATGGGTGATATGTCGCAGTCGCGTGAGGTCAGCTGGCTCGGCCAGACGTACAGGCTGACGATGTCGTTGCGGTCGGATGCCTCATTGCCCCTGGCCTCCGACGGCGAACAGAAATATTACGACAACCGCATCACCCTGCGCATCCTGCGCAGCGACGGCTCGGTGTTTTTCGACCGCACATTTACCAAGGCCGACTTCAAGCCCTATGTCAACGGCCATTACTACGATGACGGCGCCTTGCTCGGTATAGTCTTTGACAAGGTGGAGGGCAACACGCTCACCTTTGCCGCCAGTGTGGGCAGCCCCGACAAGTCGAGTGACGAGTTTGTGCCGCTTGTGCTGAAGGTGAGCAACACCGGGAGCGTGAGCATAAAGGAGTCGGTGATGGCGGATGAGTAGTCCCACCCGGTGAGGCTACCACTTCAGCTCCCCATATTTTTTCTTATACCATATCTGCAGGGCATTGAGAATGTTTTGCCAAACGACGTAGGCGCAGGGCGCAATGATGACCAGCGGGTTGAGGAAATGGAGGATGAGCCAGATGCCCACCACGTTGTTCTTCTGTCCCAGTGCCTGTCCGGCATCAATGCGGGCCTGCGGCCCCCAGAAATGGCCGACCCACTTGCCGATGGAGAACAGCACGATGCACACCACGAGCGGGAGGAAGATGAGGAGGAACATCGACCAGCCGTGAAGTGGCGAGTGGATGACGGTCTGCGTGGCCAGTCCCATGATGATGCTCAGATTGAATGACCAGAGATAGAACGGGGCGTTGGGCACACGTCTCACCCACGTCACCACGCGCGGCAGAAACCGCTGCGTGAACAGACCGAGGATGAGCGGCAGGACTAGCACGCGCACCACGCGCTCAAGCACCATCAGCACCGACATGAGAAAGGTGATGTTGGCACTGCGCTCCACCAAAGGGAAGAACGACGGGATGATGACCACCGTGAAGCAGTTGGCGATAATCATATATACGGTCATCGTGGCGATGCTGCCCCCGAGCTTCTCGGTGACCACGGCCGCAGCGGCCGCCGTGGGACAGATGACACAGATGAACACGCCCTCAAGCACCACCTTCGTGTCGGTGTCGGCGTGAGGGAACAGCAGAATGACCAGCACGATGAGTCCCGAGAGAACCGTGCGGACCAGCTGTAGCAGGAAATGCCACGTGCGCGGCCTGAAATTGTGCATGTCAATCTTGCAGAACGTCATATAGAGCATGACGAAGATGACGACGGGCAGCAGACTGACGAGTTTGGGTCCCATGAAGTCGCCAATGGGCTCGAGTGGCGGCAGATAGGCGAATGTCAGATAGATGACGCAGCCCACGAACAGGGCGACGAGCAGTGTCCAGTTCTTGACGAACCTAATGATTATTTCTTGAGACATGACATTTTTTATTATAGTTTCGGTCCGGCGGATAATGTCCGTGGAGGCATACCCTGAGGCTGGTGGCCGACACCAGGCCGGCCACTACACCAATACCGAAGAGGTGTTCCTCAACGGATGGTGCGCGAGACCCATTGACCGGGTGGCTGTGTTTTCGAACCGTATTATTTGAACTTTGCCGCGATGCGGTCGAAGCTGTCCTTGAGCAGCGCGCCTATCTCGGCCACGTAGTTGCGGCCCACGGGTATCTCGCCGTCGAAGCCGTGCAGCTTGATGCTCTGCTTGCTGTAGTGCTCAATCTTGGCCACGGCGACGAGGAAAGAGCGGTGTACCCGCACAAACTCCTTGTCGGGCAGCAGTTCCTCCATCTTCTTCAGGCTGATCTGCGACAGCAGCGTCGAGCCGTCGAGCAGATGGAGCTTGACGTAGTTGTCCATCGACTCGATGTAGACGATGCTGTCGATGCTCACCTGCACGTTCTTGTATTCCACCTTCAGCGTGATGAGGCGCTCGGGGCGCTCCGCCATCGTCGTCATCTTGCGCATGCGTATCCACTGGCAGGCCCTGTCGATGGCCTTGACGAAGCGCTGGTAGAAGAACGGCTTGTGCAGAAAGTCGACCGCGTTGACCTCATAGCTCTCCAAGGCATATTCGGCGTAGGCGGTGGTGAAGATGATGCAGATGTTGTCGGGCAGCTGGTGGGCCACCTCCATGCCCGAGAGGTCGTTCATCTCAATGTCCAGGAACACGATGTCCGGCTTCTTCTCCAGGATTTGCTGAAGCCCCAGCCGCGGCTTGGTGAACGTGTCCAGCGTGATGCCGCCCATGCGCTGGCAGTAGTTGCGTATGATGCCCAAGGCAATGGGCTCGTCGTCGATGGCAATGCAGTACATATATATAATAAGGTATAATGTTAATGTGAATGGATGAGCGTGATTAGCCTTTGTGCCTGCCCATCTGTCTGATCTCGAGCCGGACGTGGTAGCCCTCATGGTCGGCGTGCGCGCGCAGCGAGTAGTCGTCGGTGTAGAGCAGGTCGAGGCGGTGGCGCACGTTGCGTATGCCGTTGTGCGAGGATACCTTCTTCTGCGTGTTGATATGGCTGTTGTAGACGCTGAAGAGCAGCGTGCCGCGGCGCACGCGGAGCCTCACGTCGATGCGGCAGTCGTCGTTGGACGATATGCCGTACTTGAACGCGTTCTCTAAAAAGGTGATGAGAATCATCGGCGCGACGGGCGTGTCGGGGTTGTCGACATCGTAGTTCGTCGTCACCGTCACCGTGTCGCCGAGGCGCAGCCGCTGCAGGTCGACATACTCCTGAAGGTAGTCAGTCTCCTCGCTCATCGGAATGACGTCGCGGTTGGCGTTGTTGTAGGTGTACTTACACATGTTGATGAACTTCTCGAAGGCCTCCTCGCGCTTGTTCGAGTCGGTGAGGATGAGGCCGTAGAGCGTGTTGAGCGTGTTGAAGAGAAAATGCGGATTGATCTGCGACTTATACATCGCGAGCTCGGCCTTGTCGCGCTGCGCCTCCAGGTCCTCGCGGGCGCGGGCCAGTCGTGCCGTCTCCATCAGCATGTTGTTGAAGAAACTGAAACCCAGGATGACAAGAAACAGAAACCATACCGTCGTCTCGATGGGTGTCCAGCGCATCGTCTTCGTCGGTTGCTCGGTAAAACTCAGCCAGACGGCAAAGCGTGAGAAGAGCGCAGTCACGCCGAGCGCAACAAGCAGGTAAACAGTACTGCGCAGGTAGTGGTGGCGAATGAACAGTCCTGGGATGTTGGCGTGTGTCAATGCCTGGTAGATGACAATAAGGTATGCGATGACGGCTACGAAAAGCCACGGCCGGTTTTCCACCCATTTCACGGTTGGTACCAGTAAGGTAAGCACCGGGATGAAGACCAAGAAAAAGAAAAGATTTGTATAGAGGTGAAGCTTCTTTTCTGTCATATTAATGCCATATTTTGTGTGCAAAGATAGTGCAAACGAGAGGAATGACCAAGAAAAAGCGTGCTTTTTCTTGGCATTTCCGAGTGCAGCCTTTCTTATGTAAAGATAGTGCAAACGAGAGGAATGACCAAGATATTGAGAAAACATATCGGCAAATATGGCCCTTGCCTTGATGTATGTATTTTCCCCGTTTACCATCACTTTTTTGTCGTTTACACTCACAAAGGCCATTTTTATTGCCTTATATCAAGACAATGATTACCTTTGTGATATGAAAAGAACAATTCTGACAATGATGATAGTGCTCGCCACGGCAGCAAATGTGGCAGCAAGACCCAACGATCCCGACCTGGCCACACCGCAGATGAGCGAGGCCGAGGCCCTGTTCACCGTCACCGGCCAGCAGATTATTGACAATGCACGCCAGTATCTGGGTACTCCCTACCGTTATGGCGGCAGAAGCACGAGGGGCTTCGACTGTTCCGGCTTCACATCATACGTCTATAAGAACCTGAATATCCGCCTCAACAGCAGCTCGCGCACTCAGTTTCAGGAGGGAGTTTCTGTAGACCGCGACAATATGAAGGTGGGTGACCTGGTGTTCTTTGCAGGCCGTAATGCCGGCGGTGGTGTCGGTCATGTGGGCATCGTGAGCCAGGTCAACGAGGACGGCAGTTTTAATTTTATTCATGCCAGTTGTTCAGAGGGGGTCACCGAGTCAAACAGCACGGAGCCTTACTACCAGCGCCGCTTCAAGGGCGCAAGGCGTATCGTGGCCGACTACAGCGACATTTATGCTTGCAACAAATAGTTTTCCACTTAAATAGTTTTTATACACAATCTTTACTGATTTGATTTCTATCCTTTGACGGCTGTCAATGCAGAGGCATTGACAGCCGTTACGTGTTAATTTCGTTTAGTTTCCTTGGAATTTCGTGAAAGAAATATTATCTTTGCCCCATATTATTGGTAACTGAAACAATGCTATATGACAGATGAAATTGAAATAAAGGAATTGGAGGAGGTTGTAGTCCGCTTCTCCGGCGACTCGGGTGATGGCATGCAGCTGGCCGGCAACATTTTCTCCACCGTCTCGGCCTCTGTAGGCAACGGGATCTCGACTTTTCCCGACTATCCTGCCGATATCCGTGCGCCACAAGGGTCGCTCACGGGTGTTTCGGGTTTCCAGGTACATGTGGGCGAGGACAAGGTCTTTACGCCCGGTGACAAGTGTGATGTGCTGGTGGCCATGAATGCTGCCGCGCTCAAGACCCAATACCGGTATGCCAAGCCGGGAGCCACCATTATTATTGATACCGACGCTTTCGGCCCCACTGACTTGAGGAAGGCGGAGTTTACTTCAGCCGACTACCTTGGCGAGATGGGCATAGACCCCGACCGCGTCGTGGCCTGTCCGCTTACTACAATGGTCAAGCACTGCTTAGCCGATGAGGGCATGGACAACAAGAGCATCCTCAAATGCCGTAATATGTTTGCTTTGGGCCTGGTATGCTGGCTGTTTAACCGCGACCTCAGTCTCGTGGCCCGTTTCCTGCATGAGAAATTCAGCAAGAAGCCTGCCATTGCCGAGGCCAATATCAAGGTGGTCAGGGCCGGTTACGACTATGGCGCCAACACGCACGCCTCTACGCCAGGCACTTATCGCATTGAGACGAGGCACACGATACCCGGCCGGTATATGGACATCACCGGCAATAAGGCCACGGCCTACGGTCTCATCGCTGCCGCCGAGAAGGCGGGCCTGCGCCTTTACCTCGGGTCTTATCCTATCACTCCGGCTACAGACATCCTGCATGAGCTGGCCAAGCACAAGAGCCTTGGTGTGATTACCGTGCAGGCTGAGGATGAGCTGGCCGCCGCCGCATCAGCCATCGGAGCTTCCTTTGCCGGGGCGCTGGCTGTTACTTCTACGTCCGGTCCGGGTATCTGTCTGAAGAGTGAGGCCATGAACCTCGCTGTCATCGATGAGTTGCCGCTGGTCATCATTGATGTGCAGCGCGGTGGCCCGTCAACAGGACTGCCCACAAAGAGCGAGCAGACCGACTTGCTTCAGGTGCTCTACGGCCGCAACGGCGAGAGTCCCATGCCAGTCATTGCCGCCACCAGTCCCACCGACTGTTTCGATGCCGCCTATATGGCCGCGAAGATCGCGCTGGAGCATCTCACGCCTGTCGTGTTGCTCACCGATGCCTTCATTGCTAATGGCTCGTCGGCATGGCGCTTGCCCGACATCACAAAGCTTCCCGACATCCACCCCCATTATGCTAAACCCGAGCAAAAAAAACACTATACGCCTTACGAGCGTGACCCGGAGACGAAAGTCCGGTATTGGGCCATTCCCGGCCAGGAAGGCTACACCCATATTCTTGGCGGACTGGAGAAAGACGGGCACACGGGTGCCATTTCGACCAATCCTGACAATCATAACCTCATGGTGCATGAGCGCGCCGAGAAGGTGGCGCTGATTTCCGTTCCCGACCTCGAAGTTGAGGGCGACAAAGATGACGCCGACCTACTCATCGTGGGCTTCGGCTCTACTTACGGCCACCTCCATACGGCTATGATGCAGTTGCGCAAAGCGGGTTTCAAGGTCGCGCTGGCACAGTTCAAGTATATCAATCCGCTGCCCAGGAATACGGCTGATGTCCTCCTTAGATATAATAAGGTGGTGGTGGCCGAGCAGAACCTCGGACAGTTGGCTGCCGTGCTGCGAGCCAGGGTTGACAATTTCGTGCCTTATCAGTATAACGAGATCAAAGGTCAACCGTTCGTCGTGGCCGAGCTTGTGAAGAACTTCAAAGAAATCATAGAAAGGGCCTGAACTATGCCATATACATTACAAGATTATAAGAAAGGGCAGCCTCGCTGGTGCCCGGGTTGCGGTGACCACAGTTTTCTTGCCAGCTTGCAGAAAGCCATGACGGAACTTGGCGTGCCGCCTTATGATACTGCCGTCATCTCAGGCATCGGTTGCTCCAGCCGATTGCCTTATTATGTCAATGCCTATGCCATGCAGACCATCCACGGCCGCGCGGCCGCCGTCGCTACCGGCTTGAAGATTGTCAACCCCAAACTCACGGTATGGCAGATTAGCGGCGACGGCGACGGTCTGGCTATCGGCGGCAACCATTTCATCCATGCCATGCGCCGCAACATCGACCTGAACATGATATTGCTCAACAACCGCATCTACGGTCTGACTAAAGGGCAGTATTCACCCACTTCCCCACGAGGCTTCGTGTCGAAGTCGAGTCCTTACGGTACAGTGGAAGACCCTTTCCGTCCTGCCGAGCTGTGCTTTGGCGCAAGAGGCCATTTCTTCGCCCGCTCAGTTGCCAACGACAGTGCGGAGACGGTGAGGATACTGAAGGCCGCCGCCCGTCATAAGGGCGCCTCGGTCTGCGAGATCATGCAAAACTGCGTCATTTTTAACAATGGCGCCTACGACCCTGTCTACACCCGTGAGGGCCGCAAGAAAAATGCCATCTATGTGGAGGACGGCAAGCCCCTGGTGTTTGGTGAGCACGACGAGTACGGTCTGGTGCAGGATGGCTTCGGTCTGAAAGTCATTGAAATCGGCAAGGACGGCTATACGCTTGACGATGTGCTGATACACGACAGCCATAATCCCGACGACACCCTTCAGCTGAAACTTGCGCTGATGGACAATGAGCATGGCTTC
This sequence comes from uncultured Prevotella sp., assembly GCA_902497035.1. GTDB lineage: Bacteria > Bacteroidota > Bacteroidia > Bacteroidales > Bacteroidaceae > Prevotella. The sequence goes on from CABVDL010000065.1 coordinate 14,682, forward strand.
CCCGTGGCTCTTGGCGTTATCCGTGACGTGGAGGCCCCCACCTACGACGAGGCGGTCAACGCGCAGATAGAGGAGGTGAGGGCAAAGAAGCCCTACCACAACTTCACGGAGCTGTTGGAGACAAATGATATTTGGTGCCCCACCCCCTCCGAGGCGCTATAGCGCCTCG
>CABVDL010000066.1 GCA_902497035.1 uncultured Prevotella sp.
TTCATCGTGCACTCGGCAATCCATTGAGCGTATGCTGGCCTTGATTTTTCTTGCTATCAGCGCATGGGGGGAGGAAATCTATTAAGTTTTTTATCTCGACTGGCTTATAATTCGGGAATTTTATCTAAATTTGCACGAGATAATAGAAAGTTGTTATTAGGCATGTTTGCTAAGTTCACCCGGCATAAACTGCTTGTTATAGGCATCTTGCTTCTCGCCTTTGGCATTGCGTGGCTTGTGATTCGCTCCATGCCGGCTACCGAGGCCGAAATTCGCCGCTCCACCTGTTTTGTTGAAGGCAAGAGCTATCTTTGTCTGGCCTCGGGCAAGGATACGATTGTGCTGATGGCCGACACCATCAGCCAGCAGGGCGTATGGATCAACCGCCATTGGTGGTGGCCGAGCTGCGACGGGCGCGTGCTCACCATCGACAACGGCTTCACGCCGGTGAGCCACAAGCATCTCGAGAACGCCGACACGCTCAGGAGGCTGGTCGCCGAGGGCACCGACTCCCTGGGCAGCCTGCTGAGGCGGAAGCAAGTGGAGCGCAAGGAGCTCATCTATTACCTGCGCAGCCATGGCGTCATCGACGAGGGCTACACGCAGATAGCCGCCTACACCAACGCCCAGAAAGCAGAGACCGACTCGCTGGCGAGCCGTTACCGCAAGCTCCTGGCCATCAGGGGCGCCAGGCAATTCCAGCTGTTCCGCAAGGGCGTCTATCAGGTGTCATGGTACGACGGGAAGGGCAAGCTGGAGCGGGTGAGCTGTGAGCCCCTCATCTCGAGCGCGGGCCAGTCGGGCAGGCCTGTCATTCTCCATACCAGAAGAAACATCAAGCCATGGGGCGTCTATGCGGTGAGAAACGTGCCATGGGGCGTGGCCCATCATAAGAAAATCATCGTCGTGGCCCTCTCTGCCGTCAACAAGCTGACCGACCACCACGCCATCCTCGTCACGGGCCGTCTCAGCAGCGGCAACCGCCACGACGTGCCGCGGCTCTTTGCAGCCGACGGCAGTCCCGTGTTCTCGCAGCACGGCCGCTTCTTAGGCATCATTTCGGGAAAGGAGGTCATGCCATGAGAAAGTTGACCTGGCTCCTTCTGCTGCCCGCTGTCGTCTCGCTGATGGCCGGGTGCACCATCCGGAGCAACGAGATTGTGACCGTCACCGCCGACAGCCTCACCTACCGCGGCCAGATGGCCAACGGGCATCGCGAGGGATTGGGCGTACTCTACGAGGGCGACTCCATTATCTACAGCGGAACGTGGCACAACGGACTGAGGCAGGGGCCGGGCTGGGTGCGCGACTCGCTCGGCCGGAAGATTGAGGGACAATGGGACCACGACACCCTCGTCACCGGCATCCGCCGCGACTCGGCGGGCGTCTATACCGGCGAATTCAACCGCCACCTGCAGGCCAACGGCTACGGCCACTACCGCGACTCGCTCGGCACCTACTATGAGGGACAGTGGAGAGACGACGAGCGCACGGGCTTCGGCTTCTCCTCGCAGCACCGCTATTTCCGCGTCGGAGAGTGGCGACGCGACGTATATAAGGGCGAGCGGCTCAACTACACCTCCGAGCGCATCTACGGCATCGACCTCTCACGCTACCAGCATGAGAAAGGACGACACCGCTATGGCATCGACTGGAGCCGGATACGCATCACGCACCTCGGCTCGCTCTCGAAGAAAAACGTGAGCGGAAACATCGACTACAAGGTGTCGTTCGTCTTCATCAAAAGCACCGAGGGAGCCTCGCTCATCAACCCCTACTACTACAACGACTATCAGATGGCGCGCAAGCACGGCTACCCGGTAGGCACCTACCACTTCTTCACCCACCGCACGCCGGGTGGCCAGCAGGCGGCTTTCTTCCTTGCCCACAGCCATTTCAAGCAAGGCGACCTGCCGCCGGTGCTCGACCTCGAGCCGCTGCCGAGCCAGATAAAGAAGATGGGCGGCGTGACAGCCATGTGGAGCCGCGTGCGCAACTGGCTGCAAATCGTAGAGAGGCGCACGGGCATGAGGCCCATTCTTTATATCAGCCAGACCTTCGTCAACCGCTATCTCGACTATGCGCCCGACATCAAGCGCGGCTACCCGGTGTGGATAGCGCGCTACGGTGAGTACAAGCCCGACGTGAAGCTCTGGATTTGGCAGCTGGCCCCCGACGGCCGCGTGAGCGGCATCCACGGCGCCGTTGACATCAACGTGTTCAACGGCTACCGCAACGAGTTCAGCCGCTGGCTGGCCACGGTCAGGAAGAAATAGTCATTTCCCCCACTCTTACTCATTCCAGGCGCCGCAATAAGGGCAACGGCCCTTGCGGCGCAACACGTGGCCGCAATTGCCGCAGACATAGCGGCTGCGATTGTGGAAATGACGGTAGAGGGCAAACCAGAGATAGGCCACGAGCAGCGGATAGCCCACATAATAAAGCGTCGTGATGCTGAAAACAATGTAATCGACCGCACACACTGAGGCCAGCCCGCCCAGATAGACGATGGCCTCACCCATCGGCAGCTTATGGCGCACGTCATCGACAGCGGCAAGGGCAATGACGAGCATGGCCCACACCGACAGCAAAAAGACTCCGAGCACAGGCGGAACGGAGAAGGGATTGAGCGTCGGATGGAAATAGAAATGTTGCCACAACTGCGGGACAAACATCTGAATGGTGGCATAGAACGTGGCCGAGGAGGCCACGACAATGCAGAGCAGCGTGGGATATACCGAGTCGATGTCGTGGAAATGCACGATGTGGGCCTTGCTGCGGAAGATGCGCCACAACAGATAAAGCGCGCCGAAAAGGCTCACCACGACAAGGAAAATGATGAGGTGGATGTTGGAGAAGTCGGAGATGAACTGCGAGATGGGGTCGTCGGGCATCACCTTGGGCAGCATGCTGCTCTCTCGCGTCCAGCCGAATGCCGACGTGTCGTTGGCCAGCTCCACCCAGACCGAGTCGATGCTGTCGGCAGGCAACATGCGGATATCGGCCACCACGACATGGTCGCCGCGATACACGTAGAACGTATCGACGCTCATGCCCGGCTGCTGCTCCTCGGGCTGCTGCCTGACCAGCATCAGGCTGTCGGCACGCACCACGAAGTTGTAGTTGTTGGTATAATGATGGGTCGAGAAGAAAGAGAGCGAGTCGAGCGTCTGCTCCGAGAAGCGGAAGTGGCCGGGCAGCGGTTTCCTCAGCGTGCGGTGCTGGTAGCAGGAGCCAAGAATGAGCGTCAGCAAAAAGGCTGGCAGCAGCATGAGCATCGAGTGATGTCGGGTCGTTCTCTTCATTTTTCCATCAGTTTATTTCTTGGGATAAAGGTTCATTTGGCATTCGTTGCAGCGGAACTCCACCTCGAAGCTCCGTCCGTCGCCCATGCGCAGTGTCAGCGGCTCCTGCCAAGTGGGCTTGCGTCCGCCATGCCTGACGCAGAAGCCAAGGTTGTAGCGGATGCAATAGCGGCATTGCATCAGCACGGCGCGCTGCGGCTTGCTCACCTCCAAGGCAGGCTCAGCGTGGTCGAGGCCGTGTCCGGCATAGAAGCTTTCAGCCTCGTGATTGGCTATGTTATAAAGGTAAGGGAACTGTCGATACTCCGGCGACCAGCTTTCGGCGGGCCTGCCGGGTTGCTCCTCCCTCATCAGCCCCTCTCTTCGGCGGCTCTTCTTCCAATAAGCTGCTATCGCCTCATCCATTGCCCTTACGGCCTCGCGGCGCAGCTCACCAAGCACACTGGAGGGCACAAACAGCCGCGCGGCCTCATCGGCGATGGCCACTTGCCCGCTCTCATACACCGTATTGCCCAAACGAGATAACTGCCTGACGATGTTGTCGCGCTGAGGATTTTTGGCCTCCTGATGGGCGAGTGCCACCTCAGCCGAGGCCTTTATCGGCGTGCCGTCGGCTACGGTCATCGTCATGGTGAGCATGAGACCGTCGGGCGTAGTGCCAAGTTTCTGGTCAACCGTCAGCCTGCGGCTTGCACTGTTGCCCTGCAGCTCTTTGCTGAAAGCCACGTCGTTGTTGCGGTAGAGTGCCATTCCAGGCCTGAGCTGCTGCGGCATGCGCAATGGATAGAGGCGGTTGCCCACGGCCCGGTTGACGCGGAAGCCCTCGAGCTGATGGTCCGCGTTGATGAAGCAAAGGCCGTCGCCATTGGCGAAAGCGGCCGTTCCGGCCACATTGAAAGAGTCGCGGCGCAGCTCCTTCACATGCCCAACAAACTCGCCCAAAGCCTTAGGCGTATCCATCGAGGCGATGCCGGGCTGGCGTCCATGCAGAAAGTAGGTGGTATAGCCACGGTTGAAAGTCTTGGCCAAATCGGGCTTGAACGCATACGACACCCTGCCCCATGAGGCACGGCGGTAGCGGCCAGGATGGCGGCTGACCACTCTGTTGAGCTGCTCGCTGTAGGCTGCCACCACATTCTTGACGTAGTCAACGTCCTTCAGGCGGCCCTCAATCTTGAACGAGGAAGCCCCGGCATCGGCCAGTTCCTCAAGGTGGTCGATGAGGCACAAGTCTTTCAGCGAGAGCAGGTAACGGTTGTTGACCACCGTCTTTCCCGTCGCATCGACGAGGTCGTACTGCATGCGGCACACCTGGGCGCAGGCCCCACGGTTGGCCGAACGGCTGAAACAATACTGAGAGGCATAGCATTGTCCGCTATAGCTCACGCACAAGGCACCATGAACAAAGACCTCCAGCTCCATATCGGGAACGGCCTCATGGATGGCCCGCACCTCGTCAACCGACAGCTCACGGGCCAGCACGGCACGGGAGAAGCCGAGACTTTGCAGCCATCTTACCTTCTCCGCCGTGCGGTTGTCCATCTGTGTCGAGGCATGAAGTGCCGGGGCATAGCCCACCTCCTGCATGGCCACGCGGCGCATACCAAGCGTAGCCATGTCCTGCACCAGCAAGGCATCGACGCCGATGCGGGCCAGCGCGGTGATGAGCTGCTGCGTTGCCGACAGCTCATCGTCATAGACTATGGTGTTGACCGTCACATAGACTCGGGCGCCATAGCGGTGGGCATAGTCGCAGAGCGTGGCGATATCCTCAACGCTGTTGCCCGCCGCCGCGCGCGCCCCGAAGCGGTCGGCACCGATATACACGGCATCGGCACCATGGCTGATGGCCGCCAGGCCACATTCCAGGTTCTTGGCCGGAGCCAGAAGTTCCAATGTTCTCATGCCATATAAGATAAGGAGTGCGACTTACTTGATGTCGCCTATGTTGTACGGTGTCTCCTGATAGATGTAATAGTTGATCCAGTTGTTGTAGAAGAGATTGGCCGCCGACCTCCACCTGACGATTGGACGCCTCGCCGGATCATCGTCCTCGTAATAGTTCTCAGGCATATCCACGTCGTCGCGCTTGCCCAAGTCGCGGCGGTATTCCCTGTCGAGGGTGTCAGACGCATACTCCAAATGGCCGAGGATGTAGAACTCGCGGCCATGGCGTGAGCTGACGATGCTCACGCCGGCACTGTCGGAATCGGCAATGATGTGCAGCTCCGGCACTTTCTCAATGTCGTCCGCGCGCACCTCCGTATGGCGGCTGTGGGGCATGTAGAACACGTCGTCGAAACCACGGAAAATGGGTAAGAGCGGACTGACCGGGCGTGTCTCAAAGATGCCGAACCGCTTCTTCTCAAGCTGATATTTGGGTATGCCGTAGAAATGGTAAAGCGCAGCCATGGCTCCCCAGCACAAGTACAGCGTGCTCTGGACATTGGCGCGCGCCCAGTCGAAGATGCGATTGATCTCACGCCAATAGTCAACATTCTCGTAGGGAATGGTCTCAACGGGCGCGCCGGTGATAATCATGCCGTCGAACTTTTGCTGCATGAGGATCTCAGACTCCTTGTAGAACATCATCATGTGCTCGACAGGCGTGTTCTTCGAGGTATGGCTCCTGAGCTTCATGAAATACACCTCCATCTGCAGCGGGGTGTTGGACAGCAGGCGGATGAGGTCGGTCTCGGTGGTTATCTTCAGCGGCATGAGATTGAGGATGACAATGCGCAACGGGCGAATCTGCTGGCTGTGGGCCCGCGTCTCGTCCATCACGAATATGTTCTCATGCTTTAATATATCAATGGCCGGCAGCCGGTCGGGAAGTCTTAAAGGCATATCGTGTTCCTTTCTCTACAATATTATAATGTTGCCGCTGAAGAGCGGCGGCGGCTTTCGCATGCCAAGCTGTTTACCAGAGCTGCAGTCTCTCGCTCTTGGGGATAAACATCTTGTCGCCCGGCTTCACGTTGAAAGCCTCATACCAGGCGTCAACATGCGGCAGTGCGCCGTTGACGCGCCACTCGCCAAGCGCATGCGGGTCACGCTTCACGCGGTTGCGTATCTCCTGCTCGGTGATGTTTTGTCCCCACACGCCGGCATAGGCGATGAAGAAGCGCTGCGCTGGGGTGAAGCCATTGAGCGTTTTCAAGGGCTTGGCTGCCGTAGCGTTCTTAAAGGCATTGAAAGAAACCTGCAGGCCTCCGTGGTCGGCGAGGTTCTCACCCAACGTGAACTTGCCGTTGGCATGCAGTCCGGGCAGCACCTCGATGCTGTCGAAGAAGTCGCTGTAGAGCTTGGCGCGCTGCTCGAAACCCTTTGCATCGGCAGCCGTCCACCAGTCGTGCAAGTTGCCGTCGGCGTCATACTGACGGCCCTGGTCGTCGAATCCGTGGGTCATCTCATGGCCGATGACCACGCCGATGGCTCCATAGTTGAACGCCGCATCAGCCTTGGGGTCGAAGAAAGGACGCTGCAGGATGCCGGCGGGGAAGCAAATCTCATTGGTCGTGGGGTTGTAATAAGCATTGACGGTCTGCGGCGTCATGTACCATTCGTCCTTATCGACGGGCTTTCCGGCCTTGTCGGCAATCATCTTGTCAACGGCAAAGACACGCGTGGCGAGGACATTCTCAAAGAAGCTCTTGCTCGGGTCGATGACCAGTTTGCCGTAGTCGGTCCACTTGTTGGGATAGCCTACCTTGACATAGAACTTGTCGAGCTTCTTGTGGGCATTTCTCTTCGTGGAGTCACTCATCCACGTCTGGGCATCAATGCGCTGCCCGAGGCTCACCTGAAGGTTGTGTACGAGTTCCTCCATCATCTTCTTGCTTGATTCGGGGAAATAGCGGTCGCAGTACATTTTGCCCAATGCCTCACCCATGGCGCTCTCCACCTGGCTGGTGGCACGCTTCCACAAGGGGAACTCCTCCTTGCGGCCCGACATGGTCTTTCCGAAGAAATCGAAGTTGGCCTGGCGTATCTCGTCGGTGAGATATGACGCAGAGCTCGAGATGATGTCCCACTCCATGATGGCCCGCAGCTCGTCAGCGCCCTGCAGGGGGAGCAGACTGTTGTAGGCTGCGAAGAATGCAGGCTGCCCCACATTCATCTCCTGGATATAGTCAGGCTTTATGCCCTCGGCCTTGGCCATCATTGCCAGGGGAATATTAGGATAGTCGGTCTCAAACTCCTTCAGGCTCATCTTGTTGTAGTTGGCCTGCGGGTCACGCAGCTCAACGTTGCTCTTTGAGGCCAAGGCCAGCTCTGTCTCGAAACGGAATACCAGGTCGGCTTTCTGCCGCGCGCTGGCCTCGCTGAAGCCATAGAGCGTGAACATCCTGACGAGATGCTTGCGGAAGGCATCGCGAATGGCGACAGTCGCCGAGTCGCTGTTGAGGTACCAGTCTTTCTGACCGAGCGTCAGCCCACCCTGCCCAAGGGTAAGGATGTTGCGCGTGACATTCTTGTCGTCGGCGCCGAAAAAGGCGCCATAAGGCACGCCAATGCCGAGTTTGGCGTAGCGCAACTGTATGGCGCGCAGGTCGTCAACGCTTTTGGCTGCCTCCATCGCGTCGAGAAAAGGCTTTACGGGAGCCAGTCCCTCCCTGTTGCGGCGCTGCTGGTCCATTGCCAACTTATAGAAATCGCTGAGCTTGCGCTCTGTGGTTCCCTCTTTATACTGCTTCTTCTCCAAGCTGGTAAGAATGGAATTAACCTGCTTGTTGACGTTCTCCGCCAGCATGTCAAAGCTGCCATAACGGCTGTAAGCGGCCGGCAGGGGGTGCAGCTTCTGCCAGCCACCCGTTGCGAACTGATAGAAATCGTCGGCCGGACGGACGGTCTTGTCAAGATTGGTGAGGTCGAGGCCCGACTTGTTTTGTGCCTCAACACCTGTCGTTGATGCGGCAAAGAGCATCAACATCATCGGTAATATCTGTTTCATTTTGAACATAACTACTGTTGAAAAGTGAATAATTATCTATTGATTACTGCAATTTCTCTACTCGTTCCGACAGTTCGAGCCACCGGTCATTCTCCTTGTCGAGGGCTTGCTTGGTTGTCGTGTATTCATTGACGAGCGCCATGTTAGAGGCGTTCTTCGGGTCCATGAGGAGCGCGTCAAGTTCCTTGAGTCTTGCCTCCATACGGGCAATCTTGCCCTCACAGTCCTCTACGGCTCGCTGGGCCTTACGGAGCCGCCTCTGCTTTTCCTTATGCTCCTGCCAGCTCTCTTTGTTTTCCGACTGGGCTACGGCCTGCTGGCGTGGCTCTTTCTCGGCCATCTGAGCAGCGAGCTCAGACTTCCGGGCTGGAGACGGCTGCTCACCGACGGCCTCGCCGATGGTCTCGGCCTTGTGGGCCCGCAGGTAGTCGTAGATGCCGCCGATATGCTCACGCACCTGCCCTCCACCGAACTCATAGACCTTAGACACCAGCCCGTCGAGGAACTCACGGTCGTGGCTGACGATGATAGCCGTGCCGTCGAAGGCCTTGATGGCCTCTTTCAGCACTTCCTTCGAGGGGATGTCGAGGTGGTTGGTAGGCTCGTCGAGGATAAGGAGGTTGACAGGCGACAGCAGCAGACGAATCATAGCCAGACGCGAGCGCTCGCCGCCGGATAGCACCCTCACCTTTTTCTCACTGGTCTCTCCACCGAACATGAAGGCGCCCAGGAGGTCGTTTATCCTCAGGCGCATGTCGCCGGTCGCCACCTCGTCGATAGTATCGTAGATGCTGATGGACTCGTCGAGCATCTGAGCCTGGTTCTGCGCAAAGTAGCCTATCTGCACGTTGTGGCCAATCTTCAGCTTTCCCGTAAAGGGAATTTCGCCCATGATGCACTTGACGAGCGTTGATTTTCCCTCGCCGTTCTTTCCCACGAATGCCACCTTCTCGCCGCGGCGGATGGTCAGGTTGACGTGGTCGAAGATGGTGTGAGCGCCATAGTCCTTGCGCACATCCTCGCAGATGACGGGGAAATCGCCACTGCGCAGGCAGGGAGGAAACTTCAGGTGCATCACCTTGTTGTCCATCTCGTCCACCTCGATGGGTACTATCTTCTCCAGCTGGCGGATGCGCTGCTGCACCTGCACGGCCTTGGTAGCCTGGTAGCGGAACCGCTCGATAAAGGCCTTTGTGTCGGCAATCTCCTTCTGCTGGTTCTGCCAGGCGCGCAGCTGCTGCTCACGGCGCTCCCTGCGCAGCACCAGATACTCGTCGTACTTCACCCTATAGTCCTCGATGTGGCTGCATGTGATTTCTATCGTGCGGTTGGTAATGTTGTTGATAAACGCGCGGTCGTGGCTGACCAGCACGAGCGCGGCGCTGCTGTTCTGGATGAATTGCTCCAGCCACTGTATCGACTCTATGTCGAGATGGTTGGTAGGCTCGTCAAGCAAAAGGACGTCAGGATGCCGGAGCAATATCTTGGCAAGTTCAATGCGCATGCGCCATCCGCCCGAGAACTCGCGTGTGGGACGGTTGAAATCGGTACGCTCAAAGCCAAGGCCTACCAGCGTGCGCTCCATCTCCGCCTCGTAATTGTCGCCGCCCATCATCTGGAAGCGCTCATGCTCTTGCGTAAAACTGTCAACGAGCCTCATGTAGCTGTCGCTCTCATAGTCGGTGCGGTCGGCCATTTCCTGCTCCATCCTGCGCAGCTTCTCAGCCATGGCAGTATGGTCGGAGAACGCTTTCCGCGTCTCCTCAAGCACGGTGGTATCGTCTGAAATCCTCATCACCTGGGGCAGATAGCCTATGGTGCAGCCGTTTGGCACGCTGACGGTACCCGACGTGGGTTTCTGAAGGCCACACAATATCTTCAGCATCGTCGATTTGCCCGCACCGTTCTTTCCCACCAAGGCAATGCGGTCGTGGTCGTTGACCACAAAGCTCACGTCGTGGAAAAGGGGCTTCACGCCAAACTCCACCTTAAGGTTCTCTACTGAAATCATGCTTTATCTTTTTAGACTGCAAAGTTACGAAATAAAAAAAAGGATTAATCAAAAACCTAAAAGAAATACCATCAGAACCGCCTTGCGGCCCGCGCGTTTTTTACAATAGCGCTTCACCGGCAAAAAAACTCACAATTGGCCATGGACAAAAAAGGCCAACCCTGAATGACTACAGGATTGGCCCTCTTTATAAAAATCTGATGTAATTACTTCACCTTGTCAACGATTGCCTTGAAAGCCTCGGGATTGTTCATGGCGAGGTCGGCAAGCACCTTGCGGTTGATTTCGATGCCTGCTTTGTGCAGGGCACCCATCAGCTGGCTGTAGCTCAGGTCCTCAAGACGGGCAGCAGCATTGATACGCTGAATCCACAGCGCGCGGAAGTTGCGCTTCTTGGTGCGGCGGTCACGGTAAGCATAGGTAAGACCCTTCTCGTAGGTGTTCTTGGCAACAGTCCATACATTCTTGCGGGCACCGTAGTAACCCTTGGTCTTCTTCAGTATTCTGGTTCTCTTGGCTTTGGAAGCCACGTGATTTACTGATCTTGGCATAATTTTTCTTTTTAAACGATTTGACTAAGTTGATTGATGATTAACGGAGGCAGAGCAGGTCGCGGACTTGCTTGAGGTTGGTGCGGTCAACGATGGCCTGGTGAACCAGGTTACGCTTCTGCTTCTTGGTCTTCTTAGTCAGAATGTGACTGTGGTAAGCATGATGACGCTTAATCTTACCTGTACCGGTGAACGTAAATCTCTTCTTTGCACCGGAGTTTGTCTTTACTTTTGGCATTTTTTTTAATGATTAATTTGTTTATATAAAAGGTGGCAACGCATATACCTGGCGGTACCACGCAGTTTGCTTTTATTGTTGGGCGTCCTTGAGCTTCATCAGGGCCTCGGCGCCTTTGGCGTTGCCCATAAGGCTCTTTTTGTCGGCCTCCTCGGCCTTGCGCGCCTTTTCCTCTTCCTTTGCCTTGGCCTCGGCAGCCAGGCGGTCACGCTTTTGCTGGCTCTGCTTGGCCACGCCTGCCTTCTTGGGAGCGAGGAAGAGAAACATCTTCTTGCCCTCGAGCTTGGGCATCTGCTCCACCTTGGCATATTCCTCGAGGTCGTTGGCAAAACGCAGCAGCAGCACCTCGCCCTGCTCCTTGAACAGAATGGAGCGGCCGCGGAAGAACACGTAGGCCCTCACCTTGTTGCCCTCCTGCAGGAACTCCTGGGCATGCTTGAGCTTAAACTGGTAGTCGTGGTCGTCGGTCTGAGGCCCGAAGCGAATCTCCTTCACCTCCACCTTAACCTGCTTCTGCTTCATCTCCTTCTGCCGTTTCTTCTGCTGGTAGATGAATTTGCTATAGTCGATGATGCGGCATACGGGCGGCTCCGCATTGGGAGAAATCTCCACCAGGTCAAGGTTTTGCTGGCGAGCCAAGTCCAACGCACGGCGCGTTGGCATCACCTCGGTACCGCCGTCACCCACCACTCGAACTTCCCGGGCATGGATCTGACCATTGACACGGTACTGATTCTTCAAATTGTCGTTCTTCATCAACTATTTTAAAGCTCTATTTTTATTATTGTACAAGGCATAACATACCCATTACAGCCTGCAAAATTACAACTTTTTCTGCAACCCAACAACTTTTCACCCACATTTTTCGGCTCGGGGAAGCCCATTTTCCGATATTTCTCGTCATAATGAGATATTTTCAACCTGCATTCATACGAAAGAGAGGATAATGTCGTAACTTTGCAATATATGATTTCAAAAGACAGCATTGAGGCGGCATACGCCTTTTTTCACCAGAAGTGGCGCGTCTATAGCCAGTCGCACGACGAGCGCCAGAGGGATGACATCGAATATGCCATCGCCGACTATGCGGGCAACATGAACCGGGAATTGTACCGTTGGCTGGCTGGCGGCCGAAAGGATTTCCTCTTTGCCCACGACAAATTCGAGGCCGACATCAAGACGGCCATCGGCCGCATGGAAAGCCTTGCGTGAGAGCTGCCTGACCCTTATATACAAGGAAAGGGCAAATCGCCTCACAGCGCCTTACCCTTATCTTAAATACCTGAATAATCTAATTACCAATAATATTACCTGTTTTACCTGTTAATATTGAAGACCTAATGTCTATCAGCTAAACAATCTTAAACCTAACATGTACGAAACTAAAACCTAAACTTTAAGATTATGACGCTTCATAACCTTATCCGGCTGCAAAAATAGGCATAAATATGGCAGCAGCAAAATAATCAGCCGGTTTTTAACCACAATTAGTTTAACGGCAAAGCATTCAAACACTTGTTAACCAAATATGTAAAGATTTAGTTGCAACGCCGTTGAGTTCGCAGTTTTTTGCTACCTTTGCAGCGGAATTAGTAAAATAGCAATAAACACAAAAAGAAACTATGGAGAAAACTGTTATCAATTCCTATGACGAGTTTGCCACATACATCGGCAAACCGCTCGGCACTTCAGAATGGCTGACCGTTGACCAGGACCGCATCAACGCTTTTGCCGACGCGACGCTCGACCACCAGTGGATTCACGTCGACGTGGAGCGCGCTCAAAGGGAGAGTCCCTACAAGAGCACCATCGCCCACGGCTATCTCACGCTCTCGCTCCTGCCCCACCTCTGGGACGAGATAGTCGAGGTGAACAACCTGAAGATGATGGTCAACTACGGGATGGACAAGATGCGCTTCGGCATTCCCGTCATTACCGGCAGCCGCATACGCATGAAGGCCTCGCTCTCCAACCTCGAGAACCTGAGGGGGATATGCAAGGCCTACATCGATTTCGTCATTGAGATAGAGGGACAGCGCAAGCCCGCGCTCAAGGGCGAGGCGCAGTTCCTGTACTATTTCAAGTAACGGCTCATGCCGGCGCGGCGGCTGCAAGACATTTATTCTATCTCTATGAACACCGGCTCGCCCTCGTCGCGGTGGCCGATGGCCTGCATCAGACGGCAGAGGGTGCGGCGGCTGCCGGTGAGGCGCCCCGGCTCGGTGTTGCGGCCCACAAGGATGCAGCCCTGGGTGTCCTGGACGGTGTTGCCGCTGTGGATGCGGACGCCCTCGTAGTGGGGCACGCCGACGAGCAGGGGCAGCCAGCGCTTGAACTTCGGGCTCATCGTCACCACCACCGGATAGCGCCCCTCGGGGATAGCGGTCTTGTCCTTGGTCTTGCGGCCGCCGTGGTGGAAGTCGACCCAACGGGGCTCAAGCGTGTCACAGATACTGGTCCACGGGGTGAACACTCCGCGCTCACGGCGGCGGATGCTGAGGCGACCGATGGTATAGGCGGGTCGCTTCGCGATGCGTTTCAAATGGAGTTCTATCATGATTACAAGACCCTCCCGGCCTCCCTGAAAGGGAGGAGAATAGCCCTGCCAAAGAGTAGGGGAGGGATTTTTTTTAATGGTTAAACAATTGAATTTTTTTTGATGGATATCGCGGTCCTCTCCCTCTTGGGGAGAGTCAGAGAGTCTTCCGATACCTATAAATGTTGCGTTGTTGCGTTGTTGCGTTGTTGCGTTTGCGACGTGCATTTTCTCCATTTCCTGTTTTTGTCTCCTTTTTGCTTTGGCAACTGCTCCACCCATCCGGCCTCACGCCATCTGTAGATGATCATTCTTGCCGTTTGGTCACTCACGTCGTTTTTCAGCGCGAGGATGTCGTGAGAGGTGAAGGTGTCGGCCAGTCGGTCGAAGACGGCGCGGTTCTTCGAGCTGCGTCGTGTGTCGTCGGCATCGGCGGCATACTGCTTGCGTAGCACGTCGCCAAAGAGCCGGCACTGCTCCTGAAGCACGTATTCGGCCATCGTCAGCGCGAAGTCGATGACATGCTTCGTCTCTTTCTCGCCCGAGAGCAGACAGGCCACCACCCCGCAACGCATGCCTATCACGGCGGCACGGCGGCGGTAGGTGTCCGTCACGCGGTCGATGCGCTCCATGGCTTGCTGGCGCTTGTCCTCGACCCACTGGCCGATGGCCTTGCGCAGCCGTGGCGTGTCGATGAAACCGTGCTTGGCGCGGAGGGTGTTCACGGCAGCGAGGATGGCCTGCGCGTCACGGTCCCGGCGGTCCTGGAACATCGGCATCGGAGCAAAGGCCGAGTCGGGCATCTCCGCCACGATGACGCGCGACGAGAGACCGTTCTCGATGTTTTCGCCCTTGAAGCACTTGCCGAGGGCTCCGTAGGTGCCGAGGATGGTCCAGTTGTAGCCCAC
>CABVDL010000067.1 GCA_902497035.1 uncultured Prevotella sp.
CCTACGTCTATACCCGCACGATGTTTGAGCTGCACAAACGTTGCGGGCTCAACAAGTTCATCATCGTCGTGCCGACGCTGCCGATAAAGGCAGGCACGGCCTCGTTTCTCGATGATAAGGAGGTGATGCGCCACTTTTCCGACGTGTGCGGCTACGACGCGCAGATAGAGCTCTGCCTGCTCGAGCCGCATAAAGTGCAGAAGACACGGGGCCGACTTAACATACCCTCTGCGGTGAAGAAGTTCTTCCTTGGCAGCAGGCAGCAGAAAAACCGCATCTATGTGCTGGTGATGAACAGCCAGCTCATCACCAACGGCAAGCTGCTCACCCGTGACGACTACTTCAGCCCATTGGGCGAGTTCTCACGTCCTGTGGATGCCATTCGCAGTACCCGTCCCGTGCTCATCATCGACGAGCCACACCGCATGGAACGCACCGGCAAGTCGTATGCCGCCC
The DNA here is from genome assembly GCA_902497035.1 of uncultured Prevotella sp. Taxonomy (GTDB): domain Bacteria; phylum Bacteroidota; class Bacteroidia; order Bacteroidales; family Bacteroidaceae; genus Prevotella. Next base: position 457 of record CABVDL010000067.1, read on the forward strand.
TCATCAACGGCTTCGAGCCCCAGCTTGTGTTGCGCTACGGAGCCACTTTCCCCGAGTTCACCATCGGCAAGGGTAAGAATAAGTTTAGGCAGAAAGACTATCAGAACCTCGTCTATGACCTCACTGCCGCAGAGTCGTTCAACAACGGACTGATAAAAGGTGTGGCCAAGGAGCATCTGGAACTGCCCGGCGGCCGCCGCGCCGACCGCAAGGTGAAAGTGACGGGACTGAAGCGGGGCGACAACGTCAGCCTGCAATACATCAGCGAGGGACACCCAACGGTGCCACACACTCTCTATAAAGGCGACAGCCTCGGCGTGGTGGATGCTGACTTTGAGGGCGTTAGCATCACCGACATCAGTGCCTCCACCGTGGAGCTGAGCAACGGGCAGGAGAAGCATGTGGGCGAGGAGTTCTTCCCCGACCAGTACAGCGCATCGTATCAGGAGGGCATGATTGAACTGGCTCTGATGCGCCACTTCGAGACCGAGCGCGCCAACTTCTGCCGCGACGGACTGCCTGTCAAGACGCTTGCCCTCTTCTTCATCGACAATATAGAGAGCTTCCGAGGCCAGGACGGCAACAACGACGGATGGCTTCGGCTGAAGTTTCTCGACATCCTGAGAGAGCGGGTGAAGAAAGAACTGTCGAAGCCCAATACGCCTGCTTATGCCGACTACTTGCAGGCTACGCTCGACCATCTCGATGAGACGTGCGCAGGCTACTTCGCCCAGGACAACAACGACTCTGACGAGGCCATTGCCAAGGAGGTTAAGACCATTCTTCACGGTAAAAAGGAGCTGCTGAGCTTCAGCGACGCTGAGGGCAGGCCCAACGTGCTGCGCTTTCTCTTCTCGAAATGGACGTTGAAAGAAGGCTGGGACAATCCCAACGTGTTCACAATCTGCAAGCTGCGGTCGAGCGGCTCTGAAATCAGCAAGCTGCAGGAGGTGGGCCGCGGGCTGCGCCTGCCGGTCGATAGCGCGGGCAACCGCATCACTGACGCATCGTTCATGCTCAACTATATTGTTGACTTCACCGAAAGGGACTTCGCCGAGAAGTTGGTGGCAGAAATCAACAGCGACGTGCCGAGCGACCGCAGAAAGCCGCTGTCGATTACGCCGGACGACATCGAAATGGTGGCCGGAAAGTTGGGCAAGGACATCGACGAGTTCTATGCCGAGCTGCTGACCAAGCACTATGTGAATTACCGCTATGAGGTCATTCCCAATAAGTTCGACGACCTGCTGCGAGACTATCCCGAGTTCAACGACCTGGCGGGCAACGTAGATAACAACCGCATCACCAACCGCAACAGCCAGCGTCGGGGTACCGTACACATCCGCAAGGCGCGGTTTGAGGAGCTGCGCAGCCTCTGGAGCATGCTCAACAGGAAGTACGTGCTTTACTTCGACAGTGCCATCGACCAGAGGATGGAGGAGGCCTTGCCGACGCTCATCCACGACAAGCACGTGTTCTCTATGCAGGTGCTCGACTCATCAAGAGAGCAAGTCTCTATCGAGAACGGCAGGGCGAAGAACACAGATGCCGCCAGTGCCGAGATTACGGTCAGCGGCCGTCACTATGCCTACAACGAGTTTCTCGCCAAGGCCACGCGGAAGACTAACATTCCCGCACACACGCTGCATGACGCCCTTTGCCGGGCGGCGGCCGCGGGAGAGCATATTACCAATGAGATGTTCAACGAGGGCTCGCTGGCCCGGCTTGTCGGTGCTGTCGATGACTGGAAGAGCAATGAGCTGACCGGCCTCGTACGCTACAGGCAGGCCAATTACATGGTGAGGGAGACAAAACTGACCAACGCCGACGGCAGCGTAAAGGACGAGGTGGTGCAGACCTATATCGGCAGCAAATGCGTACCGGGTGAGCCTCCTGCTAAATATCTCTACGATGCCTACGCCCACGACTCCGATTTGGAGCTGAAGAATATTCGGACGGACATCGATGAGGTCATCGTCTATGGCAAGATACCCTCTCACAGCATCTGCATTCCCACCGTCGCCTCGTCAAACTATAGCCCGGACTTCATGTACGTAGTGAGGAAAACCGATGGCAGCAAGGAGCTGAACATAGTCATTGAGACCAAGGCCTACGACAAAGAGTCGCAGGTGGCACCCGATGAGGACAAGAAAATCAGATGCGCCGAGGAGTTTTTCCGTGCCATGGAGGCCGGCGGCTTCCGCATAAAGTTCCGAAAGCAGCTGAACACGTTGGGGGTGAAAGCCATCATTGACGATCTCATCCGGCAGTGAGCCAATTCCGTTTAATTTTATCAAAGCCAGAATGACGAAGGTCGCCTTGCGATTATTCGCCCTGCTGCACCATGCGAAGAAATGTGATAGGCACGCCGCCAAAGGCTGCACATCAGTGACGGGCGGGCATCTATCGTGACCACCTTATTTATATATGTCGCCGAGAAACTTTTCCTTAAATATTTGCCAACCGAAATATTCTTTGTAACTTTGCATCAAAGATAAATCAATTTAAACAAACAGCGTTATGCTTACACTCAAAGTGCTCAGTGAGGAGACTGAGCGTGTGATCAAAGGCCTGGAGAAAAAGCATTTTCCCAATGCGCGAGAGGCCGTAGAGAAAGTCCTTGAATATGACCGCCTGCGCCGGGAAGCTCAGCAGAAGCTCGACAGCAACAAGCAACAGCAGAACCAACTGTCAAGGCAGATTGGCGGACTGATGAAAGAGGGCAAGAAAGAGGAAGCAGAACAGGTGAAGTCTAAGGTGGCCGAGCTGAAAGCCGACGACAAAGCCTTGCAGGAAGTTTACAACAAGGCTCAGGACGACATGGTCCACGAGCTGCTCGAAATCCCCAATATCCCCAACGACAAGGTGCCTGAGGGCAAGGATGCCACAAGCAATGTCGTCATCAAGGAGGGTGGCGTCATGCCCAACCTTCCCGACGATGCGCTTTGCCATTGGGACCTGCTTAAGAAATTCAACCTTGTCGATTTCGATTTAGGCGTGAAGATTACGGGCGCGGGATTTCCTGTCTATATCGGCAAGATGGCCCGTTTCCAGCGCGCGCTGGAGGCATTCTTCCTCGATGAGGCGCGCAAGGCCGGCTATGTGGAGATACAGCCGCCCTACGTAGTCAATGCCGCCTCTGGCTACGGCACTGGTCAGCTGCCCGACAAGGAAGGCCAGATGTACCACGCCAACCTTGACGACCTCTATCTCATTCCCACCGCCGAGGTGCCGGTGACCAACATTTTCCGCGACGAGATACTCGACGAGAAGGACCTTCCCATCAAGCGTTGCGCCTATTCAGCCTGCTTCCGTCGCGAGGCCGGCAGCTACGGCAAGGATGTCAGAGGCCTCAACCGTCTGCACCAGTTTGACAAGGTGGAGATTGTACGCATCGACACTCCAGAGCATTCCTATGCCTCCTGGCACGAGATGCTCGACCATGTCGAGGGCCTGCTGAAGAAGCTGGAGCTCCCCTATCACCTGCTTCTGCTCTGCGGCGGCGACATGAGCTTCACCTCTTCCATCTGCGTTGACTTCGAGACCTGGTCGGCCGCACAGAAGCGCTGGCTTGAGGTAAGCTCCGTTTCCAACTTCGAGAGCTACCAGGCCAACCGTCTGCACTGCCGCTTCCGTCGCAGCGACAACAAGAAGATTGAGCTCTGCCACACGCTCAACGGCTCGGCCCTCGCCCTGCCCCGCATCGTGGCTACCATCATTGAGAACAACCAGACTCCCGACGGCATCCGCGTGCCGAAAGTGCTGGTGCCTTACTGCGGCTTTGAGATGCTCGACGACAAGATGGACTAAGGCATAGCGTCATTAGCAAACTTTATCAGGTATATACCTAATATCGCCCGAGGCTGAAATCCTTTAAGAAAGATTTCAGCCTCATTTCGTTGATAATCGGTAATTTTTAGTAACTTTGCATATCATAATTACCCGAGTATGAAAAAAGCAATCCTCTCGTTCCTCCTCACCTTTGCCGTCGTGGGGGCCTGGTCGACCATAAAGCCCGCCAGGGTTTACCTGTGTGGCTTTGCTGCTTCCTTCAACGACTCTACCGTGTATTTCACGGATGTCCAGCAGATGGACTCAGCCTACATCGACACAAAGACAAAGTTCCTTTACAGCCGTGACAATTACTCGTACCAGCTTAAGGAATACCTTAAGGGACAGAATTTTACCACACCGACCTGCGTCACCCTCTTTGCCACCGACCGCAAGAAGCTGGAAAAGAAAATGGCAAAGATGCGGAAGAAATACAGCAACGGCAAGTATATCGTCAAGGGCATCAAGGCTGCCGACTTCACCTACGAGGCCATCAAATACGAGGAATAGCCCATGGACCGCACGTTCCGCATAGCCGACCATCTCGTCACTATAACCACGCCGGGCGACGCTGACTGTCTGCGCCTGCTGCCGTCTTTCCGTCCGTTTGTTTACGGGAAGGCCGCTGACGCTGACCGCCTGTTTACGGTGGTTGTGGACGACGGTCTCCAGCCTGTTCCCAAAAGCCGGCGCGAGCATGTGCACGACTTCGATACGGGCAATGGTGTCATCAGGGTTGACGACTGTGCCGACGGCGGATCCCAGTTTATCATCCGCGATGTCAGCGGGCAGTCCTGTGCGCTGCTCATTGCCGACGGTGACTTCCGCCGTTACCAATGTGCGCTCAACGGCGACTATACCATGCGCTGCTTTGGCTTGAACAGTGCCATGATGCTTGCCTTTGCGCAGGCCGGTGCCTTGGCCGGGACGCTGCTCCTGCATGCGTCGCTGGTGAGGCAGCACGGCTGGGGCTATGCCTTCACCGCCAGAAGTGGGACGGGCAAGTCGACACAGGTGGCCAACTGGCTGCGCTATCTGCCCGATTGTGACATGATGAACGACGACAACCCCGTGGTCAGAATGATTGACGGCAAGCCTGTCATCTACGGCAGTCCCTGGAGCGGCAAGACCCCGTGCTACCGTGATGTGAAGGCGCCGTTGGGAGCGTTGACGCTCATCAGCCGCGCCAAGGCCAACAGCGTGGAACGTCTTGACCCGCTCGACGCCTTTACGGTGCTGCTGCCCGCCATCTCGTCCATGAAATGGAACAAGGCGCTTTACAAGCACCAGTGCGACACCATCATCCAAGTCATCGGCTCCACCGACTGTTACACCCTGCATTGTTTGCCCGACCGCGAGTCGGCCGTCATCTGCAACCAGACCATCAGAAAAGCGTGAAAGACTCCATCACCATAGCCAACGAGGCCCTCTTTCCGGAAATCTTCAAGTTTCTTGCCGAGGGTCATACGATAACCATTCCCCTGAAGGGCTTCTCCATGCGGCCCTTTCTTGAGGACGGACGCGACAAGGCCCTGCTGGCCAGTCCACGGCAGCCCAAGGCCGGTGACCCTGTGCTGGCTGAGGTCAGCCCGGGCCACTATGTGCTGCACCGCCTCGTGCGTATCGACGGCGACAGGGTGACACTGCTCGGCGACGGCAACCTCTCGCCCGAGCACTGTCTTCTCTCTGACATCAGGGCCTCTGTGCCAGGCTTCTACCGCAAGGGCCGGACAACGCTCGACTCCGTCAGCGGCCGCAAGTGGAAAATCTACTCCTGGTGGTGGACCAGGCTCCGGCCCGTCAGGCGCTGGCTGCTCGCGTTCTACAGGCGTGTCTGGATACCATTGTTCGGCACAGTTTAGCTGGCATCCCATTTTAATAGTATAACAATATCAATCCATTAAACAATACGCATTGAAAATATGAAAAAGAAACCAGGTTTCAGGCTTAACAACGTTTGCGGCGTCAACGTGCTCGTCGCCGAGGGCAAGGAGAACATCGACTTCAGCAACATTGTCTCCATGAACGATACCGCCAAGTTTCTTTGGGAAAGCATTGGCGAGAATGATAATTTCACGGCAGAGGAGCTGGCCCGCCGGCTTGTTGACAACTATGAGATTGACGCCGATACCCCGTTGCCCTACAGCCAGGCGCTGGCCGATGTGGAGGACACCGTCAAGGCTTGGAGGGAAGCAGGTATTATAGAGGCCTAATTTGCCGAAATATTGGCTTGTTTTTCTTTTGTCCGTTAAGCCAAAAACATCTAACTTTGCATTTAAAAGGAAGTAATAAACAATATCGTTGATGAATAAGAAGATCATTATTCCCCTAATCATAGTCATAGCCCTGCTTATTGCGGGCTTAGCCGTGCTTTATGTCAATCTGCACAAGCAGAAAAAGGAAAATGAGGAAATGGAGCAGTTGGCGGCCCTCGACAAGAAGGAGATGGAGAACGAATACCAGCAGTTTGCCAATCAGTACAGCGAGATGAAGACGCAGATCAACAACGACTCCATCGTCGCCCAGCTGACGGCCGAGCAGGAAAAGACGCAGCGGCTGCTGGCCGAGCTGCGCAATACCAAGAGCTCCGACGCGCGCGAGATAGCACGACTGAAGAGGGAGCTGGCCACGGTCAGGGCCGTGCTGCGCAGTTATGTCATGGAGATTGACTCCCTCAACCGGCTCAACCAGAACCTCACCGCTGAGAACACCCGCATCAAAGGTCAGTATGCCGAGGCCAACCGTCAGATTGAGGGCCTGAACACCGAGAAGGCCAACCTCTCGGAGAAGGTGGCCATTGCTGCCCAGCTCGATGCCACCGGCATCAGCATGGCACCGTTGGACAAGAAAGGCAAGACGACGAAGAAGCTGAAGAAGGCGAAGTCGTTTGTGGTGAATTTCTCCATTGCCCGCAACGTGACGGCCCAGAGCGGTATGAAGACGGTTTATGTGCGTGTCACCACACCCACGGGTACCCTGTTAGGCAATGCCGGCAGTTTCAGCTATGAGAACCGCACGCTGCCCTGCTCGATGAAGAAAACCGTGGAATACGCCGGCAAGGAGACCCCTGTCAGCCTGTACTGCACCATTGACCAGACACTGCAGGGCGGCACGTTCAACGTCAGCATCTTTGTTGACGGAAACATGATTGGCAGCAGTAATTTTAGCTTTGAGTAAATCTTGATACTATGAGGAATATAATGCTTTGTGTCAGCCTGTTGCTGGCCTCCACCCTGTCGGTTGATGCACAGCAGACACTGACGCTCGACAGTTGCCGCGCCCTGGCGTTGCGCAACAACAAGCAGGTGAATGTGGCGCGGCTGAGCAAGGACTTGGCTTACTATAACCGCAAATCGGCCCGGACGCAGTATCTACCAAAGGTTGACGTGCTGGGCGGTTACCAATACACCAGCCGTGAGATTAGCCTGCTCAGCAAGTCGCAGAAAAACGCACTCAGCAACCTTGGCACGACCGGCACGTCGGCTATCGGGCAAAGCATGACCTCAAACATTTCCGGCATCATCACCGGCATGGTGCAGCAGGGCCAGCTCACGGCCGAACAGGCCCAACTGTTAGGCGGCCTGCTGCAACAGTTCGGCAACGGCCCCCTCTCCCAGTCGTTGGCATCGCTTGGCAACAGCATCGGGAAGCAGGTGGTCGACGCTTTCCACACCGACACTCATAACATTTTTGCAGGTACGGTATTGTTGCGCCAGCCCATTTACATGGGCGGGGCCATCGTGGCTGCCAACAAGATAGCGGACATCTCGGAGACCATGGCCGACAACACCCTCAACCTGAAAAACCAGAGTACGCTCTACAACATCGACCAGGCTTACTGGACAGTGGTGTCGTTGCGCCAGAAGCAGAAGCTGGCCTACAGCTACCGCGATCTCGTGAAGAAGCTCGATGACGACGTGGCGAAGATGATCAGACAGGGCGTGGCCACACGTTCTGACGGCCTGAAGGTGGCCGTGCGCGTCAATGAGGCCGACATGCAGATTACGCAGGTCGATGACGGACTGGTGCTGTCTAAGATGTTGCTCTGCCAGCTCTGCGGACTGCCCATGAGCTCCAGCATCACGCTTGCCGACGAGAACAGTGATGCGCTTGATACCTCAGCATCGGCAAACGAGAATTTCCAGCCCGGCGAGGACCTCAGCTCGCGCCCGGAGGTGCGGCTGCTGCAGAACGCAGTTGACATCAGCGAGCAGAACACCAGGCTCGTGCGCGCCGCCTATCTGCCCCACCTGGCCCTCACTGGCGGCTATTCTATCAGCAACCCCAACGTGTTCAACGGCTTCCAGAAGAAGTTTGGAGGCGTGTGGAATGTGGGAGTGACTGTGCAGATGCCCGTCTGGACCTGGTTCGACAGCAAGTACAAGATACGGGCTGCAAAGGCTGCGACGGGCATGGCGCGCATGGAGCTGGCCGACGCGCAGGAGAAGATCAACCTGCAGATTACGCAAAGCCGGTTTAAGCTCAACGAGGCAAGAAAGCGGCTGGCCATGGCCGAGAAGAACATTGAGAGTGCCGACGAGAACCTGCGTTGTGCCCAGGTGGGCTTCAAGGAGGGCGTCATGGAGACAACCGACGTGATGGCGGCACAGACAGCCTGGCAGCAGGCCCAGAGCCAGAAGATTGATGCCCAGGTGGAAGTGAAGATGGCCCAGGTGAACCTGAAGAAATCGCTGGGTATCCTTTACTAATCGCTGGGTATCCTTTATTAACTGATAGACTAAACAGCTGGCAGCCATAGGCCAACAGCAAAATATACTGTAATGAGTAAGAAATCACAGCATCAGAACATCCTGCTCGCCGTATTGGGCTTTTCCATTGCCGTGTTCATTGTGGCGATGATAGGCTTCTTCACGTTGGGTAAGACCGACGAGATTATCCAGGGCGAGATTGAAGTGTCAGAATACCGTGTCAGCTGCAAGCTGCCTGCCCGCGTCGTTGAGCTACGGGTCAAGGAGGGCGACTTCGTTCATGTGGGCGACACGCTGGCCATTCTGGAAATACCTGAGATAGCAGCCCAGGAGCAGGTGGCCAAGGCTACCCAAAGTGCTACTCAGGCCATCAGCGACCTGACCGACGCCGGTACGCGCCGCGAGGCCATCCAGAGCGCGCAGCAGCTCTATGAGCAGGCCAAGGCTGCGTCAGACGTGGCCAAGAAGACCTACACCAGGATGCAGAACCTCTATGACGAGGGAGTCATCAGCGCGCAGAAGCGCGATGAGGCCTCTGCCGCATGGAAAGTGGCGCTGGCACATGAGAGGTCCATGAAGAGCCAGTACGAGCTGGCCCTGAACGGAGCGCGGGAACAGCAGAAAGTGGCTGCCCGCGAGAATGTGAAAGCTGCCAAGAGTGCGGTCGATGTCGTGAAGTCGGTGTTGCGGGAAACCGTGCAGGTGTCAACAGTCGAGGGCGAGGTGAGTGACGTCTATCCTAAGGTGGGTGAGCTGGTCGGCATGGGCTCGCCCATCATGAGCATCAATATAATGAGCGACATGTGGGGCACCTTCAATGTGAGGGAGGACCAGCTCAACGGCCTGAAGATTGGCGACACGTTCACCGCTTTCTCACCGGCCTTCAACAAGACGCTGAGGATGAAAGTCTATGAGATCAAGGACGAGGGCTCGTACGCCGTATGGAAGGCGACGAAGAGCAACGGACAGTACGACCTCAAGACATTCGAGGTGAAGGCCCGTCCCGTCAGTAAGTTTGACGGTCTGCGCCCTGGCATGTCACTGATTGTCAAGAAGAAGCAGTTGAAAGATTAATTGGCTCGCATGGAGTTTTCTTTGGCCGTGAAACGCGTCTACCACATCTTTGTACGTGAGTTGTACATCATGTGGCGCAACCCTATCTACGGGTTCTGCTCGTTCGTCTTCCCTTTGATGGTGGCCGTGTTCTTCACCACCCTCATGCAGGAAGGCGAGCCGACCGACATGCCCGTGGGCGTGGTCGACCAGGACAATACGTCTGCCACACGTGCCATGATCAGGAAGCTCGATGCCTTCCAAACCACCCATGTCGTTGCCCATTACGCCAACATGAACGATGCGCGCCAGGCCATCCAGCGCAATGAGATCTACGCGTTCCTGCTCATTCCAAAAGGCACCACCGACGACCTGCTGAGCTCTCACCAGCCTAAAATCTCGTTCTATTACAGCAGTGTGACGATGGTGGCGGGCTCGCTGCTGTTCCGCGACTTGAAGACCATCGCCTCACTGGGCTCGGCCAACGTCGGTGCCACGAAGCTCGCAGCCATCGGCAAGACAACGGATGAGATCAGGACCTTTCTCCAGCCCATCAACATCGACCTTCACATGGTGGGCAATCCCTGGGCCAACTACAATATTTATCTCAGTACGGTCATGGTGCCGGGCGTGCTGATGGTGTTCATTTTCCTGCTTGTCCCCTACTCCATCGGCACGGAGCTGAAGTTTCACCGCTCGCGCCAGTGGATTAACTCGGCGGGTGGCAACATTCATATTGCCATCATGGGCAAGGTGCTGCCCCAGACACTCGTCGCCTGCTGCGTGCTGCTGTGCTATGAATTCTACATCTTCTATGGTCTCGACTTCCCCCATCCCGGTGGCGTCCTGCCCATCTTGCTGGCCGGCATACTGTCGGTGCTGGCCTGCCAGTGCTTTGGCATATTTGTCTTTGGACTGATGCCGTCGCTCAGAATGTCAATGTCAATCTGCTCGTTGTGGTCGGTGGTAAGTTTCTCTGCCTGCGGCGCCACGTTCCCGCTTTTTGCCATGGACCCGATGATCCAGTCGATGGGACAGCTCTTCCCGCTGCGCCATTTCTACATGATTTACCAGATGTGCATCTTCAACGGGTATCCGTTGAGCTATGCCTGGTTCAACATTATGGCGCTTGCCATCTTCCTGTTCCTGCCGATGTTCACCATCCGTCACATCAAGACGGCGATGATCAAATACGAATACATCCCATAAGCCATGAGGAAAGACAGTCTGTTCTATAGAATAAAGCAGGGCGTCTGCGACATGTGCTACATCATGGTTGAGGAGACGCGCAACGAGTTCCGCGACGAGGGTGTGCTCATCTTCTGCATTCTCGTGCCGCTGTTTTATCCCCTGCTGTATTCGTGGATATACAACAACGAGGTGGTGCGCGACGTGCCGGTGGCCGTCGTCGACAAGTCCCACTCGCAGCTCTCGCGCCAGTTCATCCGCATGTTCGACGCCGGCTCCGGCACCAAGGTGGCCTATTTCTGCAACTCGCTTGACGAGGCACGCGAGCTGACGGGCAAGCAGCAGGTACATGGCACGCTCTATTTCCCCGGCAACTTCGAGACGCGTGTCCGTCGTGGCGAGCAGGCCAATGTGAGCGTTTATTGTGACATGAGCCTCATGCTCACCTATAAGGCCATCTACCAGACGGCACAGGCCGTGGCCTCGGACATCAATTCCGGGATACAGATCAGCCAGAGCGGCAGTTTCACCAGGCGTGACGAGCAGATAACGGCCAAGCCGCTTGACTTTGCCGAGGTGCCCATCTTCAACACCACCGAGGGCTATGGCAATGCGCTGCTGCCCGGTGTGCTGATTCTTATTATCCAGCAGACGCTGCTCTTGGGCATCGGCCTCGCCGCCGGCACGGCACGCGAGAAGAACCGCTTCCAGATGCTCGTGCCGGTGTCGAAACACTACAACGGCATCTTCCGCATTGTGTTTGGCAAGACGGCGGCCTATTTCATCCTCTACAGCATCATGGCGGCCTACATTACGCTTGTGGTGCCACGGCTGTTCCATTACACTTCTCTGGTCACGGCCACGGCGCTCATCGGCCTCATGGTGCCATTCCTGCTGTCGTGCATCTTCTTCGGTCTGACCATGTCGTGCCTGGTACGCTACAGGGAGAATGTGATGCTGCTCGTCATTTTCACCTCGGTGCCATTGCTCTTCATGTCAGGCATCAGCTGGCCGCAGTCCAACATGCCCTGGTTCTGGGATGCCTTCTCCTGGTTCTTCCCCTCCACCTTTGGTATCCGCGGCTTCCTGCGCATCTCATCGATGGGCGGCACACTGCAGGATGTGCAGCTTGAGTACCAGGCACTTTGGTTGCAGTCGCTCATTTATTTCTTTACGGCCTGCATCGTCTACCGCTATCAGATTATGCTCTCCCACAAACGGGCGTTTGTGAGAATGAAGCAGCGGGAGGAGAGGCGCAGACTGGCCCAAATCAATGATACCACCAATGATGCTTCCCAAGGCGTTTGAGGACTATACTCGCAAGCTGATGGGTGAGGCGCTCTACGGCCGCTTCCTCAACGGACTGGCCATGCCGCCGTCGGTGAGCGTCCGTCTCAATCCGTTCAAGGCGGAGGACTGCCTGGACGGGTCGGCCGGTCAGGTGCTGTCGGCGGCCGGTGCCACGCCGGTGAACTGGTGCCGTCTGGGGCGAAACCTGCCCTCACGACCCAATTTCACCCTTGACCCGCTGTTGCATGCAGGACTGTATTATGTGCAGGAATCCTCATCTATGTTTGTCTGTGAGGCCGTCCGCCAGCTCATCAGCGGGCCGGTGCTGATGCTTGACCTTTGCGCAGCTCCCGGCGGCAAGACCACGGCACTGCGCTCGGTGCTGCCTCCCGGCTCGGTGCTGGTCAGCAATGAGCCCGTCAAGTTGCGCGCTAGCATTCTCTCGGAGAACGTGCAGAAGTTCGGCCATCCCGATGTGGTGGTCACCAACAACTATCCCAAGGACTTCCAGAAGTCCGGCATGCAGTTTGATGCCATTTTGGCCGATGTACCCTGCTCGGGCGAAGGCATGTTCCGCAAGGATGCCAACGCCATCAGTGAGTGGAGTCCCGAGAATGTGGACCACTGCCGGCGGCTGCAGCGCTCCATCGTCGAGGACATCTGGCCTTGTCTGCGGCCCGGCGGATGGCTCATCTATTCCACTTGCACGCTCAATGCCCACGAGAATGAGGAGAATGTGGCCTGGATTGCGGAAACGCTTGGGGCTGATGTCATGCCACTCGTGACAGATCCTGACTGGCACATCACGGGCGCCCTCTCCGGCAACCTCCCGGTCTGCCGGTTCATCCCGGGCATTACGCCGGGCGAGGGCCTGTTCATGGCCGTCCTGCGCAAGCATGGCAGCAGTGAGGCGCACGGTTGGCCTTCGGACAACAGTCGTGACAAGGAAGGCGGCAGGCAGCGAAAGCGCAACAGGACGCAGACCGCAACAGCCATGAAAGTTCCGTCATGCGACGCCTGGCTCGAAGGTGACTTTGTGGTGGAGGCCGACAAGGATCGCCTGATTGCCATACCGAGGGCGTGGAAAACGGTATACGACGCCCTGAAGGCGCGGCTGCATGTGGTGCATGCCGGTGTGGAACTGGGAACGGTCAAAGGCCGGGACCTCATCCCCGGCACGTCGCTGGCGCTGAGCATCCGGCTCAAGCGCGGAGCCTTTCCCATGGCCGGACTGTCGCAGGCTGAGGCCATCAGCTACCTGAGGCGGGAGGCCATACAGCTCGATGCCACCCTGACTAAGGGTTTCACACTGGTGGGCTATGAGGGGCATTCCCTCGGCTTCGTGAAGAATATCGGCAACCGCGCCAACAATCTATATCCGCAGGAATGGCGCATCAGAACCACGCATCTGTAATTGCGGCACTTTGCAATAACAACAATTCAGCCATGCGCATCAGCATCATCGCCGCAGTAGCGGCCAATGGAGTGATAGGCTGCCAGGGCCGTCTGCCCTGGTGTCTGCCCGAAGACCTGGCGCGTTTCAAGTCGCTCACAATGGGCCATACCGTCATCATGGGGCGCAGGACTTTCGAGTCGCTGCCCCACGGCGCATTGCCCGGCCGACGGAATATCGTGCTAAGCCGCCAGCCGTTGACGCTGGACGGAGCCGAGGTATTCCGCTCGCTTGACCAGGCACTGGCTCAATGCCGAAATGAGGAGGAAATTTTCATCATCGGAGGAGAGACCGTCTATCGTGCGGCCTTGCCCGTGGCCGGCCGTATGCTTCTGACCCTTGTGGAGCAGTCGCCCGCAGGCGACGCTTTCTTCCCGCCGATAGACCGCCATGAGTGGCAGGAAATAAAAAAGGAGAAACACAGCGGTTTCTCCTTTGTAGAATTGCAGCGCGTCTGACTCATATTGCCTTGCCATCTCCAGATGATACGAAGCAGAAAATCATGTACAGGCTTA
>CABVDL010000068.1 GCA_902497035.1 uncultured Prevotella sp.
GTGCCGGCCACCAGCCTCTTGGTAAGGCATTTCCCGCTCTTACTCCTCACTTCTCCGCTCGTTACTGTCCTCCTATTTTTCGACCAGCATTCGCTGAATAGTTACATATTACGGGAACAGTCAAAAAGAAAGTTAAAGCCAAATTATTTTCCATTGGAATTTTGTTTATTCGATATTATATATTAACTTTGCATCGTTTTCCAACGGAAACTATTATGAAGACAGCTTTAACATTAACCGCTGCCATGCTGCTGTCCCTGACAAGTTGCAACGGCTCTGGCAAAAGCCAGCCCAAGCAGGTACAGACCGCCACGCAGCAACAAAAAAAAGGAGAAAAGAAAATGAACGTAAAAGAATTGACACTCGACGAGTTCAAGAAAAAAGTGATGAATACCGACCTTCACCCCGACACGTGGGTGTTTGAGGGCGCGCGTCCCGCGCTCATCGACTTCTACGCTACCTGGTGCGGCCCCTGCAAGATGATGGCCCCCCGCGTGGAGCAGATGGCCGAGAAATATGACGGAAAGGTGGACGTGTATAAGGTGGACGTGGACAAGGAGGAGGAACTGGCCGCCATGTTCGGCATCAGGTCGATACCCTCGCTGCTGTTCATCCCCATGAAAGGCAAGCCGCAAATGAGCGTGGGCGCCATGTCGCAGGCCGACTTGGACAGTGCCGTAGCCAACCTGCTGCAATAAGGCACAGGCATGGAGAACTTCTGTATTTGCGGCATCAGGCGCATCTACAAGGCCATCGCCCAGTTTGAGGAGCAGCTCCAGGCCACCCTGGGGCTGAATCTCAACGAGGCGATGGTGCTTTGTCTGCTCTCGGACAACGACTGTCTGTCGGCAGGCGAGATTGCCGAGGCCATGATGCTCACACGCTCAAACACCTCAAAAGTAATCTCGTCGCTCGAGAGTGCCTGCCTCATCAGGCGGCACCTATGCAAGGACGACGCGCGCTGCATGAGGTTCAGCCTTACAAGAAACGGCGTTGAGAAGCTCAGCGCCGTTCATTGCAAGCAACTGCAGCTGCCCGCCGAGCTGCAACAGCTCGTTGATCACGACGGATAAGGCCCATCAGCATGGCAGGCCTGAGGGCTAAGCACGCAGGCTTTCGGCGAGCTGCTCCTTCCATCGCGCGTAGGCTGCCAGATAGTCGTCGCGGCGCTGCCCGTCGGGCTCAATGGTCTGCAGGAGGCGCAAGGATGTGAAAGCCTCATCATGGTTTCTGTAGATGCCACAGCCTATGCCCGCACCTTTGGCGGCGCCCACGCTGCCGTCGGTATCGTAGAGATTGATGGCGGCTCCGCTCACTCCGGCCAGCGTCTCGCGGAAGAGCGGCGAGAGAAACATGTTGGCCTTGCCGGCATGAATGCGGTGAATGTCCATGCCCATCTGCCCCATAATCTCCATGCCATAGCAGAAGGAGAAGACGATGCCCTCCTGGGCGGCACGCAAGAGATGGCTGCGGTTGTGCTTGTTGAAATTGATACCGGTGATAGAGCACCCCATATCCTTATTCTCCAATATGCGCTCGGCGCCATTGCCGAACGGTATGACGGCCACGCCGTCGCTGCCGATGGGAGCCTCGGCGGCAATGGCATTCATCTCCGCATAGTCCACTTCCGTGGCCACATTGCGGTGCATCCACGCATTGAGAATGCCCGTTCCGTTGATACACAGCAGTACGCCTAAACGCTCCTGCGACTTGGTATAGTTGACGTGGGCAAAGACGTTGACGCGGCTCTTCGGGTCGTAGGCAGGACTGCCCAACACGCCATAGACCACTCCCGACGTGCCGGCAGTGGAGGCTATCTCCCCCGGGTTGAAGACATTCAGCGACAATGCGTTGTTGGGCTGGTCGCCTGCGCGGTAGCTGACGGGCGTTCCCGCCTGCAGGCCCATCTCCTGGGCCGCGGTCTCTGTGAGGCGTCCCTGCTCGCCAAAAGTAGGAACGATGCGGGGCAGGAGCTCTGCCGGGATGCCGTAAAAGCGGAGCACCTCGTCCGCCATCCGCTGGTCTTTGAAATCCCACAGCGTGCCCTCCGACAGGCCGCTGACCGTGGTGCAGGCCTCACCGGTAAGGCGCATGGCAATATAGTCACCCGGCAGCATCACCTTGTCAATCCGATTGAAGAGCTCCGGTTCATTATCCTTCACCCATGCGAGCTTTGCCGCGGTGAAGTTGCCCGGCGAATTGAGCAGATGACCCATACACCAGTCGCTGCTCAATGCGGCAAACGCGCGGTTACCCTCAGCCACGGCACGCGAGTCACACCAGATGATAGACGGGCGCAGAGGCTTCCCATTCTTGTCAACGCACACCAGACCGTGCATCTGATAGGAGATGCCGACGGCCCTCACCTCGGCGGCCTTGGCACCCGTATCCGCCATGACCTGCGCCACAGACTGGCGCGCATAGCCCCACCAGGAGTCAGGGTCCTGCTCGGCCCATCCCTTGCGCGGGGCCGCTATGGGAGCCTCATGCTTGGGGAAAAAGGCAGACGCCGCAGTCTTCCCGCCGTCGATGTCAACCAAAGATGCCTTGACGGAACTGCTTCCAACGTCAAGACCTAAAAGATAATTGTGAGACATAAAAAGTTTCTAAGTTGAATTCCTGAACGCAAAAGTAACAAAAAATAATGGATTAACCACAAGACTGTACAGAAACATACGAATCAGATGGAACTCCTATTTATAATTTACGTCGGCATCAACGTCACCGTGCAGGGCATCCTCCAAGTCGCTCCAGCTCTGAAATCCGGCAAAGAGCGCAAGTCTGTTCTTCGCCGCCATCGACAGCTTCCGCTTGCCGGTGGCCAGTTCCCAGAGTTTCTTCAGCGAAGCGCCACTGAGGTTTATGTGGTGCCTCAGCAGTTTTGCGGAAAGTCCTTCGAAATCCTTAGCCAGCTCATGAGGCCCCATTTTTGATTTTCTGCCGGCCTCTTCCAACAGACATTTCAAATCACGTTTCATTTTTCTCTCATACTTAACTTAACACAGTGCAAAGTTAGTAATTATTCAAATAAATTGGTTAACTTTGCGGGTAGATTATTTAATCTAAACGAAAATGAAAGAATACGCACTTAAGTACGGATGCAATCCCAATCAGAAGCCTGCCCGCATCTACATGGAGCACGGCGAGCTTCCCGTGGAAGTTATCAACGGCCGCGCCGGCTACATCAACTTCCTTGATGCCCTAAACAGCTGGCAGTTGGTCAAGGAGCTCAAGGCCGCCACCGGCATGCCGGCCGCAGCCAGTTTCAAGCACGTCAGTCCGGCAGGTGCCGCCGTGGGCTATCCCATGAGCGACACGCTGAAGAAGATTTATTTCGTCGATGACATCGACTTCGAGCTGACGCCGCTGGCCACCGCCTACGCCCGTGCGCGCGGCACCGACCGCATGTGTTCCTACGGCGACTTCTGCGCCCTGAGCGATACCTGCGACGAGGCTACGGCCCGACTGATCAAGCGCGAGGTGAGCGATGGCGTCATCGCGCCCGACTACACGCCCGAGGCTCTCGAGATACTGAAGTCGAAGCGCAAAGGCACCTACTGCGTCATCAAGATAGACCCCAACTACGTACCCGACCCCATCGAGCATAAGCAGGTGTTCGGCATCACCTTCGAGCAGGGCCGCAACAACGTCGACCTCAACGACCCGAAGCTCTTTGAGGACATCCCCACCAAGAATAAGGAGTTCACTCCCGAGGCACTGCGCGACCTGAAGATTGCGCTCATCACCCTGAAATATACCCAAAGCAACAGCGTGTGCTATGCCAAGGACGGCCAGGCTATCGGCATCGGTGCCGGTCAGCAGAGCCGCATCCACTGCACGCGTCTGGCCGGAAGCAAGGCCGACGAATGGTGGATGAGGCAGAACCCGAAGGTGCTCAACCTGCCCTTCAAGGAGCATATCCACCGCGCCGACCGCGACAACTGCATCAACGTGTACCTCTCTGAGGAATACGAGGACCTGCTGCAGGACGGTGTGTGGCAGCAGTTCTTCACCGAGAAACCCGAGCCTTTCCTGCGCAGCGAGCAGAAGGAATGGATTGCGCAGAACCGCGGCGTGGCCCTCGGCTCAGACGCTTTCTTCCCCTTCGGCGACAACATTGAGCGTGCCCACAAGAGCGGCGTGGAGTATATCGCACAGGCCGGCGGTTCCATCCGCGACGACAATGTCATTGAGACCTGCGACAAATACGGCATCGCCATGGCCTTCACTCACGTCAGACTGTTCCACCATTAATACGCATTCCCTATGGACGACTTTGAGAATATCCTTATCAACGGCATCGGCTTCAAGGGTGCCTCGAAGCCAAAGACGGATGATGGTAAGGTGAAGACAAAAGCCAAGAAGAAAAAATACATCACCGGCGCCCACGGCTCCGGCTCGGCCAAGCAAAAGGCGAAATACCGCCAGCAGCGCGCCAACCGACCGTCGCAGAGGAAGAAATAAATAGCCCCCTACCCCCCCGAAGGAGGGGGAGAAAGATACCCTATAAGTCCCTCATTTCTCGATGGAATGGGGGATTTCTGTATCTTCCTTTGTCGTTGTTGTGCTCTTTGAACCCCATCTTCCCCATAAAACCCATAAAACCCATTAACCCCATCCGCCCCATCCGCCCCATCCGCCCTATCAACGTTAATGAAACTTAATCTCGTTGATTTTCCGCCCCATTCTCCGTTATAATGACGTAAAGCAACAACGAATGAACCAAAAAGAATTTGAAGCCATCGTGATGAGCGCCCGTCAGACAGCCCTCAACGTCTGCCACAGCTATGGCATGGACGAGGACCAGTCGGAAGATATTGCGCAAGACACGATGCTCAAGCTTTGGACGATACACCAGAAACTGCCAGTTGGCAAGCCCGTTGAGGGTCTGGCGGCAGTGGTATCGCGCCATTTGGTTATCGACCTGTTGCGGCAACAACGGAAGACAGTGCCCATCGACACCCAGCAACTTATAGCCGACACACGCATTCTACCCGATGCGCGGGCAGAGATAGCCGACAACGAGGCATGGCTGGAGAAGCGAATGCAGTCGTTGCCCTCGACCGAATATCAGGTGCTCCACCTGAGGCAAGTAGAGGGAAAAGACAACGATGAGATAGCGAGGTTACTGGGCGTCAGCCCTAATTCCGTCGCCACACTGCTCTCACGAGCAAGAAAACGATTGCTTAACGATATGAAGAGGAGGATGAGACAATGAAGAATGAACATATCAACCAATTAATCAACCGCTACATGCAAGGTCTAACGACCTTGGATGAGGAGCAGGAACTGGCGCAATGGTTCCGCTCGCACGAGGTTGATGACGACTGGAAGCCTTTCCAGCAGATGTTCGCTTGGTTTGACGCAGGGATGCCTCCTCAGGACGGATTGCTGCAGGATGCGCAGAAGGATGAAAAACCTGATGCCGAAGCCGAGCAAGCGAAGCGCACAGAGCCTGCGCAAAGGCTAACCTTCAAAGTCCGCTTCCGTCGGCTCTTATGGACTGGCATTGCCGCAGCCGCCGTCGTTGCCGTGGTGTGGATAGTTTGGCCCAAGCAACAGGTTTCGGGTGTAGCAGGGCAGTCTCCATTGGCGCAGACCGACGGCACACCGCAGAACCGAACGCAGACGAAGGAGGCAACCGACACCGCCTTCCAAAGTGAGGTGCAGTCCACAAAGAAAGACTCGCTGAAGAAAAAGCCTGCAGCGAAGAGCCGATATCGCGAATACCGCCGTTTCCACCAGTCTATGGTAACCACTGATAACCTGCTGGCAGAAGCTGCAACCGACTCCATCATGCAGGCCGGACAAGACGAAATTGCGGATGAGATGATGCGCCGGCAGCTGGCCTCTATCCTCATTGACCAAAAGGTGAACAACATCGTCAACTATCAACAGTACTGTCTCGACAAAGCGCTCTATGAAAAGGAGCAGGAAGAAGAGACTGAGATAACATATTGATTTATAATAGAAAACAATAATATCCAAGCACTATGAAACAAGTGAATTTAATGTTTCTCACTTGCCTGTTGGTCCTGATTCCTTCCGTAGGTAAGGCCCAGAGCGCAGTACAGCAGGCAATGGACAACTTCGTAACGTTGCCAAACAAAGACAAAACCATCTCGATTGACAAAACGACGGAGACCGACACCACCGGCGGCAGACATGGGTTTGCTTACTGCTGCTACACCTTCTCTTTGAAGAAGAAAGCCAAGACCGAACTCAAGCCGCTTATTGATGCTTTCAACAACGAGATTGACAACGCCTATACTGTCTTTACAAAGTCTGACGAAGATATATCATCAAACAAAATCGTCATCAACTTGGACAATTTCCGCAATAATATTGAGTTCGGTGGAATCAGTTGGAAGAACTACCAGGTATTACTCTTCCACGACACCGAGAGACCGGCATACCGCTATGCCTACGCGCTGGTTTATTGGAAAGAATCGCGCAGCATCACCACTGGCCGCCTGTATAAGATTTATTCCAGAGATCCCTCAAGGGCCGAATCTTCTAACAGCAGCAATGCTTATGCCGATTTACTCAACGACTCCGACCTGCATGGAAACGTAATCGTCATTCCCAACAAATACAAGCTATACGACGGTAATATCGGCTCGAAGAACTTCCGTGAACTTCAAAAGCGAATGAAGGAAATGAACAATCGCATGGCGGAGCTGAACCGCCGCATGGGCCAATTGAGCAAAGATCCCATAAAGAACAGCAAACGTATGAACCAACAGGGTGCAGAGATGAACGCCCTTGGCGACAGTATAAACATGTTGGGCAACCAGATGATGAAAGAGAATTACGCTAACATGAACCTGTTAATGGGTAACACCCTCACTGACAGCGTCGGCAATCAGAGCAGCGCCATGCTGGTCAGACAGTTCGGCATCTATTACGATCTGTACCAAGAAGCGCTTGCAAAACATAAGGACGATGCCTACATCGCCGGTCTTCTCGATAAGATCTATAAGTTGTGCGACAAGAAAAGTTTGCTGAAAGGCCATCCTGATATCGTCGAAGCATGGAGAGAAAGTCTGACTGATCTCCAGCAAAAGGAAACCAATGGCTATCGCAAGCGCGTCCTAAAGGTAGCCATTCAGAACCTGATGAAATAGGGGCGAAAGGGGTGGACATCAACGACATGCCCGCCACCCCTACTTCACCGAACCGCCCCCCCTACTTCACCGAGCCGTTGCGGCTCAGCGTGAGTACCTTGGCGCGGAGCTGATGATTGGTGTGGTCGAAGAGCAGGTTGGGGTTGATGGCGCGTCCCTTGAACCGCACCTCAAAATGGAGGTGCGGCGTGGTGGCGCGGCCCGTCTGGCCAGTCAGGCCGATTACCTGTCCGGCCTTTACCTTGTCGCCTTTCTTCACAAAGTTGCGCGACTGATGGCTGTAGCAAGTGGAAAAGCCATAGGCGTGGCGTATGACTATGTAGTTGCCATAGCCGAAATAAGGTCCCGACTGGGTCACCACGCCGTCGAAAGCTGCGACAATCTCGTCATTGGCCCTGGTCTTTATATCCACTCCGGCGTGTCCGCGGCCACCGCGTCCACCATAGGGGCTGATGACCTTGGCACCCGCAAGGGGATATGACCAATGCTCCTTTGATATGCCCTGCAGGTCGAGCTGGAACGTCATGTTTTTTGCCAACGGGTCGTCTTTTACGTCATCCGGGTCGAGCGAGTCGTTCCTCCTTTCTTCCTCACCCACCACCGACACGCGCACGTAGCTGCCGTTTTTGCTGCACTGCAGGGTCTGTCTGCGCAGACGGTGGCTGTTAATCTCAAGGATGGTGGTGGGATTGATGCGGCCTCCATTTATCATTATGGAGAACAGACAGTACGTGCGGCCGCCGGAGCCGCCAATGGAGGCTATCTTCTGTCCGGCCTGCACGCGCTGCCCCACCCTCACATGGTTCTGCGCATTGAAGCCATAGACCGTCTCCAGACCGTTGTCGTGGCGGATAATCACCACATTGCCAAACTGCGGGGTATGGCGCGACATACGCACCACACCGTCGAACATCGCCAGCACAATGTCGCCTTTGGCTGACGTAATTTCCAGCTCCTGGTCATCAATGAGCCTTGCTTTTCCTACAGGCAACGGAAAAGAATATTCCTTGGGAGCAAGTACACGGAAATTGATGTCAAACGTATTGCTGCGGTCGAAGAGACCGGGAGTCGGCACGCTGATTACCGACTGTTCTATTGGCGTAAACGTCCTGGTCTGTCCAAAGGCCTGAGCCGCCAACATTATAATAAGGATAAGAGAGGATAAGTTTTTAGTCATAATCAGAGGTTTTCTGTGGCCCATGCCCTCAGGTCAGCATGATGCCCGTAAAGATTCTGCCCGAGGCGATGCCCAAGCGACGGGCCGAGAAGTAGTCATCCACATGGTCATAAGTGCAGATGCCGGTCATTTGGATGGCTTGCTGAGGCACGCCGACGCATTCGAGCTGCAGCCGATTGCATAGCGGCAAGTCGATGTGCCACTTGGCATAACGGCGCGCAATGAGGCTCATGTCGAAGCCTTCTCTTGCAAAATCCGCATACACCTCGTCGCCGACCTCAAAGTTTTTCAAGGAGATACCAGGCCCGATGACAGCCCTCACATTGGCCGGCCGGGTGCCAAAAGCATCCTCCATGCGGCAGAGCGTCTTCTCCACGATGCGCCGCACCGTACCACGCCAGCCCGCATGGACGGCCGCAACGGCATGGCTGACAGCGTCATAGAGCAGCACGGGAATGCAGTCGGCCGTGGAAACGCCAATGCAAACCCCGCGCGCTACGGTCGTCACCGCGTCGATATTCTCAAGCTCGGCAGCCCTCGTAGCCTTGTTAAGACGCAGGAATTCCGCATCAATGACACGGCAAGACACGCCATGCACCTGATGGGGCAGGATGATGCCGTCAGGCTGAAGCTGTAACGTGCGCGCCAGTATCCGGCGGTTCTCCGCGACGGCTGACGGCGCATCGCCACAATAAGGATTGATGTTGAACGTGCCAAACAGCCCTTCGCTCACACCGCCGTGGCGCGTCGTGGAGAATGCCACGACCTCGTCGGCCATGTGATAGCTATGAAGGACACCGCTCATTGGCCGTCCTCCTCAGGGTCAAAGACCTCGAAGTCGTCAAGGTCGTCGGCCTCATCGACATCGTCGGCATCCTCCATGTCGTCGGCGTCGGATATTTCTGCCTCGTCAGCACCCTCGTCGTGAAGTTCCTCCTTGAACGACCTCATATCCTTGTCACGATGGACAAGGGTGTCGGTGCTGGTAATTTCTTCCAGCTTGTTGCTCTCACTGTTGAGCTCACGCCACAGCACATCTTTCAGCTCATCAAGCCCGAAGCCGGTGACTGCCGAGATGAACACCACCGGCAAATCATCGGGCAATTCCTCCTTGAGCATTCCAATGAGCTCCTCATCAAGCAGGTCGCATTTGGTCACAGCCAACACACGGTGCTTGCCGAGCATCTCAGGGTTGAACTTTCGGAGCTCACCGAGCAGCACCTCATAGTCGTGCTTGATGTCGCCGGTGTCGCCTGGGACCATGAAGAGCAGCAGCGAGTTGCGCTCAATATGGCGCAGAAAGCGCAGTCCGAGACCCTTGCCCTCACTCGCGCCCTCGATGATTCCGGGAATGTCGGCCATGACAAACGACTGCTGGTCGCGGTAGCTGACGATGCCCAGCGAGGGCTCGAGCGTGGTGAAAGGATAGTTGGCAATCTTCGGCTTGGCACTCGACAGGGTCGAGAGCAGCGTTGACTTGCCCGCGTTGGGGAAGCCCACCAGACCGACATCGGCTAAAAGCTTCAGCTCAAGAATGACGGTCATCTCCTGCGCCGGCTCTCCGGGCTGGGCGAAACGTGGCGCCTGGCGGGTCGCTGTGCGGAACTGGAAATTGCCCAGTCCGCCGCGGCCGCCCTTGAGCAACACCACCTCCTGACCATCGTAAGTGATGTCGCAGACATACTTTCCGGTCTCCGCGTCATAGACCACCGTACCGCATGGCACGTCGATGTAGGCATCCTTGCCGTCGGTGCCGTGGCATTTGTCGCGTCCGCCGTTGCCTCCGTGCTCGGCGAAGACGTGCTTCTGATATTTCAGATGGAGCAACGTCCAGTAGTTGTGGTTGCCCCTAAGGATGACGCTGCCGCCGTCGCCGCCGTCGCCGCCGTCGGGACCGCCGTTGGGTTGATACTTTACATGCCTGAGGTGCATGCTTCCGCGGCCGCCCTTTCCCGAGCGGCAGACAATGCGTACGTAGTCTATGAAGTTGGATTCCATGTAGAATATGCAGTTCTGATTAAAGGCTGTCGATGACCTTGCAGATGTCTCCGAAGATGCGGTCAAGCTCTCCGAGGCCATTGATGTGGTAGTGGATGCCCTCGTTGGCGTACCATTCGATGAGTGGGGCCGTCTGGTTGTGATAGACGCCGAGGCGCTTCTTGATGGTCTCGGCGTTGTCGTCGGAGCGTCCGCTTTCCTGTCCGCGCTTGATGAGACGCTTCATCAGCTCGTCCTCGGGAACGTCAAGCTCAATCATGGCAGCCACCTTGTGGCCGCGGTCTGCCAGCATCTTCTTCAGAGCCTCAGCCTGCGGGATGGTACGGGGGAAGCCATCGAAGATCACTCCCTTGTGGTCGGGGCCGAAAGTGTCATAGACATCGGCCAGGATGCTCACCATCAAGTCATCGGGAATGAGCTGTCCGTTGTCGATGTAAGACTTCGCCGTCTTGCCCAGCTCAGTGCCTTTCTTAATCTGGTCACGCAGCACGTCACCCGTCGAAATATGACCAAAGCCGTATTTCTCAATCATCTTCTCACTCTGTGTACCCTTTCCTGAACCCGGGGCACCGAAAATAACAATGTTCTTCATTTTTGATTTGATACTTTGAAAAGGACTGACGCACACGCCCGCACCGGCCTCGCCGTCGGAACTGCGTGGAAAGACCTCTTCTTGATATTGATGTTTATGTTGTGGAGACCCGCCCTGGGGCTCCGTTCATTCCACAAGCGTATAGATATCGCGCAGGTTGCGCCCCTGCTGGTCGTAGTCGAGTCCGTAGCCAAGGATGAAGTCGTTGGGAATTTCCATGGCCGCATACTCGATGTTGAGGTTGACCTTCAGCTTGCCGGGCTTGACCAGCAGCGTGCAGATGTGCAGCGAGGCCGGCTCGCGCGTACCGAGGCTCTCGAGCATGTGCTTCATGGTGAAGCCCGTGTCAACGATGTCTTCCACGATGACCACGTGGCGGTCTTTGAGACTCTCGTTGATGCCTACCACCTCCTTTACCTTGCCAGTGGTGGTCGTCCCCTGGTAGGAGGCCAGCTTGACAAAGGAAATCTCGCAAGGCACAGTGATGTTGCGCATCAGGTCGGCCGCAAACATGAACGATCCGTTAAGCACTGCCAGGAACAGCGGATTTTTCCCGGCCATATCATGGTTAAGCCTCTCGGCCACAGCCTTTACACGTTGTTGGATTGTCTCTTCCGGAATAAACGTGCGGAAGGTCTTGTCTTTCACCTTGACAACACTCATAGCGAACTAATTTTAAATGAATAGTGCAAAATTACGAAAAAGAATTGAAACTTTCCCTTTCTTTTCCGTATCTTTGCACGTATAAGCGCATTATCTTAGGAAGAAATGAAGATTTTCACAGCATCACAGCTTCGCGAGCTGGACAAATATACCATTGAGCACGAGCCGGTGAAGAGCATTGACCTCATGGAGCGCGCGGCCAAGGCACTGACAGCCGCCATCATGGAGGAATGGACCGACCGCACCGACATCGTCGTCTTCGCAGGCCCCGGCAACAACGGCGGCGACGCACTGGCCGTGGCGCGGCTGCTGGCCAACGCCGACTACAACGTGAGCGTCTATCTTTTCAACATCCACAACGAGCTGTCGCCCGACTGCGCCACCAACAAGCAGCGGCTCATCGACTCACGCAAAGTGCAGTTCACCGAAATCACAATGAACTTCGACCCGCCTGAGCTAAAGCCCGGCACCCTCGTCATCGACGGCCTCTTCGGCACGGGCCTCAACAAGCCCCTGATGAGCGGCTTTGCCTCACTGGTGAAATATGTCAACCAGAGTCCGGCAAAGGTCGTGAGCATAGACATTCCCTCGGGGCTGTTCTGCGAGGACAACAGCTTCAACGTTGCCTCGCACATCATCCGCGCCGACCTCACGCTGACCATCCAGCAGAAGAAACTGGCCATGCTCATGCCCGACTGCCAGCAGTTCACCGGCCGCATCAAAGTCATCGACATACGGCTCAGTCCCGAATATATCAGGAATACCGACACGCAGTTCAGCATTCTCGAGGAGAACGACCTGCTGCCCCGTCTGCTCCACCGCGACGACTTCGCCCACAAGGGATCGATGGGCCACGCCCTGCTCATCGCCGGCAGCTACGGCATGGCGGGAGCCGCCGTGCTGGCAGCGCGTGCCTGCCTGAGGAGCGGAGTGGGAAAGGTAACCGTGCACACGCCCAAGCGCAACTACGACATCATGCAGACCAGTGTGCCTGAGGCCGTGCTGCAGATGGACCACGACGAGACCATGCTTTCGGAAAGTGTCGATAGCGATGAATACGACGCTGTGGGCATGGGGCCGGGCCTCGGACACAACGAGAACACTGCCATCGCCGTCATCGGGCAGGTGAGACGTACGAAATGTCCCGTGGTGCTTGATGCCGATGCCCTCAACATTCTCGCCAGCCATCAGGCCTGGCTGCAACAGCTGCCCGGCGGCGTCATCCTCACCCCTCACCCAAAGGAGTTTGACCGGCTTATGGGCAGTCCGAGCGGAAGCAGCTATGAGCGGCTGTCACGCGCGCGCCAACTCGCCGACCACCTGCAGTGCTACATCATCCTCAAAGGCCACTTCTCGGCGCTTTGCTGCCCCGACGGAAAAGTCATCTTCAACCCTACGGGCAACAGCGGCATGGCAACGGCCGGATGCGGCGACGTGCTGACGGGCATCATCACAGCCCTTTTGGCACGGGGCTACAACCGTCTGACAGCATGCGCGCTCGGAATGTACCTGCACGGACTGGCTGGTGACCTGGCCGTAAAGAAGATAGGAAAGGAAAGCCTGACGGCAAGCGACATCATACGCTTCCTGCCCAAGGCGTTCATGAGACTTGAAGACTAAATAAAAACAACTATGAACAACAAGCATATTCTACAGGCCCTGCTGCTGACAGTGCCCCTAACCATGCAGGCACAAAGCCAGAGCATTGAGGGCACAAGCTATTACCTGCCCATGAACGGCATGCGCTTCACCGTAAAAGTGGAGAAGACGCAATACACGCCCGGACGGCTCTGCCAATACACCGAGCGGTATATGAAACAGAGCGTACCGCAGGAGGCAAACACCTCCTACCGCATCATCGGCATCACGATGGACCCCATCGCCAGGCCCGACACCAACAAGCGGTTTGAGCTGACGATGGACAAGAAACACACCATCAGCAACATCGTCACCTCGGCAAGCAACACGCTGCTTGCCATCAACGCCAAAGCCACGGAGCCTTCTTTCCCCGTGCGCACCTTCAAGGCTGCGCCAAGGCCCAAGCCTCTCAATCCAAACGACTTCATGACGGAGGACATACTCAGCGCAGGCAGTACGGCGAAGATGGCAGAACTATCGGCAAAGGAAATCTACGACATACGCGACAGCCGCAACCAACTGAGCCGCGGAGAGGCCGACAATCTGCCCAAGGACGGCGCGCAGCTAAAGCTCATGTATGAGAACATGAGCAGGCAGGAGCAAGCCCTCACGCAGCTCTTCTACGGCACAACGACAAAGGACACCACCTGGACCTCGCTCGACTGCTATCCCACAAAGGAGGGACGGAGCGTGCTCTTCCGCTTCTCCAAGCATTTCGGTCTCGTTGACGGCAACGACCTCAGCGGCACACCTTATTATATTACGGTCACCGACCTGCATACCGTCACGCAGCCGCAGCTCACAGAGGAAGAGAAAAAGAAGGAGGACAAAAACGACATCGGCCTGCGTGTCAACAAGCCAAGCAAGATTAGCGTTGAGGTGAGCGGCGACGACAAGACGCTGGGCAAGTACCAGATGAGCGCGGCTCAGTTTGGCTTCGTGGAGTCGCTCAGCGGCGAGCTGTTCGGCAAGAAGCAGACCTCCCAGCTCCTCCTCGACCCGCTCACCGGCAGCGTCAGGGAAATCAAGGCGCTGGCCGTGGAGTAAGCCACAAGAGGGGGGAGTATCAGGGAAGTCCGAAAGTCTGCCTACAGCAGCACCTTGGCAATGAGCTTGCGCACGGTGCCGTCGCCAATGACAGGAGCATGCGCGGCCTCGGTGA
>CABVDL010000069.1 GCA_902497035.1 uncultured Prevotella sp.
TGGGCGGTTTTGACCGCAATGACCTGAGACTATTAGTAGGGTTGCGGAATTGAGGGTATATCTCAATCCTAAGTTGAACATCATGGAACTGGCGATGGCCGTGGGAACAAACCGTACCTATATATCCAACTATATCAATCAGCAGCTCCACACTACTTTCTATGAATATGTGAACAAGTGGAGGGTAGAACACGCCAAGGAGCTGTTAGCCTCTACAGACCAGTCATTGGAAGATATTTCCATCGAGGCTGGTTTCAACTCCCTTAGCAGTTTCCGACGCTATTTCACCCGATCAGCAGGGATGACACCAATGGCTTTCAGACACGCAGCTGAGAGAGTCGGAGCAGGGCTATAGCCGGGACAATATCCCCAACGTCAGGGTCTCTGCTCTTTCCTCATGTCTCTCTTCGATTTCGACTTGATGACGAGCCATACACCGGAAAAGACAAGTATGACGGCTATGCCCTGGGGCAAGGTGAACACGCTCAGGCCTACCGCCACGCTGACTATCACCGACACTATGGGCTGCACATAGTTATATACGCTTACCACGGTGGGGCGCAGCACGCCTTGCGCCACCACGCTGAGCAGATAGCTCACAAACGTGCCAAACACCACGACGTAGGCCACCTCCAGCCACGTGGCCGCGGTGAGCGACGCCCACGGCAACTCACTGACGTGCCAGCCCGTGAATGGAATGACAAACAATGAGGCCCACGTGAACATCCACTTATTTACCGTGAACACGTTGTATTTCCTGATGAGCGGATTGAACAAGGCCAAATACAATGCGAAAGAGAACTGCGCCGCCAGGCACATGAGGTCGCCACGTATGTCCCCCACTTTGGCGTTGCCCGCGCTGGCGCTGCTCAGAATGAGGATGAGCGCCCCGATGCAGCCAATGGCCACGCCGAAGCCTTTCTTCCACGTGATGGGCTCCTTGAGAATGAAGAACGAAAGCACCATGGCAAAGATAGGCATCGAGGTGGTGACGATGCTCGCATTGACTGGCGAGGTGATGCTCAGTCCGATATTGAACAGGCACTGGTTGAACACGATACCCAACAAGGCCGCACCCGCCAGCTTTATAATATCACGCATGGGAATATGCTCACGAGGCCCGGCAAGAGAGGCCAGCCAAAACAACAACGCGGCGCCCACCACACGGAACGACACCACCGAAACACCATCAAAACCATTGTTCATCGCCGACTTGGCAACGGGCGACATAAGTCCCCAGATGACCTCGGCCGCGAACATGCTAAGGTGAGCCTGCAAGGGCACCTTGTTATTCTTCATATTTTTCTCTTGCTATTGTTTGCTAAATCATCCACAAAATTACTAATAATTGCAACGGCGCAGCACAACCTATTGATATTTTTCTTATATTTGCGTCAAAACTAAGAGAACTATGCAGAAATACGCTGACTATATTACGCAAATAGAGATTGACGCCCTTTGGAGTGGCCACAAGCATATCCTTTGGAACCTCGACCGCAAGGTGAACATCCTGAGCGGGGTCAACGGCGTGGGCAAAAGCACTATATTAAATAAGGTGGTGAAAGGTCTGGCACAGGGAGGCGAGTTTCCCTCCCACATGCTTAAAGGCGTGAGACTGAAGGTTAGTCCGGAGGATGCCAAGTGGATACGCTTCGACCTCATCCGCTCCTTCGACCGCCCACTACTCAATGCCGACGTCGTGGCCGAGATGAACAGTTCGCTTGCCACCGAGCTCGACTGGCAACTGTACAAGCTACAGCGCAAATACCTCGACTATCAGGTCAACATCGGCAACCGCATCATCGCCGTCCTGCAGGAGGGCGGACCCGATGCCGCCGCAAAAGCCCAGCAGCTGTCCGA
This sequence comes from uncultured Prevotella sp., assembly GCA_902497035.1. Classification (GTDB taxonomy): domain Bacteria; phylum Bacteroidota; class Bacteroidia; order Bacteroidales; family Bacteroidaceae; genus Prevotella. The sequence continues at coordinate 1,861 of CABVDL010000069.1, forward strand.
GCCCAAGCGTAAGTTCCAGGACATCATGGACAGCCTCTTTGCCGACACCGGCAAGAAGATTGTCCGCTCGGAAAACGAGATACGATTCTCGCAGATTGGAGAGACGCTGGTGCCCTACCAGCTGTCAAGCGGCGAGAAACAAATTCTGGCCATCCTGCTCACGGTCCTCGTGGAGGACAACAAGCCTTACGTCATTTTCATGGATGAGCCTGAGGTGAGCCTGCACGTGGAATGGCAGAAACAGCTCATCGACCTCATTTTGCAGCTCAATCCCAACATTCAGATTATCCTCACCACCCACTCGCCCGCCGTCATCATGAACGGCTGGATGGACAAGGTGACTGAGGTGAGCGACATCACCGTCAACAAGACCCAAGGCTCACAATCCGACCGACTATGTCAAAACGATTAGGAGACAATCTGACATCGGCATATTTGGATGCCGCCAACCGCCTCAACTCCAAGCAGCAGCGCAAGAAAATCATCGCCTACGTGGAGAGCTACGACGACGTGTTCTTCTGGCGCACCATCCTCAGCCAGTTTGAGACGTCCGACTACTACTTCGAGGTGATGCTGCCCACACGGCAGAATGTATTGGAGCGGGGAAAGAAGGCCGCCCTCATGAGCGCGCTGCATGGAAAGACCGGGAAATGGCTCATTGCCTGCGTTGACGCCGACTACGACTATCTCATCCAGGGCGCCACCTTCACCTCACGCACCATCCTCGAGAGTCCCTTCATCTTCCATACCTACGCCTACGCCATTGAAAACATGCAGTGCTATGCTCCATCGCTCCACGAGGTGTGCGTGGCCGTCACGCTCAACGACCACGTCATCTTCGACATGCAGCAATACCTCGGGCAACTGTCAGAGGTCATCTATCCGCTCTTTGTCTGGAACATCTGGTACTATCGCACCGAGCATTACAATCAGTTCACGATGACCGACTTCCTACGCATCATCGAGACCGGTTCCTTCTCCCTCAGCGACCCCTACCGCAGCATTGAGGCCGTACGTCACAAAGTGAGCAAGAAATGCGCGCAGCTTCAGCGTCTCAACCCCGGCGCGGCCCAGAGTTATGAGCGGCTCAAGGCCGACCTGGCGCGGCTTGGCGTTACCCCCTCCACCACCTACCTTTACATCCAAGGCCATCACCTCTTCGACAAGGTGGTGCTGCCGATGGTCAGCAAGGTCTGCGAGAAGCTCATCCGCCAGCGGCAGGCTGAGATTGAGCGGCAGAGCCAGCACGGCACCCAACGCCGCAATGAGCTGTCGTGCTACACCAATTCGGTGGGCGACCCCACAGCCATGCTCAAAAAAAATATCGGCTTCATGCTCAGCGAGCCGTTCCAACGCATCAGAAACGACCTTTCACGCTTTATGCAAGGCCTCAACACCGAAAATCAGTCCACGGCAACTGGTGGATCGTGTCAAAATGACACGAAACAATAAAAAATGCGCGTCATTTCATGCCAATTGGATTATTTTAGCTAACTTTGTGCAATAAACTAAAGCTTCTATCGGCATGAAACACTTTCTTTTGGGTCTCGCAGCCACACTGTTATCGACTGCTGCCGACGCCCAGACCTCACCGTTATGGATGCGCTTCCCCGCCATCTCACCCGACGGACAGACCGTAGCCTTCTCTTATAAAGGCGACTTGTGGACGGTAAGCGTCAATGGCGGGCAGGCCCGCCAGCTCACCACCAATCCAGCCTACGACGCCTATCCCGTATGGAGTCCCGACGGCCAGCGCATCGCCTTCGCCTCAAGCCGCGAGGGCAGCATGGACATTTACGTCATCCCGAAAGACGGCGGCACACCCCGGCGACTGACCACCGACAGCGGTGACGAATATCCAATGACGTGGCGCGACAACAGCCACGTCCTCTTACGGGCCAGCATCATGCCCACGGCAAAGAGCATTATCTTTGACGGGGCTACCTTTCCACAGGTTTACGAGGTAAGCGCCACAGGCGGCCGCATGAGGCTTTTCTCCACCATCTCCATGTGCGATGCCAACGCACGGCGCGACGGCAGCCTGCTCTATCACGATGTAAAGGGCTATGAGGACAATTTCCGCAAGCACCATCAGTCGCCCGTCTGCCGTGACATCTGGCTGTATAAGGACAAGCAGTTCACCAAGCTCACCACCTTCAAGGGCGAGGACCGCAACCCCGTGTGGGGCGAGGGAGACACCTATTATTATCTAAGCGAGGAAGACGGCACGTTCAACGTCTATCGCCGCCGGCTCGACGGCAGCGGCAAGCAGCAGCTCACCCACTTCAGCGGCAACCCCGTCCGCTACTTGTCGCGCGCCTCCGACGGCACGCTCAGCTTTGCCTACGACGGCAGCCTCTACACCCTGCGCGACGGCAGCGAGCCAAAGAAACTGGACGTCACCGTCACGGCCGACGAAACAGCCGACAGCCTCTACCGGCAGATACGCACCTCGGGGGCCTCCGAAATCGCACTCTCGCCAAAGAACAAGGAAATCGCCTTCGTTCTGCACGGCGACGTCTATGTTACCTCCATTGACTACAAGACGACAAAGCAAATTACCGACACGCCTGAGCAGGAACGCAACGTCAACTTCTCGCCCGACGGGCGCAGTCTGGTGTATGCCTCTGAGCGTGGAGGCCTCTGGCAGATTTACCAGACTTCAATAGTCAAGAAAGAAGAGAAGCAGTTCACCTATGCCACCGACCTGAAGGAGGAGCGGCTCGTGAAGTCCGACTCCGTATGCCTGCAGCCTGCCTACAGTCCCGACGGCAAGAGCGTGGCCTATATTGAGAGCCGCGGCACGCTGAAGGCCGTCGATGTGAAGTCCAGGGCCGTGCGCAAGCTCATGGACGGCAGGTTCCAATACAGCTACTCCGACGGCGACCTTTGGTTCCGGTGGAGTCCCGACAGCCGCTGGCTGCTGTCCAACTACATCGGCAACGGCGGATGGAACAACAGCGACATTGCCTTGGTGCCGGCCGACGGCAGCCAGAAAATCACCAACCTCACCAACAGCGGCTACAACGACGGCAACGCGCGTTGGGTACTTGGCGGAAAAGCCATGATTTTCCAGAGCGACCGCGCCGGATACCGCAGCCACGGCAGCTGGGGAGCCGAATACGATGCCTACATCATGTTCTTCGACCTCGACGCCTACGAGCGCTTCCGCATGAGCAAGGAGGAGCGCGCGCTCTACGACGAGGCCAAGAAAGAGGAAAAGAAAACCGATGACGATAAGGCCGACAAGAAAGTCAAGGTGAAGTTCGACCTCATCAAGTCGAAGAAATCCAAGGGAAAAGATGATGGTAAAGGCGCCGACGGCTCTGCCATTAAGCCCCTGCAGCTTGACCTTGCCCACTGCCGCGACCGCGTGCTGCGGCTCACCGTCAACTCCTCCAACATGGGCGACGCCATTCTGAGCAACGGAGGCGACACGCTCTACTATCAGGCAAGCTTCGAGGGCGACTACGACCTCTGGCGGCACACGATGACCGACAATAAGACCGAGCTGGTGATAAAAAATGTAGGACGTGGCGGCATGGAGGCAGACAAAGACTTCAAAAACCTCTACCTATGCAACGGGTACAGCATCAAGCAGGTTGATTTGGGACGGAACACTACCAAGAACATCGCCTTTGAGGCCCGCTTCAACTACCGTCCCTATGCGGAGCGCGCCTATCTCTTCGACCACATCTGGCGGCAGGTGAAAGACAAGTTCTACGACCCGTCGCTGCACGGCGTCAACTGGGAGGGCTACCGCAAGACCTACGAGCGCTTCCTGCCCTATATCAACAACAACTACGATTTCCGCGACATGCTCTCTGAGATGCTCGGCGAGCTCAATGCCTCCCACACCGGTGCGCGCTACTATGCCGCCGGCGCCTCACTCAGCACTGCCGCCCTTGGCCTGTTTTTCGACAACAATTACCAGGGCGACGGTCTGAGGGTTGAGGAAGTCATCAGGCGCGGTCCGTTCGACGTACGCAACACTGGTGTAAAGGCCGGCGACATTATTGAGAAGATTGACGGGCAGGCTATCCTGAAAGATGCCGACTACACCGCCCTGCTCGACGGCAAGGCCGGTCAGCGCGTGCGTGTCTCCGTATATAGCCCGGCAAGCAAGAAACGCTTCGACGTAACCATCAAGGCCATCAGCCGCGGCAGTCAGTCTGAGCTGCTCTACCAGCGTTGGGTTGACCGCAACCGCGCCACAGTCGACTCCCTGTCTCACGGCACCATCGGCTACGTACACGTGGAGGCCATGGACAGCCGCAGCTTCCGCACCGTGTTCAGCCAGTTGCTTAGCGACTCCATGCGACAGAAGAAAGCCGTCATCGTGGATGAGCGCAACAATGGCGGAGGCTGGCTCCACGACGACCTCTGCACCCTGCTCTCGGGCAGGCAATACGCCAAGTTCATTGCCCACGGCAAATACATCGGCTACGACCCATGGAACAAATGGGTGAAGCCCTCATGCGTGATGATTAATGAGAACGACTACAGCAACGGCCATGGCTTCCCTGCCATCTACAAGACGTTGGGCATCGGCAAGCTCATCGGCGCGCCCGTTGCCGGAACCATGACGGCTGTCTGGTGGGAACGGCTGATGGACAGCTCGCTCATCTTCGGCATCCCGCAGGTGGGCAACATGGATATGAATGGCAAATACATGGAGAACCAGGAGCTCAAGCCCGACGTTGAGGTGTATAACTCTCCCCAAGACTGCATCAACGGCAACGACGAGCAGCTCAAGCGCGCCGTCGAGGTGATGATGCAGAAGTAGACGCAACGGCGAAGTCTGGATATAGTTGTTTTCACACATTCCCCAGAAACACGTGGGCAATGCCCTCCTGACGAGCGATGGCTTCAGCCCGCCGCATATCGGCAAGTGGCGTGGGCACAGCCGATTGCATCTTGTACATCGGGAAGAAGCGGGAGACGTGAAGTGCGCAGTCACCCATGCCATGAGCCGTAATCCAGTGGAACATCTGGTGGAGCATGGCCTCGTCGGTGTTGATGCCGGGAATGAGCAGCAGCGTGATCTCAAGGTGGACGTCAGCCTCACGAAGAACGGTCAGCGTGCGCAGCACAGGACTGAGTGACGCGCCGTTGTATTGCCGGTAGATCTCATCGGAGAACGACTTGAGGTCAATATTGGCCGCATCAAGGAGTGGCGCGAGGTCACGCAGCGGCTGCTCATTGACGTAGCCCGCGCTGACCAGCACATTGTAAAGCCCCGCCTCATGCGCCAGCCGGGCGATGTCGGTCATATACTCTATCCACGTGAGCGGCTCGGTGTAGGTATAGGCTATCGTGGGTAGATAATGACGGCGGGCCAGCTGCACCATCTCCTCGGGCATGCATTCGTCGAAAGACACGTCGTCGGGAGCAGCCTGCGAGATGGTGTAGTTCTGACAGTTAGGACAGCGCAGGTTGCACCCCGTGCATGCCAGCGACAGGCAGCGCGTACCGGGATGCCACATAGCCAGCGGCTTCTTCTCGATTGGGTCGTCGGCAATGGCGCAGGGTCGGCCATAGGCCAGCGTCACAAGCCGTCCGTCCACATTTTTGCGCGAGCGGCAGCGCCCCGTCCGCCCCTCCCCTATCACACAGTTGTGGGGACAGAGCCGGCACACCACCCGTCCTCCGGCCAGCCGGTCATAATATGAACACGCTTTCATGACAGCCATAAGGCAGTATTAAGAATGGCTATTCACCGTATTTTTCCCCAAACCGGATGGCCTCGTAGGTGTAGAGGTCGGCCGTGCGCCATCCGTCCCAACCGATGCCGGCCTTGTCCTGCGCGCAATGGCCGAGAAACTCATCTTTGGTCCAGTTGACCTCATCGGCGACCTGCGGCAGGAAGGTGCCACTGCGGTACCCCTTGCGCATATAGATGCCCTGACGGCCATAATGAAACTCACTGATATCGTGAATGCGGTGGAGCGGTGTCAACACACTGACCTCCACCGCCAGGCCAGGCAGCTCGTCAGCCTTGAGCGGCGGGAAGCGCGGGTCGTCATAGGCCGCGGCCTTCGCCATCTCACGCGTAATCTCACCAAGCGTTACATCCTCGCCAAAATGGCCTATGCAGCCGCGCAGTCGGCCGTGTCTGGTCAGTGTGACAAATACGCCGCATTTCACGCCAAACACCTTGGCAGGCCTCACCTCGCGCTGCTGATTGGCCGGTGAGATGGCGTTCCACACCACGTTGAGCAGCTGCCGCTTGTCGTCAGCGGTCAGTACGAAGTCCTGGGACGCTGAACGCCCGGCTGCTTCAGCTTCGTGCCCCGTCTCGCTGTTCTCGCGCCACAACACGAAGGCGTGGTAACCCACCACCTCGTCCTTGCCGCCGTAGGGCGAGTCGCCTGAGTTGCGGTAGGCCACATGCCGCAGCCGGAGACCGGGTGCCATCTGACCGGCGGCACTGTCGCCTGCCAGCAGGAGCAGCACGTCAATGGCACAGGCACCGCACGCGCTGGTGGACAGATTGCGCAGGCCGAGTGACCCGTTCTTGTGCTGTGCCGCAATGAAGTCGCGCAGACTGCCTGACCGCAGCCCCTCAGCCATGTTGCCGTCGGCAACAAGTGCGTCGGCATAACTCGGATAGTGGCTGAAGTCACTGCTGATGACAAACAGATTGCGCGCATTGAAATAAGGACGCAGCGCGTCGGCAATCTCCGTGAGCTGCGACAGCCGTTCCGTGCCGATGATAACTGGCACAATGGGCGGCACGTCTTGCAGACGGGTCTGCAGAAACGGCAGTTCCACCTCCAGACAATGCTCACGGTTGTGCGCCTCGGGCAGACAGCTGAACACAGAGCTGCTACGGATGAGCGCATCGCACAATGCCGTATCCACCGGCACGTCGCCTAACGGCGTACGGTAAGCGGTGAAAGCATTGTTGACCGAGGCCCCATCGACGTACGCATGGTGCGACGGCCCCAACAGGAAGATGTGGTCGTAACGGGCATCAGACGGCAGGCGCATAAAGGCTGAGGCCGCCACAGCACCCGAGAACACATATCCGGCATGCGGCACGATGACAGCCTGAACCACAGACTGGCCACCCTGGCCGGCAATAGTGTCGGCCGACAGCGGAGCCAGCCGTCCGGCCTCAGCCATGCAGCGCGCGATGTCGGCCCTGAGGCCGTTGGCGTCGCGCTCATAAAACTGTCCCGCCACGGCGGGACGACGAATGTTCTGAGCCATTGTTTTTCCTCCAATAAGTAAAAGAGACTGTATCAGAAGTCCGAAAGTAATTTCCGCTATAGCCTCGCGACAATAGTTGCCCGTCCTCATTGTACGGGCTCAAGAGTGATAATCTCATCGGGAATATGCTGCGTGTCCACCTCAATCGATGTTTCCGGCAGACGGTGGATGTTCGGGATGTCGGCCGCCACCTCGTCGATGGTCTCCTGCACGTCGTAGCCTCTCCCGCCCTCACGGAAGTGCATGAGTATCTTCAGGCTGGGATGCTTGAGGCGGCCGATTATCTCCTGCGCCTCAGCCGACGAGATGGTGTAGTAGCCGGCGCAGGGCAACAGAACTACATCGGCTTGGCTGAAGAACGCATATTCCTCGGCAGTAGGCAACCGGCCAAGGTCTCCGAGATGGCAAGCCGTAAGCCCGCCGAAATCGACCACCGTGATGTCGCTTTGTCCGCGGTGGTCACCGTTGTGATGGTCGTGCGGCACGGTGAGCTTGCGCATGGTGAATGCCGGCCTCTTGCCGGTGCCTCGCACCAGCTCCGCAGCATTGTGGTCGGCATGCTGATGGGAACACGACACGACATCGGCCTCCAGCCCGCGGGGCAGCTTGAGGCCCGGCACACTGCCGTCGCAGTAAGGGTCAAAAATGATGGAGCTGGACTGCGACTCCACTTTGAAACAACTGTGTCCGTAGTAGGTGATTTTGACTTTCGACATGGCTTAATCCTTTCTTTGCTTATTTGTAACAAAGATAAGAGAAAAATCTCAAATCGTGTGCTTTTTTATCATTTTTTACATCGCGTTTCTTCATAATTAATTGCGTTTCTTCATAATTTGATGTAACTTTGCAAGAAACAGTCCTTTCATTTAATCACATACTAAGATATGAAACATCTGCTTGTCTTTCTTCTGTTATGCCTTAGCCAGCTGCCGCTCAACGCGCAGACCCGCTACGTTGACCTGCTCAGCTTTGACCTCTTAGGCAAGGCCACCACGCAGACCCTCACTCCCTACGACCGTCTGCCCGACACCCTGCAGCACCGCATACGCAAGCCCCTGTGGGACCTCAGCCGCAACACGGCCGGCCTTTCGGTGAGGTTCCGCAGCAACAGCACCGCCATCAGCCTGCGCTGGGAAAACCTCAACGGCTTCCACATGGACCACATGGCCGACACCGGCGTGCGCGGCTTCGACCTCTACGCCCGCCAGGCCGACGGCAGCTGGCATTTTGCAGGCGTGGCCAGGGTGCGCAACGGAAAGGAGGGCCGCTCGACGATCGTGAGGAATATGACGCCCGAATGGCGCGAGTTCATGCTTTTCCTGCCGCTCTACGACGGCGTGGTGAGGGCGGAGATAGGCATCGACTCGACCGCCGCCATCAAGAAGGCGCAAGCCGACGACCCGGTGAGGCGCAGCCCCATCGTGTTCTACGGCACCAGCATCCTACAGGGCGGCTGCGCCTCACGGCCCGGCATGGCCTACACCAACATCCTGCAGCGACGCCTTCACCGCGAGTGCATCAACTTAGGCTTCAGCGGCAACGGCCTGCTCGACCTTGACGTGGCACGTGTCATGGCCAAAGTCAACGCCGGAGCGTTTGTGCTTGACTTCGTACCCAACGCCACCGTGCAGCAGATGCGCGACAGCATGATGACTTTCTACCAGATTATCCGCAATGCCCACCCTTCCACGCCCATTCTCTTTGTCCACGACCCGCTGTTCAGCATCATGCCCTACAACCAGGACATGCGAAAAGAGGTCACGGAGAAAAACGCCACCGTCGACTCCATCTTCACGGTCATCAGGAGGCGCGACCGCCACGTCGAGATGCTGCAAGGCACCGACCGCCTGAGCGACGACGGCGAGATGTTTGTCGATGGCATCCATCTCACCGACCTCGGAATGATGCGGTGGGCCAACCTGCTCGAGCCGGTGCTCAGACGGCTCACCGGCATTTAAGCCATATCTCAACAGGGCATTGCCCGGTTTCAGTGTAGTGGCCGGCCTGGTGCCGGCCACCAGCCGCCGGTGATGTATGCCTGTCTCCATCTGCTAAATTAGCGTAAACGCGACCTCCCTGTTAGCTCACGCAGACCTCGCTGACAGCGCAGAGGCGGGCGTCAATGAAACCTTCGCTATCTGCGTGAGAAACCTATACAGCGCTTACGCTAATCCCGCTGATGCGCGGGGAAATGCCTTACCAAGGGCTGGTGGCCGGCACCAGGCCGGCCACTACACTGCCACCGGTGACGCACACTGCCACCATAGTCGCACACTGCCACCATAGTCGCACACCGACACATTCTTCATCGGCTGCGCCGTTATTATCCGCTGCGGCACTCTTGTGCGAAGCCGATTGGCTTGCTTTTGTTTACTATGTTACTATGTCTTTCCTTTACTCTGTCGCCTTGAGGAAAGCAGCCTTGACCTCCGGCTTCAACTGTTGTTTGTCAAGTATGGCAGGCAGGTTATTATGAGCTGCGCGGAAGGCTGCCATCACCTCTCCGAACTTCTCCGGCCAGTAGGTGATCGTCCGTCCGGCACACTCCATGTTGGCCAGCTCATCTGTCAGCACGATACCGGCGTCGCGCACCTTTAGCTGATACACGTTCTGCCGGATGCGTCTCATCTGTCCGAGCTCGCCGCCGGCCACGCACTGCCGCTCATCGGGATAAGTGATTTCCACCGTCGTGGGCAGCGCGCAGTCAGTCGTACCGAGGTCTATCGTTGCCGAGAGCGTCATGCCGTCGTAGGCACATCCCACTTCCCGTCCGTTCACCCTCACCGACTCAGGCACCGTCGAGGCCACGAGCCTGACAAGACTGTGCCGTTGCTGCGCCATACCCGCGTAGCTGCCCTTGCGGCCCGCGATGACCACCGTCAGCGTGCGGCCCTCGCGCCTGGCCGACACAGCCGTCGTGGCGTAATGGCCGGCATAGTCCTTGTCGTTGCCCTCGTCCTCATAGAGCGTGGCCTTCGACTCACCGCCCCTGGAGGGGAACACGGCAAATGTCACCGCATTGTTCCGGCCGTTGAGGTTTTTCAGCGTGTCGGCATAGAGCGGGATGATGGCCCCGGCCTTCACATACACCGGCATCTCGTCGATGTGGAACCCGCGGCTCACCGTCTGACCGCCACGCAGCAGCGTGCCCGACGACACCTCATACCAGTCGTTGCCCGACGGCAGCCACACCCTCTTCTCGGCCCGTCCGTCCTTCATCGGCTCCGTGACGGGATTGACCAGCATGTTGTCGCCGAACATATACTCGTTCTTCTCCGTGTAGGCCTCCTCGGCCTCAGGATAGTCGTAGTACATCGGGCGGCACAGCGGCAGCGCGTCGTCATAGGTCCTGCGCGCCATGGTGTAGATGTAAGGCACCAGCTCATAGCGTGTCTTGATGATGTCGCGCAGCTCAGAGGTATAGTCGTGGCTGAAGGCCCACGGCTCCTTGTTCAGCCCCGAGTTCTTCGTCGAGTGGGTGCGCAGGATAGGACTGAACAGTCCGAACTGCATCCACCGCGTATACAGCTCCGGGTCGATATGGTCGGCGTGCGTGTGGCCGCCGATGTCGTGACTCCAGTAGCTGTAAAGCACATTGGAGGCCGTAGCATTGAAGTAAGGCTGGAAGTCGAGCGACTTCCACGAGATGAAGGCGTCGCCCGAGAAGCCAATCTGATAGCGGTGGTTGCCCAGTCCACCCCAGCGGTGGTAGAGCATGGGGCGCGTGTTGCGGGTGCGCTCCATGTTGCTGAAGAACACGTAGTTGATCCACCACGTGTTGCTCAAGTGCTTGTACTTACGGTCGTTGAGCCACTGCTGCCAGTCAATCCACCAGAAATCGACGCCGGCCTGCTCCATGGGCTTGAGCACCTTGTCGAGCAGCGCCGTCATAAACCGCCTGTTGGACCCCTCGTAGGGAATGTCCTTGCGCTGCGTGGTGTCCATCCCCATATATTGCGCCACCTGCGGCCAGCGGTCCTCCCAGGTCTTGATGCCGTCGGCGGGATGCAGGTTCATCGTAACCTTCAGTCCCTGCTGCTTCACCCAGCCGAGGAAGCCCTCGGGCGACGGGAAGAGCGACCTGTTCCACGTATAGCCTGTCCAGCCTCCGCGTGGCGGCTGGTTGTAGTGCCAGTCCATATCCACCACCAGCACGTCGAGCGGAATGTCGTAGTCGCGGAAGTCCCTCACCAGCTGCCGCATCTCGTCGTCGGAGTAGCTCCAGTAGCGCGACCACCAGTAGCCGAAGGCATATTTCGGCGGCAGCGGCACCTTGCCCGAGAACACGGTGAAGTCGCGCAGCGCCTTCTTGTAGTCGTGTCCGTAGGCCATGAAATACCAGTCCTGCGCGTCAGCCGTGGTGTCACGCTCCGCCACCCACGGCCAGTCGCTGCGGTCGAAGAGGTAGCTGCGGGAGTCGTCGATGAAGGTCCATCCGCTGCGCGACAGCAGTCCATCCTCGATGGGCATCGGTTTGCCGTCCCTGAGGTTGCCGTCGTAGCCGTCGAGCGTGCGGTAGGTACCCTTCAGGTTGGCCTCGTCCTTGAGTCCCGGGTGCCACGCAAACGGAGCCTTGCCCTTCTTGCCGGCCGAGACTATGGTCAGGTTGTCGGCGGTGAACCGGCCCGTGCCTTTCTTGTAGGTGATGACCATGGCACTGGTGCCAATCCTCACGCTCCTGGCGTTCTGGCTCGTCTTGAACGCCACGGGCGCATAGGTCCTGTTGACCGCCACCTGCGAGGGGGCGTCAACAAACTTGCCCTTGGGCGAATACTCCAGCCGCGCCACACCGTCGGTGATGAGGGTGATGCGCACGTGGTTGTCCTTGTAGGCCACATTGCCCTGCTGCGCATTGGCTGTCGTGCAGAGGACAAACAGCAATGTCAAGCTTACTGTCAGTTTTTTCATTGGTTGACTAATTGGTTATGGTTTTCAGTGTTGTTTGTCAGTGTTGTTTTTCAATGCTGCAAAGATAATCATTTTTTCTGCAATTCCTCATACCCTGCCCTGTTTTTTTCAGCGTGGCGGACGGCACATGGTGGATGGTGGCCGGCACAAGGCCGGCCACTACACAAAAACCGGGGCCTACGATGTTGGGAAACACCGAAACCGTAATCATCGTGGCTGAGTGAGCACAAAACTGTGGCCGAGTGAACACAAATCCCGTGCTGAGTGCGCACAAATCCCGTG
>CABVDL010000070.1 GCA_902497035.1 uncultured Prevotella sp.
AGGTTTTTTATCTCAACTGGCTTATAACTCTGGAATTTTATCTAAATTTGCAGTCGTGATTGAAGTGAGCATGGAGAAAAATGATTTGGTCTCAGTGATTATGCCTTCCTATAATGCCGGGGAATTTCTTTCCGGCAGCATAGAGAGTATCCTTGCGCAGACCCATCGCAACTTGGAACTTCTTATTACTGATGACGCATCCACTGACCAAGTCACAATTGACCTGCTGCATCACTATGAGCAACTCGACTCGCGCGTCAAAGTGGAGTACTTAACCCAAAATCAGGGTGCGGGTAATGCCCGCAATTGCTCCATCAAGAGGGCGAAAGGCCGCTTCATCGCCTTCTGCGACTGCGACGACCGATGGACTGACGACAAGCTTGACCACCAACTGGCTTTCATGGAAGAGAGGAACTGCGCACTGAGCTGCTCCTCCTACCTTATTTGTAAAGGAGACTATCAGGTTATAGGCATCAACATACCGCCCAAAGTCATCGATTTCAACATGTTGAAACGAGACAATAAGATTGGATGTCTTACTGCCATCTACGACACACACATGCTCGGCAAGAAATTCTATATGCCCAACATCCGCAAGCGTCAGGACTGGGCACTGTTTCTTAACATCCTCATGCAGTGCGGCCGCTGCTACGCCTATCTGGACAAGCCGCTGGCTTATTATAATCTTCGGGGCAACTCAATATCACACAGCAAGATTAAACTTGTTAAGTATAACATTGCAATCTATCGTGAAGTACTTGGCTTCAACACCATTAAGTCTCTTGCCTACTTTTTCTTCTTGTTTCTTCCTTCATATACTGCCAAGATGTTAAAGCGCAGGAATGACAGCAAGAGATACATTGCAGCCAACCGTCCAGCAATATTGGACAAGAGGTGAGCTCTCATATTTCTTGCTACTGTCTGAAATAAAGCTGAATGAAGAACGTTAATCAATAAATAATTAGCTGATTTAAACCAAAATGGATTGTAAAATTACAAACAAAGATGCATGTACTGCTCCATGTCTGAAATTAATCATCTTGCTATGATTACATCCACTCCTTTAGTATCTATCATCATGCCTGCCCACAACAGCGAGCAGTTTATCGGGATGGCTATTGACTCTGTTCTATCTCAAACATACCAGAATTGGGAACTGATTGTGGTCAATGACAATTCCACTGACAGCACATGCAAGATAGTCGAAGACTATGAGCATCGCGACAGTCGGATTAGTTTATATAATGCCGAATATCATAATGGCATGCCGTCAGCACCGCGCAACACCGGTGTCAACCTTGCAAAGGGACGCTTCATATCTTTCCTTGACAGCGACGACCTCTGGACAAGCACGAAATTGGAGGAACAAGTGCCGCTTTTCGCAAACGAGAATGTCGTTGTAGTATACTCCAACTATGAAAAGATTGACGAGGATGGGAAAAGAAGCAACCGCATAGTAACAGCACCAAGTAAGCTTAACTATGCCGTATTATTGCATGGCAATGCGATTGGCAATCTTACAGGCATATATGACACCCAAAAGGTAGGGAAAATAAAAGTCAAGGACATCCATCATGAAGATTACGCCATGTGGCTGGAAATATTAAGCAAAGGTGGAATAGGCTTGAATACAAATAGCACGACAGCATTCTATCGACTTTCAAAGTCAGGAATATCACGCAATAAAATAAGACTGTTGTCATGGCAATGGCAGATTTACCGTAACATAGTCCACTTGTCCATAGCCCAATCCATCAAATACTATCTTTTTTACGCTTATTATGGTTTCAAAAAGTTCATCCGCTGATACCCATTGGATATCACAAAAAAGGGTCAACTATACACAACAATTATTAAAGACAGACGTTGAATAAAAGTAACGGTACAAATTAAATTCGATGCTTACAAATACAAACTTACTGCAAATTGAGATGAAAGAATCTGAAAGCAACCATAATATGGAGGAGTCATTCCATAATATCAATGCTGAACATGCTTTTAAAAGCAAGTATACAATAGGCAGCAGCATAAAACGTGCTTTCGATTTTTTCGGAGCCTCAGTTTGTCTCATTATATTCTCCCCTTTGTTCCTTATCTGTTACATCCTGATCAAAAAAGAAGATGGAGGGACGGCCATTTTCTCTCAAGAGCGCGTAGGACTTCATGGCAAGACTTTCAACATTTATAAGTTTCGTAGCATGAATGAGAATGCCGAGGAGCATGGGCCGCAATTGTTTGAGAAAGGCAATGACCCGCGCCTCACTCACATCGGTGCCTTCCTGCGCAGCCATCACCTTGACGAGCTGCCGCAGCTGTGGAACGTGATGAAAGGAGATATGTCGTTTGTGGGACCGCGGCCCGAGCGGAAATACTACATCAACCAGATTATGAAGCATAATCCCAGGTATGCCGAGCTGTATCAGATAAGGCCGGGCGTGACCTCGTACGCCACGCTCTACAATGGCTATACCGATACCATGGAGAAGATGCTGAAGAGGCTCGACCTCGACTTGTACTATCTCGAGCACCGGTCGCTGTGGATGGACTTCAGCATCCTGTTCAAGACTTTCGTCAATATCATCTTCGGGAAAATATTCTGACGGCCTGAAACACGGGGAATGATGCATTACCAAGGGCTGGTGGCCGGCACCAGGCCGGCCACTACACTGCAACCTGCTAAGTAATAGACAGTTTGCATTATCACATCTTCACGTGTCCCGTACGCTTCAGCACGCCCCACGACTGCAGCTCGCCCTTGATGGCCTTGAGGTAGCTCTTGAACAGCACATAGTACATTATCCAACGATAGAAAAATCTTTGAGGAATTATCCACAGCAGCACCCAAAGCCGCTCATGCTCAAAGAGGTAAGCCATGATGCTCACACTGGCATCCACCAATAGGAATATGAGGTAGTAGACAAAAATCTGCATGGCATTTCCCGAGAAAAGGCCGATGAGCATCAGCACGTCGGCCAGCGGCGAGAACGTGGGAATGATGTACTGGAAGATGAGCATGTTGGGCATTGCCCAAAGGCCGAATCCTTTCTTCCTGGGATTGAAGAGCGACGAGCGGTGCTTCCAGAAAGTCTGCATCACGCCGAAACACCAGCGCACGCGCTGCCTGACAAACTGCCGCACGTTTTCCGGCGCCTCAGTCATGGCCACTGCATAGTTCTCGTTCTCAATGATGTAGCCCGCCTCGTTGATGCGCATCGTCAGGTCACAGTCCTCCGCAAGGGTATCGGTGGTCAGTCCGCCGGCTTTTTCAATGGCCTCCTTGCGGAAAGCGCCGATGGCTCCAGGCACCACGGTGATGGCGTTGATATAGGAATAAGCCATGCGGTCAAAGTTTTGACTTGTCGTGTATTCGATAGCCTGCCAACGGGTGAGCATGTTGCGCTGGTTGCCCACTTTCACATTGCCTGCGACAGCGCCAATACGGTGGTCGGCATCGGCAAGGAAATGCTGCATCAGACGGCCTATGGCATCAGGTCGCAGCTGCGTGTCGGCATCAATGCACACCACGAATTCGGAGTCGGTATGGGCTATGCCATAGTTCAGGGCCGAGGCCTTGCCGCCGTTGGGCTTGCCGAGGATATGCACTTTAGGATTGCCGTCGAATGCCTGATGGATGCGCTCCAACGTATGGTCCTTGCTGCCATCGTCGACGAAATAGACGTCAAAGGATGGATAGTCCTCCCGCAGCAGTGTCTCCACCGTGCGCACGCAGTTCACCTCTTCGTTGTAGGCGGGTACGATTATCGACACGAACGGCGCATTGTCCTTATTGAGAGCGGGATAGTGGCGGCGGCGCTCGCGCCGCTTCTCCATTATCATCAGATAGTACATGAAGGCCAGACGCATGAAGCCGAGGACGAGGAACACTATGAAGAGTGCCGTGAGGAAGTCGCTGGCATGATAAATCAGCTCAGCCAATGTCAGGTTGGCCTGCATGGCATAGTAGGTCTCGCCCTTGGGTATGGCTGGCATGAGCTGCGCACGGGGCATGCCGAGATACTGCTCCAGCGAGATGAAGCGGTAGCCTTCATGCTGTAGCGTGCGGATGATGCGTGGCAGGGCGGCCAACGTTGGTCTGCGTGTCACGCCGCCGGCGTCGTGCATCAGAATGATGTGTCCGTCGCCATGATGAACACCGTCGATGACGCGGCGGCAGATCTCGTCGGCACTTATGCCAGGCTGCCAGTCGTTGGGGTCAACCTCCTCTCCCACAAAGAGATAGTTGCGGCGGCTTGCCAGTATCATCGGCTCAATCTCCTCGCGCTGCGTGGGGTCGGCATCGGCATTATAGGGCGCACGGAAGAGTATGGTGCTGTGGCCCGTAATGCTCTCTATGAGCATGCGCGTGAGCTTCAGCTCGGCATAAGTGCGGTCGTCAGAGTTCTCGATGATGTTGTGATGGGTGAACGTATGGTTGCCAATGGTGAAGCCCTCCTCATAGACCTTGCGCACGATGGGCAGGTTCTTCTCCATCTGCAGGCCAACCATGAAGAAAGCCGCCGGCACGCCGTATTTCTTCAGTGTTTTCAGCACGTGGGGCGTCCAGCGCGCGTCGGGTCCGTCGTCGAAGGTCAGCACCAGGTCCTTTGGGCCACAGTGCCCGAGTTTGGTGACGGTATAGTCAGACGGCAAACTGAGGTATTGTTCCTCGGCAATGAGCTGGTCGTCTTTGTCAATACTGAGTCTCACCTTGCCTGCATGTGGCTCCGACTCCACGCTGAGCACCTCGCCTGCCCCCACATAGTTGACGTTGTCGTACCCAGTGAGTCTCATCATCTTGTTCAGGTTCCACCGTTTCACCTGCTCCCAGGCCACATCCTTGCCGTAGAAGTTCCAGATGCGCGCGTCGTCGGTGCCGAGACGCCAGAGAGCAAACCCCGCCAAGTGGTAGGTGGAGCCGAAGCGCATATTGTTGAAGATGGTGGCGGCATCGGTGAAATACACCTGGTGCAATTCATTGTTATCGTCGTAATAGGAGTAATTCAAGTTGTACGAGTCGTCATCAAAATCCACTCGCGCGCCGATGTCGTAGGCCGTGGCTATTGCCTGGTCGTACGACACGGTGTTGCCACCCTCGCTTTCAGACCAGTCGTAGCCGTAAGCTGCCAGAGCAAGCACGAGCTTGTCGTTGGGTATGTTCCTTGCCGTCCAGTCGGTGGCGCGCTCCATCCAGTGCTGCGAGGCCACGTCGCCAGCCTGGCTTGTGGCGTTATGCTCGTCGTAGGCCATCAGGAAAATGTAGTCGTTGTAGCGTGCAAGCTGCTGCACGTCGTAGTCCTCGTTGAAAGGCGCGATGTCCTGTGTGACATACATATTGTTGTCGTGAAATATCTGGGACAGTTCCGACACGAAGTTGGTCAGCACCGCATTGTCGGTAATATTCAGGTCCTCCAAGTCGATATTAATGCCCTCGAAACGGAATTTGTGGCAAATCTCTACCAGACTGTTTATCAGCAGCCTGCGCTTGCTCTTGTCGCCCATTATGCGCATGATGGCGTCAGCGTTGAAGTTGTCCCCGTAGTTGTTGGTGAGCATAGGCAGCACCGGCACGCCAGCCTTGCGCATCTCCCTCAGGGCCTTGCGGTCGATGCGTGGCTCAAGGCGGTCGGTCTTGGGATTGATGAAAAACCACTCAGGAATGACCATGTTGAGCTGGCTCATGCCCCGTTTCAGCGAGCGCAGCGAGCTGGCGTCCCAGTTGACGTACCATGCGGCGCGCACGCCGACGCGCGGGTCGTTCCACTCGTTGATGAACTTCTGCGTCAACTTGTCGCCATGACCCACGAAGCGGTGCTCCCGGCGGTAGTCCTCAATATAGCTGCTGTGCATCTTGTGCTCAAGGAAGCTGTCACGCACCGTACGGTATGACTTGGCCGCGCTGTTGTCGCGCATGAAAGGCTTAGAGGCCGTCATCGCACTGCGATAGTCGTGGCGGAATGGCATGTTGGGACTGCCCTCCAAGGCAAACATCGTTATAAAGACGATGAGCAACAACACAATGACAGTGGCCAGAAACCTCATCGTCCACTTGAAGCGGCTCCACCTGCGGCGTGAGTCGGTCTGAAAAACTTGTCTCTCCATACGAATATTAACCTGTAGCTAATGCTTTCTTCTATACGGTGTGCAAAGTTATCCCATTTCATCGTCACCGAATAAGAATGAATTTGAAAAAAGATTAAATGCCTATTAAAAATGCGTTATGCGATATAATCCTTTCAGGAGAAGTCCGAAAGAGTTGAAGATGTGGAGCGAAAGACATTGAAATTAAGGTGAGTCGAAAGATTGAGTGATTGCATAAAACAAAAAAAAGAAGCTCGATTGAAGGTTTCCGCCTCACGGCGTCAACCAACCATCTTGCATCAATTGTTACCTGAAAATTAAATCAATCTTCTTAGTCTTAAATGAACTAAACCTTTGAACCTAAAAACAATCTATCAAAACCTAAAAACTAAAAACCTATATGAAAAATCTACTAACTTACTAATTTCTTCTATTCTGTGTCTGTGTCTTGTTTACGTGTGCAAAGGTAGTGCGTTTTCCTAAATGCCGCAACAGTTTCTTTCGAAAATGAATAAAATCTGATTAATTATTGACTTAAATCAAAGGATTGTGTACGCAAACAGCTTCAGTATCCTCATTATATAAAGGTTAAACTATAAAATCGTTAACATGGAGCTGTTATAAGTTGCCGGTTAAGCGAAACATGCGTGCATCATGAAATATTCAGTCATTTTTTGGCAAATACCCTGCCTGATCATTTTATCGGCCTCTACGGAGGGCTTAAACCTATAAAAAACTTTACATACCGAAGTTGTAGCATCAAAAAAATCGCCTATAGTCTTTGCCATGCGACAAGAAATGTCTAACTTTGCCTAAAACAAAAGAACATCGCCTTCGGGCAAGCTCTACGCGACAATGAAAGACGTAAAAAGAATCGTGCTCACGGGTGGACCGTGCGCGGGCAAGACAACAGCCCTGGTCAGAATCATGGAGCATTTCTCCAGCCGTGGCTTCAAGGTGTTTACCATCCCGGAAGTGCCGACAATCTTCCTGCAGGCCGGCATGGACTACCTGACGAAGAACCAGAACTGGTTCTACGAGGGCGAGAAGGACACGCTCAAGACGCAGCTCGCCTTGGAGGACTATTTCCTCGACATGGCGCAAACCATTGAGGAGCCCGTGCTCATTGTCTGCGACCGTGGGGCGCTCGACATCTCGGCTTATCTCTCTCATGCCATGTGGGACAAGATTACCGGACTGTGCGGCGTGGACAACGAGCAACTGCTCCACCGCTACGATGCCGTGCTGCACCTTGTCTCGGCAGCCAACGGCGCCGAGCAATACTACAACACCACGACCAACGAGAAGCGCACCGAGGACATTGAGGGCGCGCGCCAGCTCGACCGCAAGGTCATCGAGGCCTGGTCGGGACATCCACACATGCGCGTCATCAACAACCACGACAACTTCGACACCAAGCTCAACCGCGTCATCAAGGAGATAAGTGCCGTGCTTGGACTGCCCCAGCCCATCACCGAGGAAAGGAAATACATCGTCAAGATAGTCTCCGACAACATACCCAATGCCGTGCAGAGCGAGATTATCCAGACCTATCTCGTTGCCGACCCCGACTGCGAGGTGCGCCTGCGGCGACGCGTCTGGGAGGGCGGAAAGACCGTCAACGTGCATACCACCAAGAAGCACCTGCCCAACCATGAGGAGATAGAGACTGAGCGGCAGGTGAGCGACGCCCTCTACGAGTCGCTCATGTCGCAGGCCGACCCCTACCGCCACACCATACACAAACTGCGCAAGAGCTTCATCTGGGAGGGGCAGTATTTCGAGCTCGACCAGTATCTCGACCGCCTCAACGGCCTCGTCATCCTCGAGACCAAGGGCATCACGCCAAACGAGAGCGTAAAGTTCCCGCCATACATAAAGGTCGTCGAAGATATTACCGGGCGCAAACAATACTATAATTATATTTTAAGTCTCAACAAATAATGCATATCGTCATTGCAGGCAACATAGGCTCGGGTAAGACCACGCTCACCAAGATGCTGGCCCACCACTACGGATGGGAGGCCAGGCTCGAGAGCGTCGTCAACAACCCCTACCTTGCCGACTACTATAGCGACATGAGACGGTGGGCGCTTAACCTCGAGGTGTATTTCCTCAAGGAGCGTTTCCGCGACATCCTCAGGATAGCCCAGTCCGATAAGGCCATCATACAGGACCGCTCAATCTTCGAGGGCGTGTATATCTTCACTGCCAACAACCACGACATGGGCAACATGAGCGACCGCGACTTCGACACCTACATGGGCCTCTTTCAGTCGATGATGATGGTGGTCAGGCAGCCCGACCTGCTCGTCTATCTCAAAGCCTCGGTTGAGCATCTCGTAGATAACGTACACAAGCGGGGACGCGACTACGAGCAGAACATGCGCCTCGACTACCTGCGCAACCTCAACGAGCGCTACGAGGAGTTCGTACAACAATACGACGGGCCAAAGCTCATCATTGACGTCAACAACGTGGACTTCCTCCACTCAAGGCAAGACTTCGCCGACATCATCAGCCAAATCAACCAAAAGCTCGGCATCAAGGCTGCCACGCTGTTCTGACAGCCACACACCAATACTCGAATATCTCTAAAGCAACTATACATCATGCACATTGCAATAGCCGGAAACATAGGAAGCGGAAAGACAACGCTCACACGCATGCTGGCCCAACGCTACGGTTGGACACCACGCTTCGAACCCGTTGACAACAACCCCTACTTGGAGGATTTCTACAACGACATGACACGATGGTCGTTCAATCTCCAGATATATTTCCTCAACAAGCGTTTCAAGGAGGTCGTTGAGATTGGCCAGAGCAAGGAAACCATCATACAGGACCGCACCATCTTCGAGGATGCCTGCATCTTCGCCCCCAACCTGCACGACCAGGGCTACATGAGCGACCGCGACTTCGACAACTACACCGACTTGTTTAATCTGATGATGTCGCTTGTGAAATGGCCCCAGCTGATGATTTATATCCGCTCGTCCATTCCCACGCTCGTTAAGCACATTGAGAAGCGGGGACGCGACTTCGAGAAGAGCATACGCATCGATTATCTCGCCGGCCTGCAGCAGCGATATGAGAACTGGATAGCCTCCTACAAGGGCCCGCTGCTCATCATCGACGGAGACAACATACACTTCGAGGAGTCTCCCGAGGACTTCCGCAAAGTTACCGACCAGATCGACAGCTCGCTCTACGGCCTCTTCCCATTCAAGGAATAGGCCATTGCCCACACCTTATTTATATTGTTGGAACATTAGTATATCGCTGATATTATGGAAGAAATCAAGACTGACAGCATCAATCTCATTGCCACCGCAACCGACGGGGGGCAGAGCACACTCATCATCGCACTCAAGCAATCTTACAGGGACAAGCCCCAGTACATGCGCTACCTGCGACATGAATATGAAAAAAACAAGAATCTCGACAACCCTGGCATCTTCCACGTCAAGGAGCTGAAAGAAATTGAGGGCTGCGGTCTGGCCATTGTCACCGAATGGGAAGCCTGCCGCTCGCTGGCCCAGTGGCTTAAGGAGGCCAACCACAGCGACGACGAAAAGAAGCGCATCGTAAGGCAGGTGGCCGACGCACTGAGCTACATGCACGCCCAGGGCATCATTCACGGCGCGCTCAACTCCCAAAACATCTTCATCACAAGCAAGGGCGACAACGTGAAACTGCTCACCGTGCACCAACGCTACGCCGACATACTCAAACAGCCAAACGAGACGCTGAGATACCTTGCGCCCGAGGCCAAGGACGGAACGGTGGGCCTCAACGAGCGGGCCGACATCTATTCGCTTGGCGTCATGCTTAAGGAGATGGGACTCGACGATGAATACCACAGTGTGATAGAAACGAGCTGCCACTTTGGCCGAAACGAGCGTTTCGACAGCATCGACAGTTTTCTTGAGGCAATGAGCCGCCGACACTACACGCGCACGACGGCTGCCGAGGACGGCCCCACGGCTCCGGGCTTGTCAACCAACAAGCGCATGGCCGTCATCGTGGCTGCCATCGTGGTGCTTGTCGGCGTGGCTGTAGCCCTGCTCGTGGCCCAGGGAGGCAGCGACAACAATGCCACGGTAACGACCCAGCAGACCGACTCCGCCGCACAGGCCGACCAGCAGCAACAGGCTGCCCAGCAGACTGAAACCACAGCTCAGCCCGCAGCCAGCGACACGGCTACCGCACAGCCGGAAGCACAGCAGCCCAGTGACCAGGCCAACGCCGACGACAACGCTTTCCTCAACGACCTCGTGCCGCAAATGCAGGCCGACATCGACAAGATTTACGCAGAGGCTGCCGACCCCGAAACAGCACGCCGGAAAGTGGCCATCTACTACAACGGACTGCGAAAGGTGCTGCGTAGGCGACACCTGAAAATTGCGCAGCTCGACGCTTTCGACAAGGCCTTCGCGGCCTACAACGCGCAAAAGAAACAGCAGTAACGGCACATGCGACACACTTTCATTCCCTTTCTGGCCGCCACACTGCTTACGCTGACTACTGCCAAAGTGCAGGCGCAGAGCCGAGAGACATTACGCGACAGCCTGCGCAAGGCCACCGACCAGCTCGACTATCACCCCGACTCCATAGACCTGCGGCTTCGAAAAGCCCGGTGGAACATGGAGCTTGAAGAGTGGGCTACGGCTAAAAGCGAGTACGACAAGGTGCTTGGCACCAATCCTGCCAACATAGCGGCGCTTTACTATCGCGCCTACTGCAACGACCGGCTCGGCCGTTACAACTTTGCCCGGCTCGACTATCAGCATCTGCTTACACTGGTGCCTGGCAACTTTGAGGCGAGGCTTGGCCTGGCGCTGCTCAATGAGAAAGACCACCACTACACCGAAGCCCTCGACGGCATCAACCAACTGGTGGCGGCCCATCCTGACTCTGCCATAGTCTGGGCAGCGAGGGCCGGCATTGAGAGTGAGCGCGGCATGAGGGAATTGGCTGCCTACGACTACGGTGAGGCGCTAAAACGTGACCCCGACAACACCGATTACCTGCTGGCCCGGGCTGACCTCAACATCGGTCTGGGCAACTATGCCGATGCCCGGCGCGACCTCGACCGTCTTGTAAAGCTTGGTACGCCGAAAGCTGCGCTGAGGGAGTGGTATGAGAAATTGAAATAAAATCCCTACTTATGAAATACGTCATCAACAATGCTCTTCACACGCTCCCCATTTTGGAGAAAGCCCTGTTTCAGGTGAAAAGAAGTAAATGGACCTGCATGGCCGGCCTCTTTCTAATGCTCGCCTTGCCTGTCGTCGCCCAGCAAAGCCGCGTCGAGATAACACGCGACCACACGTTAGCAGCCGCCAACTACCGTATCTATCCCACACCTACAAAACCCCTCACTCCGGCACCAGCCGGTTACAAGCCATTCTATATAAGCCACTACGGCCGTCACGGCTCACGCTGGCTCATCGGCAAGGGCGCCTTCGACCGGCCGTTCGCCATTCTTGCCAAGGCCGACTCGCTGGGTAAGCTCACGCCACGCGGCCGGGAGGTACTCGCTACTGTCAGGGCCATGCGCGACAACGGACGCAGCCGTGAGGGCGAGCTGACACCGTTAGGAGCGCGTCAGCATCAGGGCATCGCACGCCGCATGTACGAGCGCTTTCCCGAGGTGTTTGCGGGGAAGGCTCACGTTGATGCAAAGTCAACGGTCGTCATCCGCTGCATCCTCTCCATGGAGAACGAGCTGCTGGAGTTGGCCAAGCTAAATCCACAACTCACGTTCACCCACGACGCCAGTTACCACGACATGGCATTTATGAACAATCAGAACTCGCCCTACGACAAACTACGCAACACGCAGGCTGTAAAGGACAGCCTCAAGGCTTTCAACGAAGCCCACGCCGACTACAGCCACATGCTCGGCATTGTGTTCAACGACACGGCCTATGTCAGGCAACTCGGTAATACCACCGGCAGGCTGGCCTACGACCTTTGGGGAATTTGCACCGACCTCGACAATACCGAGCTTGTCCATCAGTGCAAGCCGCTGTGGGACATCTTCTCGGATGATGAGATTTACAACTCATGGCTCACTAACAATGCCTACTGGTATTGCGCCTCAGGCCCAAACCGCATGACCGACGGAGCGGGGATGCGCATGCAGAGTGACCTGCTCACCCATATCGTAGCCGATGCTGACTCGTGCGTGAGACTCTCCCACCCCGGCGCACAACTGCGATTCGCACATGAGAGCACCACGTTGCCACTGGTCTGCCTGCTCAATATCAATGGCTTCGGCAACCAGCGGTCGGGACTCAACAGCCTCGACCAAGAGGGATGGCTCAACTATCGGGTCTTCCCGATGGCCTGCAACGTACAGTTCATCTTCTACCGCTCGGCCAAAAGCAAAGACATTCTCGTAAAGATACTGCTCAACGAGGAAGAGGCCTCTGTTCCCGTCAAGACCGACTGCGCACCCTACTATCGCTGGAAAGACTTAAGGGCCTACATGGAGAACATCATAAAGGGCTCCAGCTACCCTGCCAATAATAAGAAACATTAGTCCCGACAAATTTTCATCTTAAACATGACTAAACCCACAAACCTTTTTATTGGCGCAGCCGTTCTCGCAGTCTTAGCCTATGCAGCCGTACGGAATAAAAGTAGCGCATCATCTGCCGATACCAATCAACCAGCCTTGACGGAAACCGATGCCGCGACGGCATCCAAGACAGACACCAAGGAGGCTGCGGACGGCAAGGACAAGCGTGCTGCGTCCTCCGAGGGGATACCGACGTCAGACGAAGCCGCACTGCGATTCGCCATGCCCACCACACCCAAGGACATGCCGGAACAGCTATTGGTGAATGACGCCTACGTGAGCAGCTTCAACCGTGAGACGCTCATGCCCAACTGGGTGGCCTGGCGTCTCACTGCCGCCCATGCCGACGGCACCGTGAAACGCAAGGGCGTTGAGTTTACCCCCGACGACCGCGTGGCCGAGCCCTACCGAGTAACCACCTACGACTATATGCGCTCGGGATATGACCGTGGTCACATGTGTCCCGCAGCCGACAATAAATGGAGCCAGCGCGCCATGGAACAATGCTTCTTGCTTACCAACATTTGTCCGCAGTACCACGGCCTCAACGTGGGCGACTGGAATGAGATGGAGAACCAGTGCCGCAGATGGGCTAAAGAATTTGGTGAGGTGTATATCGTCTCAGGCCCCATTCTCTACCGCAGTCAGCACAAGCGCATTGGCAGTGAGCATAAGGTCACCGTGCCGGAGGCTTTTTTCAAAGTGGTGCTTTGCCTAAAAGGGAAGCCTAAAGGTATCGGCTTCATCTATCGCAACATTGCCGGCAACAGGCCCAAAGGCGACTATGTCAACACCATCGACCAAGTGGAGCGTATCACAGGCCTCGATTTCTTCCCATCACTGCCCGACAAGACAGAGAAAGCCATAGAGGCAGAAGCAAACCTCAACGACTGGTATGCAGAATGAGTGTATGTCAAGCAGGTACAACTTCAAAGTTGATGCTATTTTCTATATCTTGTTATCTTTATATCATTATATCAATGTGTCCTTGGGGCGAAGGTAAATTTATTCATTCAAGTTTTGCAAGCAGAATTCGTTTGATTTGATTTAGCCGCGCGAGGTAATCGGACTTCGGAGAGATTCTCTCGCAGAGCCGCGGAGTTTATTGAGCCGTGGAGTTATTGCTTCTGCGAATGAGAGCACGCAGAGAGACCTTCGGTCTTGCGAGAAGTTCACAGAGATGAATCAACACTGTTCTCGCAGTATATTTCCTCATACGCTCCTCATACGCTCCACACAGACCGAAGGTCTCTCTGCTCTCTCCTCATAAGGCCGAAGGCCTCTCACACGTATCATCTCTGCTGCTCAATAAGCTCTGCGTGAAAAGTCTGATAATCAAGGGCAGCATTGGGTCTCAATATAAAAGTGACGAAAACAGGAGCTGGCTCTCAAGAATCTATTTTTATCTATTGCTGTCCGCTAAAACTTTTTTGATTGTACAAAATTAGGGCTGACACTTCTC
>CABVDL010000071.1 GCA_902497035.1 uncultured Prevotella sp.
CCCGGTAGCGTCTCGCCCTCGCCTACACAGCCGGCCACGGTCTCCAGCGTCTCCGGCGACGGAAAAGTGTCTCCCGCATTGAGGAACACGACATACGTGCCGGTGGCATGGCGTATACCCTTGTTCATCGCGTCGTAGAGGCCATTGTCCTTTTCGCAGAGGATAACCACCTCGTGACCGTTGCCGCTGCTGTCAGAGCGCTGCTTGTAGTCCAGTGCCAGTCTGACCGTGTTGTCCTTCGACAAGCCATCGATGATGAGATGCTCCACCTCGCCGTAGGTCTGATGGCGGACGCTGTCCAATGTGCGCTGCAGGAACGGTGCTGCATTGTAGGTGCAGGTGACAACCGTGAACTTTATCATAACTTGTAATTCTTGAAAGCCATGGCCTGGTTATAGACCTCAATATATTTCATGGCGACAAGGCGCTGCGAGTAGCTGGCCCCGACCTTCTGCAGGCACTGCCGGCTGACCTCACCGGCATCGGCCTCGTCGAGTGCCCAATGTATGCCCGCGGCCAGGTCGCCGGCATCGCGGTATTTGGCCAGGTAGCCATTCTTCTGGTGGTCAATCATCTCGGGAATGCCGCCCACACGGAACGCCACCGACGGTACGCCGCAGGCCATGGCCTCCATAATGGTGTTGGGAAGGTTGTCGTCGAGTGACGGCAGCACATAGACATCGGCCGAATTGTAGATGTCGACAATCTGCCGCTCGCCGCTGACATAGCCCAGGGGAATGGCAGGCAAGGCCAGCTGAGGCACCAGTTCCTCGGCATGGCCACCCATGATGGCCACCACCGTATTGTCCCTCATCTCAGGATACTGTGCCACCAGCTTACTGACGGCGTCGATAAAGAACGCCATGCCCTTTCGCTCTTTCGTGACCCGCTGGGACGCGAAAAGGATGATGCGCTTGTCAGTGGGCAGCGTGGCGTGCAGTCTGGCCTGCTGCCGGTCCTTCATATAATAGACATGCGTGTCAATGGGGTTGGGGATTTGCGTGATGTTCAGTCCCGAGAGCAGTGCGCTCTGGCGGGCCTGGCCGGCTATCCACTTGCTACAGCCCACGAAGTGTATGCCGCTGTTGTTGTAGAGTTTCTTCTTACGCCTGAAGATGCGTGTGGAAAGGTCGTGATTGCCGCCGCCATGTGGCAGATACTGGCAATGGGCGCACTCCGACATGTAGGCCTTGCAGCCAAGTGCACAGTGGCAGATGCCCGTAGCGGGCCACAGGTCGTGCAGCGTCCACACCACAGCCTTGCCGCTCTTCAGAATTTTGGCAATGTCCTTGAGCGAGAGCAAACCCTGGTTGATCCACGACAGGTGGATGACATCAGCCTCCCGGAACTCGGGCAGACCCGTGATGTCAGTACCGGCGTTGGCCGTGTCAATCTCAAAGAGATTGTCACGGCGGAAGCGCAGATGGAAATAGACGGTAAAACGCTCCCAGAGGAAGTGCCAACGCTGGCACAGCCAGCCTTTGAGGCCCACGACCGTGATGTTGTCAGTCTCCTTTTTCATCACGAGCATCTTCGCCTTTACGCCATTATTGTTGAGTGCGTCCATCAGGCGGCTGGCGGCCACGGCGGCCCCGCCTGTACGCTCGCTTGTGTTTACAATCAGAACTCTCATGCTTGCATGCTTTACACCGCGCAAAGTTAGCAAAAGGTTTCGAGAAAAGGCAAGACTGGAACAAATAAGTGCCATATAACGGTGAAAAATACAGCCCCCACCATCCCGGCCGCCGACAAGACATCAGGTTCATGGTCGCATTCCATATCCGCCCTAAAAGATTGACATAAATCAATTTACGTAGCAGATTTGAAAAAAGTACATCAATTCCGTTGCAATATGTGGGAAAAGCAGTAACTTTGCACCGTCAAAAGGTTAATAGATTGTTTAGGTTAGTAGTAATAGATTTAGGTTTTTAGTTATTAGGTTTAAGGTAGATTTAACAGATTGTTTAACGGAACAATGGAGACCGTGAGGCTTCCATCTGTAAATTCGAAATGGATTTTTAGTTAAACATAGGCTTTACGCTGGCGCTCGTGGTGAGTACCAGCGTATTTTTTTGCATTATTCTGGGCAGCGGACTAAGGCCGCAGAGGCTTGCGGCCTTGGTGGCGGTGTGGTGGTAGGTGGCGTGCCATCGGAGAGGAAGGCATCTTATGCTATTACAACCGCGGTCATCGCTCTATCAGGGCCACGGCATAGGCAGCCATGCCCTCCTGCCGTCCTGTGAAGCCGAGACGTTCGGTAGTGGTGGCCTTGATGCTGATCTGATCCTCGTCGCAGCCCATCACCCTGGCGAGACAAGCCCGCATAGCGGGTACGTGAGGGTTGATTTTCGGTTGCTCGGCACATACGGTGGCATCAATGTTTCCTACCCTATAACCTTTGGTGGCAATCAGTGCTACCGTCTTTTTAAGGATAACCTTACTGTCCATGTTGAGCGTATCGGCCGACGTGTCGGGGAAGTGATAGCCGATGTCGCGCATGTTGGCGGCACCGAGCAGGGCATCGCAGATGGCGTGGATCAGCACGTCAGCGTCGCTGTGGCCCAGCAGTCCCCTGTCCCATTCAATTTTTATGCCGCCCAGCCAGAGGTCGCGGTCCTTCACGATACGGTGCACATCGTATCCCATTCCTACTCTAATCATAGCTTCTTCAAGGCTCAGCGGCGGCGGAACAGGTCCTTTATGCCGTCCATGTCAAACGAAAGGGTGAAGCGCAGCGTCTGGTCGAGCGGGTTGCTCTTGGCCGTCGCGATGACATAACCCGCGTCAAGCGAGAAGGCACTCATGCGGAAACCGGCACCCACAGTGAAATATTTTCGGTTGCCCTTGTTCTCACTCTCATGGTGGTAACCGGCACGGAGCGCGAAGCGGTCGTTGTAGTTGTACTCGGCGCCGACGCTCCACTGCACCTCCTGCATCTCCTCCTTGAAGCCGCCGGGCGCGTCACTGAAGCTCTTAAAGATACCGCTGATGCTCGACACGTCGTAGTAGTCGCGCTGCACACGCTGCTGATAGTCCTCTGTGCTCTCACCGTCATTCTGCTTGGGATAGGTGGGAACGAGCAACTTGTTGGCGTCGGCGGCAATGGTGAAGCGGTTGTATTCGTCGATAGGTATCATCAGCGACGCACCGAGACGAAGGTTGGTCGGGATGAACTCGCTGTTGTCGCTGCCGCCAAAAGTGATTTTCGAGCCGATGTTGGAGATGTTCATGCCAAGTCCCAACTGGCACTCACGCTGCCCGAGGGTGACATAGTTCTGGTAGTAAAGTGCGAGGTCGGCGGCAAAGGCCGAGCCCGGCGACGTATCGTCGGTGTAGTTGTAAGTAAGGTCGGAATAAATCCAGCGCACGGCTGCCGCGATGGAGAACTTCTCGCTGAGCATGAGCGAATAGGCCACGTCAAACGACATCTCATAGGGGTTGATGGTCATGGCATTGTCGTTGCTGACATCCTCATCGGTCGACACCTCTCCCAGGGAGAAATAGCGGAAAGAGCCTGACACGGCCGAATAGTCACCGATGCGGTAGTAGCCGGCGAGATAGCCGAGGTTGATGTCGTTGACCAACTGCCGCAGCCACGGGGTGAAGTTGAGGGCCACACCGGCGCGGCTGATGGCGAATGGGTACTTGGCCGGGTTCCAATACTGCGAGTTGACGTCGGGGTCGGTGGCCGCACCGACATCACCCATGGAGCCTGCGCGCGCGTCGGGCGCGATGCTCTGCGAGGTCACCGAGGTATTGACAGGGTTGAACATATCCTGCTTGTCCTGCGCCCCCGCGGTGACTGCCACGAGGACAAGGAGTAGGAAAGAGAGAATGTTTCTTTTCATTTTGTGTTGCTTAAACTGGCAAGGGCAGGACACATGCGAGGCTACGCCCGCACTGCCGTCCTCCCTGCCTATGTAGGATTAACGCTATCCGCCAATTAATTATTGTTGATAATGATGAGTTTCTTTGCCTTTGAGGCAGAGGCGCTGCCGTCCGACGACACCCGTGCGCGGTAGAGATAGACACCGGTCTGCATGCGCCTGCCGTTCTCCGTGGTCAGGTCCCAGTCGATGGTGTAGTTCCCGGTATCTGACGTGCCGACCTCGTTGTGCGTCCACAACAGCCGTCCGCTCATGTCGAAGACATCAATGGAGACGGCCAGCTCACAGCCTGCGAAGTTGTGATTGATGATGAATGTCGTTGACGCGGAAGCCGGATTGTGCGAAGCGGCCACGCTGAAGATGGTGGGCACGAGGCCTTTCACCACCGTAAAGTCGAGCGTCGCAGTCGAGCAATTGTTCATGTTGTCCCATGCGCGGAACAGCAATGAGTGGTGGCCCGGCTCAAGTGCCGGTATGCTGTACCAGGTGGAGCCGGAGGTATACGACCCGAAGTCGAACTGGAAGTTGTCGTTGAGGTTGTAGGTCCGGGCGGCCTCGCCGTCAACGACCAGTTCCAGGTCGTGGCCAATGCCGTTGCCTGTGGCGTTGATGCCGTCGTCATCGCTGAGCGAGGCGGCGAAGTAAGGTGTCGGATTGACGTTGCCGCCATTCTGGAAGTCGGGACTGTTAAGATAACACCTGATTTTCGGTCCGATGGAGTCGGAGCCGGCGGTGCCGTTTCCGCCGAGGATAAACGCCTCAGAAGAGCCGTGGGCCGAGAGTGAGCGGTCGGAGTTGACCGCATAGGCGCAGACCAGGCCGGTGCCGTTGTCGTAGTTGAGGTCAACCGGCACGACGAACTGCATGCTGAACCGTCCGCCGCTGACGCTGTCGGTACCGCTGTACACGCTCTTCGTCCGGTTATAGAACTGGAACGGCGTGTTCGCTCCCTTGTCTGACCGTGCGCTGGGGTTCATGTGGCAGGTGATGAGCTCACGGGAGTCCATCACCTGCAGCGACACGGTGCCGTTGAAGTCTTTCAGCACCTCCGTCCCGGCGCCACTGACATGGCCAGCCACGCTGGCGACGGAGCCGCTGGCCAGACTGACAGGCGTGGAGCCGACGGGCTGGCCGTTGATGGAGTCGATGACGACGGTGGCCTTAGGCAGGTTGAGTGCCAGCGCGGGGTCGCCAAGGAGCGTGTACTGCAGCTTGTTGACAGTCTTGTCGGAGCCCGAGGTAATCAGGTAGTTCTTGGCCAGCCGCTGCGCCTCGCCAAGGGTGACGGGCTTGCCATTGTCCGTGCTCAGCACATAGCGCAGATAAGCCCTGTTGATCAGCCCGTTGTAATAAGAGTAGACCGTACGTGTGGTGCCGTAGAACGCGATGGCGCCGCCGTTGGCGTTGAGCACGGCCGTCTCGCCAATGTTGTCGGTGCGGCCATCGAAGGCCATGATGTCGCACGAGGCAGTAATCCACAGTGGCAGGTTCTTGTTGGTGAAAGCCTGGAAGTCTCTAAGCGTCAGCACGGCCTCATGCGAGATCCAGTCGGCGCGGCCGTGGCCGGAGTAGTCCATGATGAGCGCCCCCTGTTTTTGTTGTTGCTTGATGATGCTGGTCACCTCAGGATAGCGGTTGCCGGTGGAGGTCACCTCCTCCTGGTAAGCGTCCCACATCACCTTTTTCACCTGATAGCCGGGGTGGCTGGAAAGCACCAGCTCCGCCGCATTGTTGCAGTCGGTCATGTGAAGGTTGCCGTTGCCGTCGTCGCCCATAAACATCATCACGTTCTGCCAGGCGCCGGCATGCTCATTGTTCATATAACTGATGGCCTTGTCGACCATAATCTTGGCCTCATCGGCTGTAGTGACCGGGAAACGGCCAATGGCCAGGTCGAGCATGTCGGTCTTGTTGCCGGAGCCGCTCTGCAGGTTGATGCCCTCACCGTCGTCGAGATAGCCGAAAAAGCCGTCATCGACGTAGCAGTACACCTCATTGAAGGAGTTTTCGCTCTCATAGCAGAGCAGGTAGTCGTCGGGGTTGAGGTCACGGCAGACACTGGTGCGCATGCGGTTGTCCCATACGCCGTCGCCGAAGAGCAGCAGGTAGCGCGGCAGGGCGGTGCCTGCGGCCGCGGCGCGGTCATAGAGCATCTTCATGTAGCGGCGGTAGGCATTGGCGTCGGGCGTACCGCTTGAGAACTCATTGTACAGCTCGTCGGCCGGCACGATGTTGATGCGCAGCGAGTCGTGCTGCTCGTGGTATGCGGCAAGCCGCTGCGCCTGGCCCAGCAGCACCTGTGAGGTGGGGATGATGATGACCATGTCGGCCTGAGGGTCGGCGTGGTGGTCCTGGTTGGTGATATTATAGACATAGGTGGGTGCGGGGAAGTCCTGCGTAAGGTCGGGAGCTGGCGCAGGCTGGTCGTAGGCAAGCGACACATAGTCGAGATGGACGGGACCGCCCGCCAGCGGCGTAATCTTCACCGTGTCGGCCTCGTGAAGCCTTGGCAGTTCATAAGTGACGGCGCGCTCGTTGCCCTTTTCGAGTTCTTTGTCCACCGTCACCGAGACAGTACCGAGAACGCTGTCATTGACGGCGATGGTGACGCGAGCGTTCTGTCCGGCAGTGACGTTCACCGACAGGTGCGCCCGGCTGGCGGCCTTGGGATGGGTGACAACGAGGCGCTTCGTGGTGTTGTCGTTGATGGGTTCAGGGTCGAAGAGGTTGCGTCCGCCCTCGTACCAGCTGAAGCCGTCGACCTCATAGAGGCTGTGGTAGTCGTCGGCCGAGGGATAGAAGCTGCTGACGAACGTGGCAGAGTCGACGGAGGCCGGCACGGCGTCGCTCTCAGTGAGGAAGTAGTAGCCGTAGTCGGAATAGGGATTGCGTGTGCGTCGTGTGGCGGTGTTGTTGCTCCAGCTCACGGGTCCGAGCGCATGAAACAGACGGTGGCCGTTGACCGTGCATGTCGGCACTTCCTTGAGGTCGTCGAGCGAGGCCAGCTCGTCGCCGTCAAGCACCTCGTTCTGCAGGTTGCCGCCATAGCCGTAGATATGCACGCGGCTAAGGTCGGTGAAACCTGCCTGCCGCGCCACGGCACTCGTCAGCTCATACACGCCCGTCTCAGGCACCCTAATCTTGGCCCACTTGCCCGTGGCCAGCACGGAATGGGCAGCATAGCGCGAGGCGGCATCGGCGGCGCGTGTCGTGCCTGAGGCGGCGCGCGGGGCAGCCTTGGCCTTGCCGGACACGCCGGCCGCCCTGGCATCAACGCGGAGCATGAAGCTCACAAGTATCTGGTACTTGCCGTCACGATAGACCAGGGGACAGAAGTCCATGCTGAGCAACGGCATGCGGCGGTCAAGCAGCACCTGCTGGTCCACCTCGGGGAGGGCGGGCAGCGAGTCGGCCGACAGCCTGCGGTAATTGGCGATGTCGGTCGGTGTCATATCGATGAACTCGGGATAGACGACAGTGGCGGTATAGACGGAGTCGCGGTAGTTGTCGGGAAGGGGTATGGTATAGCAGAAATGCGGCAATACCGTATCGACGCTCACTTGTTCGGAAGCGAGGTGGAAGAACCGCTGCGCGCTTGCCGACAGACAAAGGGCAAGCAGGGCGAGGAGTGTATAGAGTCTGTTCATATGTTCAAACTGGTTCTGGCACGGTTACTTGCAGTAGAAGTCAAGCACCTTTTGCTCCATGAGCCATCCCTCAAGATGGTCGTTGACGTGCACCGGTCCACTTCCGGCCGGTGTTCCGGTGAAGAGCAGGTCGCCCGTCTTGAGCGTGAACGTGCGGCTCAGGTAGGCTATGGCCGCGTCGATGGTGTGGAGCATCGACGACGTGGCGTCGGCCTGCGCTGTCCGGCCGTTGATGTCGAGGCGGAACGGCAGGCGGCCGACAGGCGGCAGCGTCTCCACTGGCAACCACCGGCCGATGACCGCCGACCCGTCGAAGTTCTTGGCCAGGTCGAGCGGCCGTCCCTTGGCGGAGAGACGCTGCTGCACGTCGTAGGCCGTGAAGTCGATGCCCAGGGTAAGCGCGTCGTAGTAGCGGTGGGCAAAGCGCTCGGGGATGGACTTCCCCAGGCGGCAGATGCGCACCACCACCTCGGCCTCGAAGTCGATGCGGCCCAGATGGTCCGGCACGAAGAAAGGTTTGCCGCCCTTCAGCAGGCAGGAGTCCGCCTTAAGGAAGACGACAGGCTCTTCTGTTTTCATCAACGCAGTTTGCTCTGGATTATTGTGTTGGGCATAGTTCATGCCGAGACAAAGTATCTTCATAATGTTCAGTTTGAGGTATGGTTCAGCAGCAGCTTCCTGCCGTTGATTATATATAGTCCCTCCGGCAGTCTGCTGCTGTCGGTGCCGGCGAAGCGGCCGTCGAGGGTGTAGATGCGGCCGTCGGCGCGGCGGGCGGGCGTGACGGGCGTGACGCCGCTGCGCTGTTGCTCTATGAGCGCGAGCCCCGCCGCGGCGTCTATCTGCCCATAGCCGTAATGGTTGTTGGGATAGCTGAGCGACGGGTCGTAATGGGTGGCGGTGCGTGCGATGATGTCGAGGCAGTCGGCAGGCGTGAGCCGCGGGTTGGCCTGCAGCCACAGGGCGATGATGCCCGTGACGACGGGCGCCGACATCGACGTGCCACTGTTGGCGTTCCAGGCGTAGGTGCGCCCGTTGTGGGTGAAATGGCGCACATCGCTGCCGATGTCCCTGGCCGTGGGCTTGTTGGCCAGGTACCAGCTGCTGTACGACGAGATGATGTTCTGCCCGGGAGCCAGCACGTCGGGCTTGACACGGCCGTCAAAGGTAGGACCGGCGGATGAGAATGTGGCATATGCGCCGTTGGTGGCAGTGTTGTAGACGTGCGTCTCGCCGAGGTAGTTGACAAATGACGTGCGGTAGCCCGAGGCGCCGACGCAGATGACCGAGGGCGCGCTGCCGGGCGAGAGGATGCTGTGGCTGTCGTCGATAATGCAAAGGCCGTTCTGGTTGGCCGGACTGTCGGCGCGGCTGAACGAGCCCGACGCGGGATACAGTTCGACATCGGCCGTCTGTCCCTTGACGGCTATGCCCGCCGTGACGGCTGCCTCGGCCGCGGGCGTGAGCATCCAGTCGATGACGGTCTGCGAGGCGTCGTAGCAGTCGGGGTAGGCCATGGCGACCAGACTGACGCTGTCGGAGCCGACGGTGAGCATGCCGACATAGGAGGAGTCGGAGGCGGCCAGCACGCTGTCGGCAGGCAAACCGACGGTGACCGGGGAGGATGACCCGCCACCTAACCGCAGACACACCTGATAGCCGGAAGACGCACGGGTGGAGAACATGATGGCATCACGGCTATACGCGGTGACGCACACCGAGTCGACCCCGGCGGGCTTGCGGACGTATTTGAGCAGGCCACCCTCATTGCCGGCCGAGGAGACGATGATGTGGCCGGGGCCGCAGAGCGAGTCGAGCATGGCATAGTAGAGCTGGTCGTAGCCGGCGAAGTCTTGCTGACTACCCTCGCTGAAGTTGATGACGCAGGGCTTCCCCACCCTGTCGGCATAGTCGAAGATGTATTTGAAGCCAAGCGCGTCGAGGGCGAAGGTGTATTTGTAATAGTCGTCAGGATTGAGCAGCTCGGCGTCATCGCCCGTGACATTGTTGACCAGACAGATGTCGGCGTCAGGTGCCACACCGGCATAAGCCGACAGTGTGTCAGTTCCCTCAGCGCCGCTGCCCGCTGCCGTGCCCGCCGTGTGGGTGCCGTGGGTCTGGATGGTGCCGTCGCGGCCGGTGCCGAGCGCCAGCAGCTCCTGCCGCCCGGTATAGTCGCGCCCCACGGGCAGGGTACTGCCGACGGTGTCAGCCGACAGCTGGTCCCAGAAAGCCTTGATGCGGTAGCGGCTCAGGTCGGCACTGAAGAAAGTGGGATGGGTGAGGTCGAAGCCGATGTCCTGCACACCGACCACCACACCGCTGCCGGTATAGCGTCCCGAAAGATTGAGGCCCTCGTTGGCTGCAGCAATGTTGAGCAGCTGCCGCGTAGTGTCCATCAGCACGCGCTTGCCACGGCGGGCCTCAATGCGCTCCACCTCTGGCCGGGCGGAGAGGGCCCCCAACTGGTTGACGGGCAGCTCGGCAATGCCTAATGTGCCATACCGGGCAAGAAGCCGGCCACGGGCCCTGGCTACTACATCGCCGAGATTATCGCTGACTTTGACAAAAGCTATCATGCGGCGCGGTAAGGGCGACAACGCCTTGGCGCCCGCCGCGCCTGACAGGGGCGGCAGCATGGACTGACGGCAGGCCTGGCGGACAAGGGGCGACATCTTGGACCAGACGGGTCGCTGCGCATTGACGCGGAGGAGGCTGACGACTGCCAGCAACAGCAATAGGAATCGGCTTGACTTCATATAATCGGTTTTCCCGCAAAGTTAATAAAAAAAGGCTATGGACGCAATATCCATAGCCTTAATTATTATCTTAGCTGCAAGCGGCAATGCCCGGCCCGCAGCTATTCTGTCGGAACGTTTAGTCGGCAGAGAGGCTGAAGCGCTTGTAGGCAACGACCTTCAGACCCTTGGCCTGCTTGTCGAGCCACTGTGCCACGCTCTCCTTGGAACCCTCGTCGCCGAACTGGAACTCCTGGTCAACGAGGCAGCTCTCCTTGAAGAACTTAGCCATACGACCCTTGGCGATGTTCTGAATCATCTGCTCCTTGAGGTTGGCGGCAGCGGTTTCAGACACTTCCTTGCGGATGGCGACAGCCTTGTCGGCATCTTCCTGAGTGAGCCAGCCCTTAGCCACGTTGGAAGCGATGTGGTCGTCGCTGTCAACGAGGTTGGCATTGATGCCGGCCTTCTTCAGGGCGACGTTGACCTGACGCTCAATCTGCTCCTCCTTGGTCTTCTCAATGGCAATGCGCAGCTCCTCGTCCTTCACCGACTGGGGAACGCTGGCCTCGTCGAGTGCCACGGGCTTCATGGCGGCCACCTGCATGGCTACCTTATAGCCTGCCTCGTCGTTGGCGGCAGAGAGCTGGACCATCGTAGCCAGGGTGTGACGGCGCATGTGGTCATAGACAGAGATGTTGTCGCCCTCAAGCACGTTGTAGCCGTCGAGCTCCATCTTCTCGCCCACCACGCCGGAACGGCGGGTAACGGCCTCAGCAACGGTCAGGCCATCGCTGATCTTCAGCTCCTTCACCTCGTCGAGGGTGTGAGCCTTGGCGGCAATGGCAGCATCGAGAATTTCCTGAGTCAGGGCAATATAGTCGGCGCCATTGGCCACGAAGTCGGTCTCGCACTTCAGAGCGATCATAGCAGCGAAGCCATTGACGTTCTTCACCAGCACGCAACCGTTGGACGTGGTGCGGTCGGAACGCTTGGCGGCAATGGCCAAGCCACGCTCGCGGACGAGCTCCACAGCCTTATCGATATCACCATCAGCCTCGGCCAGGGCCTTTTTGCAGTCCTTCATGCCGGCACCGGTCATGGCGCGCAGCTTCTTGATGTCTTCAATTGTAACAGCCATAATTTGTTTTCCTTATGTTTTAATGGGTTAAAAACACGAATTACTCAGCGGCGGGAGCGGCTTCCTCTGCGGGAGCGGCCTCTGCGGCGGGAGCAGCCTCAGCTGCGGGAGCCTCAGCGGCGGGAGCCTCCTCGCGACGGGCGCGGCGGCTGTGACGGCGGCCCTCAGCGGCCTCGTCCTGCTGCTCGGCAGCAGCCTTGTCGTCGGCCTTCTCAGCCTTGTGTTCCTCCAGGCCCTCGGCGATGGCGGCGCAGCAGGCGTTGAGGATGACCTCGATGCTGTCCTTGGCGTCGTCGTTGGCAGGAATGACATAGTCAACGTTGCGGGGGTCGGAGTTGGTATCGACGATACCGAACACGGGGATACCCAGACGGTTGGCCTCCTTCACGGCGATGTGTTCCTTCATCACGTCAACGACAAACAGGGCTGCCGGCAGACGGGTCAGGTCGGCGATGGAGCCGAGGTTCTTCTCGAGCTTGGCGCGCTGACGGTTAATCTGCAGCAGCTCGCGCTTGGAGAGGTTGGAGAATGTGCCGTCGGTCATCATCTTGTCGATGTTGGCCATCTTCTTCACAGCCTTGCGGATGGTGGGGAAGTTGGTGAGCATGCCACCGGGCCAGCGCTCGATGACGTAGGGCATATTGACGCTTGCGGCCTTCTCAGCCACGATGTCCTTGGCCTGCTTCTTGGTGGCCACGAAGAGAATTTTGCGGCCGCTCTTGGCAATAGCCTTCAGAGCCTCGGCAGCGTCGTCAATCTTGGCTACGGTCTTGTTGAGGTCGATGATATGAATGCCATTGCGCTCCATGAAGATGTAGGGAGCCATGGCGGGGTTCCACTTACGCTTCAGATGGCCAAAGTGGCAACCTGCCTGAAGCAGTTGGTCGAATGATGTTCTTGACATTGTCTTGTAGAAATTTAATGTGTTTACTTTCTTTTGAAATCAACCGGCAGGTAGCCCTTAGGGATCCTGCCAGTTTAGATGCTAAACGCTTCAGGCCATTAACGCTTACTGAACTGGAAGCGGCGGCGTGCCTTAGGCTGACCGGGCTTCTTACGCTCAACGGCACGGCTGTCGCGGGTCAGGAAGCCGTGGTCCTTGAGGTTCTTCTTGTCCTCAGCGTTAATCTTCACCAGCGCGCGGGCAATGGCGAGGCGCAGAGCCTGGCTCTGGCCGGTGTAGCCACCGCCGTCGAGGTTGGCCTTAATATCGTATTTCTCAGCAACCTCGAGCAGCTCCAGGGGCTGCTTCACGACGTAGCGGAGGATGGCGGAGGGGAAATACTTCTCGATGTCTTCTTTATTGATTGTAATCTTACCGGTGCCCTCAGTGAGGTAAACGCGAGCCACAGCGCTCTTGCGGCGACCGATTGCATTGATCATTTCCATCTTTAAGCTTATTTATACTGGTTAATATCGATGTTCTTTGGCTTCTGGGCAGCCTTGTCGTGGTCAGCACCCTCGAAGATATAGACATTGTCCATCAGCGAGCGGCCGAGAGGACCTTTGGGCAGCATGCCCTTGATGGCATGGCGCAGCATCTTGTCGATACCGCCGCGGCGTGTGCGGAGGTCGGCAGGCGTGTTGAAGCGCTGGCCACCGGGATAACCAGTATAACGAGTATAAATCTTGTCAGTCTCCTTTTTGCCGGAGAAACGCACCTTGGCTGCGTTGACGATAATCACGTTGTCACCGCAATCCACGTGGGGCGTGAAATTAGGTTTGTACTTTCCGCGGAGCAACTTTGCTACCTTGGAGCAGAGACGACCCACAATCTGGTCGGTGGCGTCAACAACGACCCACTCCTTCTTTGCTGTTTCCTTGTTGGCGGAAATAGTCTTGTAACTTAAAGTGTTCATTTTTGTTAAATGATAAATTAAATAATGTGTTACGGGGATGAGCAGGGGCCTCGCGGTGCCTCCAGTCTAAAAGAGACCATCCACAGCTTTAACCCTGGGCGCCACAACGATTCACTAACCATGAGGATCGGCCATGAACCTCACTATTAACACGAAGCAGCTGAGAAGGCTCTAAGTGGTGCCTTCACAATCCAAGGTGCAAAATTACAGCTTTTATCCGACACTATTATATATGTGCAGCCTCTGATTTTCGCCAATTATTGATTTTTAACTCAATTAAATATAATTAATACCACAAAAGGCCTCGCCTAAGTCTTTTGGCCTGCCAGCCGACAATCACCGGCAGAACGGGAGGACGGCCGTAGCGGCTGGTACAAAACGGATTTTGGATTTAAGCCATTTCCCATCGAGATTCAAGCCATTCTCCGGCGAGATTCAACCCATTCTCCGAAACCACAAAAATGAACGCATGTCAGGGATTAAAATAAGGTGGTAATTCAGAAATGCACGATGATGCGCCACCAAGGGATGGTGGCCGGCACCAGGCCGGCCACTACACTGTCAC
>CABVDL010000072.1 GCA_902497035.1 uncultured Prevotella sp.
CCAGGCCGGCCACTACACTGCCACCGGCGGCGACCATTCCTGCCACCGGCGGCAATCATCCATAACTTATAACTCGTTATTCGTGAGCTTGTTTTTAAGGTTTTACTTTGTGTCAGCACCAAGATCCGACGGAGGAGGATCTGCCCTGAGCCCTTGGCACTGGCGCCAAGGGTTTTATAGGTTTTGGTCAGGGCAGACTGCATAGCTGAGTAAATATGGGTGACGCATTGACGAAGTCGGGAGCAGCGCCATTGTCGGCGCAGTCGTTGTCAATCAGCAGTAAAGGGTAAGAAATTTTCATTCATTTCTTCGTCTCATTGGGTGAAAATGTGTAGATTTGCAACTTGAAACAACGTTCAGCATTACTTATGACAGCAAGAAAGAAGCAAAGCCACACATTATCATCGATTCCATTCGCCCTCAGCCTGGCCATTGCCGCCCTGACGGCGGCCGTCACCGCGCCCGCCACGGCCGGCACGCTCAAGGTGACCCGTTTCCGCCATTCCGGCCCCTATCTGCTCCATCGGCCCGTGATGATTGACTCCATCGGCATCGACCGTAAGACCTACAACCCCGACAACCTGCTCGAGACGTCCGTCAGCCTGCTCAACGCCGGAAAGGGTGAGGAGTATACCGGCGCGCTGGCTCCTCAATGCAAGGACGGCGACGCACTCCACTTGCTCCAGTTCACCATTGACAACAGCCGCTACACCAATGCCACAGTGAAGGTGGAGAAGCTCAAGCACTACCAGCTCTATGTCGACGGACAAAAGAGCAGCGGACAGCTCACCCTCGAGCCAGCCACCCACGAGGTCGTCATCAAATACCTGTCGGGACCCGCCGACCACGACTCGCTGCTGGTCAGCGTCAGCTGTGACCGCGACTCTGTCCTCACGCTGGGCAACGGCAGCCGGAGAGAACTGACGCTCAATGACTTCCTTAACGGGAAACACTTCAGCGGCACCTCACTGAGCAGCGACGGGCACTACGCTCTCACGGCCTCGTATGAGACCACAGGGCCTGGACGCACTTCATGGCTTTACACCGTCCGAGACCTGCGCCAGCACACCATCGTACGCACCTACAGCCAGCCCGTGCAGTGGATGGCCGCTGAGAACGCCCTGCTGTCCACGCGCACGGGAGCCAACGGGCGACAGCTCATCAAAACCAATGTGGTGACCGGCGCAGAGACCGTTATGGCCGACGGACTGCCCGACGGCAACTGGACCATGGCCCCCAACGGCAAGTTTCTCGTCTTGCAGCAGGCCGTGCAAGGTGCCGCCGACGACCGCGATGTGCACCAAATCATCCAGCCCGACGACCGGCAGCCCGGATGGCGGTCACGCGGCACGCTGGCCGTCTACAGTCTTGCCACAGGCACCACCCAGCCCCTCACCTTCGGCTATCACAATGTGAGCCTGCTTGACATCTCGCAGGACAGCCGCTACATATTATATATGGTGTCGCGCACCCGACTGGCCAAGCGTCCCACTACGCTGTCGTCCGTCTATCGTCTCGACCTCAGCACGATGAAGGCCGAATGCCTCGTCGATTCCGACGGGTTCATCGCCACCGCCTGCTTCTCGCCCGACGCCAGGATGATTGCCGTGAAGGGCTCGCCGGAGTGTCTCGGCGGTATCGGAAAGAACTTGCCCGAGGGCCGCACGCCCAGCATGTTCGACTACCAGCTCTACACCATCGATTGCCAGACGCATAAGGTCACAGCACTCACCCGCGACTTCAATCCGAGCATCGAGACAATGGAATGGAGTCTTTACGACGGCAACATCTATTTCACGGCCCTTGACCGTGACCTGCGCAGCCTGTTCCGGCTTAACCCGAAGACCGGGAAAATTGTCCCTATCAAGGTGCCTGAGGACTATGTGGGCGGTGTAGGACTTGCTGACCGCGCCCCCACCCTGTGCTGCACCGGACAGAGCGCAACCAACATTGACAGGCTCTATCAGGTCAACACCGCCAACGGCAAGGTCACGCTCTTGGAGGACTTGCAGAAGACACTGGCCGACGCCGACATCGCCTCCTGCCAGGAGTGGAGCTTCCTCTCCTCACGCGGCGACACCGTCAACGGCCGCTTCTATCTCCCGCCTCATTTCGACGCGTCGAAGAAATACCCCATGATAGTCTATTACTACGGCGGCTGCTCACCGTCGAGCCGCTACTTCGGCGGCAACTATCCTTTCCCGCTCTATGCCGCCAAGGGCTACGTGGTCTATGTGCTGAACCCAAGCGGTGCCGCCGGCTTCGGACAGGAATGGGCCTCACGCCACGTCAACACCGCCGGTGAGGGCGTTGCCCAGGACATCATCGAGGGCACAAAGCGTTTCTGCGCCGAGCATCCGTATGTCGATGCCAGGCACATCGGGTGCCTCGGAGCATCCTACGGCGGCTTTATGACGCAATACCTGCAGACCCAGACCGACCTCTTCGCCGCCGCCGTCTCGCACGCGGGCATCAGCGACCACACCCATTACTGGAGTGAGGGCTACTGGGGCTACTCCTACAGTGAGACAAGCATGGCCAACAGCTATCCCTGGAGCGACCGCGACCTCTACGTCAACCACAGTCCGCTCTACAATGCCGACAAAATCCACACACCGCTGCTCCTGCTTCACGGAACGGCAGACACCAATGTGCCTGTTGGCAACAGCATCGGTCTTTACACGGCACTGAAGCTTCTCGGCCGCCCCGTGGCCCTTGTCGAGGTGGAGGGCGAGAACCACTGGATACAGGACTACAACAAGCGCATCAAGTGGCAGAACACCATCTTCGCCTGGTTTGCCAAGTGGCTGCAGGGTGACGACAGCTGGTGGAAGGCCATGTACGACAAGGTGCCTGAATAGCGGCGCCGTCCCCGTCCTTTACACTGAATGCCGACCTTGCAACGGCCATCTGATGTCTTGACAAACGACACGTTCACCGTGATGACCTTTGTCCTGCCCCTTCTCTGGCCGTTCTGACAGCAGGCTGTGCCGATACGGTGATAAAGATTTTGTGGCGACACAGGGTGAAGCATGGGCAAAGTCAAGAAATAGTAAGGTGTAGCCTTTGCGGTTAATGATTTTTATTGTACCTTTGCAGACAACAGCTTTTAGAACCATCATCCTGTCATGGACTTATATACATTGAAAGAGCTTAAGCGGCAGGCCAGGCGTCCTGCCGTCCCCGGCCCGGCCATCCGCGTCGCCCTGGTTGGCGACACGGCCACGCAATTCCTGGCCACCGCCATCCGCGGTATAGGGAGGGTAAGAGGATATAGCATCGACCTTTTCGAGGCTGAGTATAACCAAGTGTACCAGCAGTTTATGGACCCCGACAGCGAGCTTTACAAGCACGACGCTGAGTTCATTGTCCTCTTCCAGTCCACCCACAAGCTCTGCGAGAAGCACAGTCTGCTCTCCACGCAGGAGCAGGCCACACTGGCCGACGAGCGGCTGCGCTTTGTGCAGTCGGTGGCCGAAAATCCAGCGTTGGAGGGCAAGAAGATCATCTGTCTGAACTATCCCGAAATCGAGGACACAGTGTTCGGCTCCTACGCCAACAAGGTGGTGTCGTCGTTCTCTTTCCAGGTGCGCAAGCTCAACTATGGCCTAATGGAGCTTGCCGCAAGTCATCCCAATCTTTTTATCTGCGACATCGCCGGCCTGCAGAACAAGTTCGGCCGCGACTTCATGTTCGATGCCAGCATCTACGTCAGCACGGAGATGGTGCTCAGCGTCGATGCTGTTCCCTATGTGGCGGGCAGGGTGATGGACATCATCTGTGCTTGCAAAGGGCAGTTCAAGAAATGTCTTATCCTCGATTTGGACAACACCCTTTGGGGAGGCGTCGTCGGCGACGACGGCCTGGAGGGCATACAGCTGGGCCACGGCCTGGGCATCGGCAAGGCCTTCACTGAGTTTCAGATGTGGGTGAAGAAATTGCGCCAGCGCGGCATCATCATCTGCGTGGCGTCGAAGAACGACGAGGACAAGGCCAAGGAACCATTCCAGAAGCACCCTGACATGGTGCTGACATTGGACGACATTGCCGTGTTCCAAGCCAACTGGGAGACGAAGGTCGACAACATCCGGACCATTCAGAGCATCCTCAACATCT
Source organism: uncultured Prevotella sp. (assembly GCA_902497035.1). Taxonomy (GTDB): domain Bacteria; phylum Bacteroidota; class Bacteroidia; order Bacteroidales; family Bacteroidaceae; genus Prevotella. The sequence continues at coordinate 4,117 of CABVDL010000072.1, forward strand.
CGTTCGACTCCATGGTCTTCCTCGATGACAATCCCTTTGAGCGCAACATGGTGAGGGAGAACATACCGGGCATCACAGTGCCCGAGCTGCCCGAGGACCCCGCCGAGTATTTGGAGTACCTCTATTCGCTCAACCTCTTTGAGACTGCCAACTACAGCAGTGAGGACAAGGACCGCACCAAGCAATACCAAGTGGAAGCCAAACGTGTCTCGCTGAAGAAGACCTTTGGCAGCGAGGCCGATTTCCTTCGGTCGTTGGACATGGTATCTACGGTCAGCGGCTTTACGCCATTCAACACACCGCGCGTGGCACAGCTCTCACAGCGCAGCAACCAGTTCAACCTGCGCACGGTGCGCTATACGGAGGCTGATGTAAAGACCTTGGCCGACGATGACGACGTGGTCGATTTGAGCTTTACGCTGAAGGACAAGTTCGGTGACAACGGACTGATTGCCGTGGTCATCATGAAGGCCCTGGACAGCGAGACCCTTTTCGTAGACACGTGGCTGATGAGCTGCCGTGTGCTGAAACGCGGCATGGAGAACTTCACGCTCAACACGATGGTGGAGGAAGCCCGCCGACGCGGCTACAAGAAAATCATCGGCGAATACCTGCCCACCCTGAAAAATCAGATGGTAAGGGAACACTACGACCAGCTGGGCTTCACCAAGACAGACGAAAAGGCCGACGGTGCCAAGAGATACGAACTGAACGTCGATGACTATCAGCCCAAGGAATGTTATATCGTAAAAGCATGAACACCGTGGATTTTCAATTGGAACACATCGGCTATCTGACAGACGACATCGACCGCACAGCCCGACAGTTTGAGCTGTTGGGCTATCATCAGGACGAGACGGTCAATGACGACAGGCAAAAGACCAAGATTTGCTTTCTGCGCAAGGAAGGTGAAACGGCCATTGAGCTTGTCCAGCCCTACGATGACAACGCCACGATGCTGCGCATGCTCAAGAAGCATGGCTGCGGTCCTTATCATCTGTGCTATGCCTGCGACGATGTGGACAGACTGTACCAAGAGCTGACCGAGGAGAACTGGACACCTCTCTTCAAGCCCGTGGAAGCCCCGGCTTTGGGAAACCGCAAGATATGTTATTTTTTCAATGCGGACATGGGATTTGTGGAATTAGTAAACAAGAAATAAATAAACAACAATGGAAAGAAGTGATATCTTCAAGAAAGTGAATGAAATCTTTTGTGACGAGTTGGACAACGACGACATTGTGCTGACCGATGAGACGACAGCCGACGACGTGGAGGAATGGGACTCGCTGAGCCACGTGCAGCTCATCGTCGCCATAGAGAAGGCGTTCGGCATCAAGTTCACGTCGAATGAGATCCTCGGCTGGAACAATGTCGGCGAACTGATTGACGCCATAGAAAAAAGGCTCAACGCATAACCGGACCCACCGTAAGAGATGACCATCAACTCGCTTGCCTTTCTGCTCTTCTTTCTGCCGGTTTTCGCCGTTTACTTCAGTCTGTGCCGTAAGCGCGCCAACTGGCAGAATATGCTTCTGCTGATTGCGTCCTACTTCTTTTACGCCTACGCCAACTGGAGGGCTGTGCCCATCCTGCTGGTGAGTACCCTTGTCACCTATTATTTAGGCATCGGCATCCAGCGCTGCAGGGAGACGGATGCCCGCAAGGCATCTGTGCTGACCAGCGCTGGCGTGTGGCTGGGCATCCTGCTCCTGCTCTATTTCAAGTACCTGAACTTCTTCATCAGCTCGTTCGAGGACCTGTTCGAGGCCATGGGGTTCCACGTCAGCCACCACACGTTCAAGATTATCCTGCCCGTAGGCATCAGCTTCTTCACGTTTAAGCTCATCAGCTACCTGGTCGAGATACACCGCAGGAAGATGGACGCGGAGCGCGACTTCATCCGTTTCGCTACCTACGTGGCCTTCTTCCCCACCATTCTCTCCGGCCCTATCGACCGGCCGAAGGCCTTCCTGGAGCAATTGGCCGTGACGCGGCGGCTCAACTGGGCCGACATTGCCGAGGGCTGCAAGCGCGTGCTGTGGGGTATGTTCAAGAAGATGTGCGTGGCCGACGTCATCTGCGGCTACACCGACGCCGTGTTCAACAACTATGCCCACCACAACGCCACGTCGCTCACCATTGCCGCCGTGCTCTACTCCTTCCAGCTGTACGCCGACTTCTCCGGCTACTCCGACATGGCCATCGGCGTTGGCCGGATATTGGGCATCAGAAGTTTGGAGAACTTCCGTCTGCCGTTCTTCGCCGTCAATATCACCGAATACTGGAAGCGGTGGCACATGACGCTGACCAGTTGGTTGACAGACTATGTCTTCACGCCGTTGAACCTCAAGTTCCGCAACCTCGGCATGTGGGGACTCAACCTGGCCGTGATGATCAACCTTCTTGCCATCGGTGCCTGGCACGGCGCCAACTGGACGTTCATTCTCTTCGGCTTCTATCATGGCTGCTGCCTCATTTTCAACAACTTGATAGCCAAGCGGCGCAAGCACTTCGAGAAGGCGCATGGCTTAAAGAAGAATACGGCCTACCGCTACGCACGCATCGCGAAGATGTTCGTCTTTGTGACCTTCGGCAACATCATTTTCCGCAGTAACACTATCACTGATTTCTTCGGCTATCTGTCGCAGTATTCCTCGGGCTTCCTCTATCCCTATGTCGCCCAGCGCGTGACGTTCATCATGTATTTCCCGCCTCTGCTGCTCATGCTGTTCAAGGACTGGAAGGACGAGGAGAAGCTCAACATCCATTTCTTCCATTCGCCGAGGTGGTATGTCCGCGCAGTGACCATGGCGCTGCTCCTTGCCGTCATCCTGTTGGAGGGCGAGTTCAACGGCCCCCAGTTCATTTATTTCCAGTTTTAGCATTCAGGTTACTCATTAGCATTCGGGTTATCCATGAAGAAAAAGATATTATTCGTCGCCCTGTTCCTCGCCACCCTGCTGTGCGCCGACCTCCTGGTGGGAGCCAGCACGAGGCTGATTATCGCACATGCGCCCCAGACGCAGTACAACCTCTCCAACACCATTCAGACGCTGTTCCACCAGAGGTCGGACATCCTCATCCTCGGAGCGTCGAGGGCCCACCACAGCTTCGACCCGCGAATTATCCGGCAGGAGACAGGTCTCACCTGCTTCAACGGCGGCCGGTCGGGTGTGAAGATGGACTATTTCGACCTGTGCGTGTCGTCCTGTCTCAAGCGGTACGCGCCCAGAATGATTATCCTCGACATCAGCTCCGACATGATGGAGACACCTAGGGACGACCAGTTCCGTAACCTCAGGTGCCTCTACGGCCTGTGCGGGCCGCTGACCGAGGCCATGGACAGCGTCTACAGTCCCCTGGAGCGGCTGAAGCTGCATTCCGCCCTTTATCGCAACAACCGGGTCTACAACGAGGTGCTGCAGCTGTGTCTCTCAAAGCAGTGCCCCGGACTCTGCGGCTACCAGCCGCTGAGCGGTGAGTACCGGACACCCCATGAGCTCTCCACCATGCCTTTCAGGCCCGATGCCGCCAGACTGTCGAAACTGGATGACATCGTCAGCATGTGCCGCAGTCACAACGTGAGGCTCGTCGTCACCTATGCGCCCACCTTGCGCCTGACCACACGGGGAGTCTCGCAATGGCTGTCACACTACTGCAAGGACCGGCATATCCCCTACTACGACTATTCCTGGGAGAAAAAATATTACCTGCACCCGGAGCTGTTCAAGGACGAGGTACATCTCAATAGCCACGGTGCCGAAATCTTTACCCGCGAGTTCATTCCTGTCATCAAGGCAAACGTATGTGAGATTCCCGTTCATTGCGGGTTCCCTGCTGATGGTCTTGGACAGGGAGTTGCATAAACGCCCAGGGACAGCAGTCTTGTGCGGAGGGATAAGATATGGCAAAAACAATAGATGAGGATGCCAGACTCTATAGACCATGCTTTCGTCGGACATTATTTTAGGCAAGAGGGATAAGAAGGGTTACCAGCCTAAGACCAACGTCCTGTTAAAAGATTTCTACAGGGAAAAGTTCACAAAGTTCAATCTGATAAACATCATAGGCAGTCATGTGTCCAAATGAAATAAGCAACATCATATTTGACATGGGCAACGTCCTCGTCAAGCTTGACGAGGCGGCCACCATGCGCGCTTTTGAGGCTTTGGGATGGCCCAAGGCCGACCACATCCGCGAGTATGCCGACGGGCTGCGGCTCTTTCAGGCCATGGGTGTGGGGATGATGAGCAACAGACAGTTCTTTGAAGCCGTCAGGCGGATTACCCGGTCCGACGTGACTGACCGGCAGATTACCGACGCGGCCAATGCCATGCTGCTGTATGTCCCCGACGAGAAGAAGCGCATGCTGCTCAGGCTGCGCCGGGAGGGCTACCGCGTGTTTCTGCTCAGCAACACCATTGACCTGCACTGGAGCTATTGCCGCGAACGTCTCTTCCCGATGGACGGCTATAGCGTGGACGACTATTTTGAGCGGACGTTCCTGTCGCAGGAGATGCACATGAAGAAGCCTGACGACGAGATTTTCCGGCAGGTCATCAAGGATGCCGCCATCGACCCCTCCGCCACGCTGTTCATCGACGACCTGGCGGTGAACTGCGAGGCGGCTGAGCGCAACGGCATCCATGCGTTCCAGAACAAGACGTTTGACGACTGGCTGGCACTGTTCTAATGACAGTGTAGTGGCCGGCCTGGTGCCGGCCAGCCGCCGGTGTTGCGGGCCTGCCTCCATCTTCGAGATTAGCGTAAGCGCATCCGCCTTTTTAGCTCACGCAGATTTCGCTGACAGCACAGAGACTTTCATCAGTGAGAACTGCATTATCTGCGTAGAACCCATACCGCGCTTACGATAATTGTGATGATGTGCGGGGATAATGCCATACCAAGGGTTGGTGGCCGGCACCAGGCCGGCCACTACACTGCCATCGGTGGCGAAATCTTTACCCGCGAGTTCATTCCTGTCATCAAGGCAAACGTATGAAAAATCCCCAAGCTGCTCCGAAGAACCACATTGATGAGATAGACTTCCAAAGGGCCATGCTGATTGCCCTTGTCATTCTGGTGTTCGATGTCGTGGGTCTTTGGCGGCATTGGTGACATTGCTCCACGGATTTTATCCGCTACGTCGTTTTTGGGGGAAAGAACAGGCCGACTGACGCTCCCATATCGGCGATATGTGAATGCGATATGGCTGTAGCGAGAAACTATGCCGGTCGCCGCAGTTGTGCGCGGCGGCCGCCATAATGGTGCACGGCGGCCGTAATAATTGTGCGTGGCGGCCGCCGCACCTTGTGAAATGGCCGTAGAGAGCTTGTGAAATGGCCGTAGCGACATTGTGAAACGGCCGTAGCGACATTGGCAGTCGTGCGGAGCCCGCCTTAGTTCTGCCTCAACTTCTCCCTGAGTTTCCCGCTGCGGCGCATGTAGGCCATGAGCAGCAGGACGCTGCAGAAGCCGACAAGGAGCGAGAAGATGTAGGCCACGCCGGCAAACGAGTCGTAGAGGCCGTGGAGCGTGGCCGGCACAGCGATGGCGAGGAACCACAGGGCCTTGCGGTAGCGCGGATAGAGGCCTGCCATGCCGATGTAGTAGCCCGCGATGCCGCACCATACGGCGTGGAGGAACGGCAACGACGTCAGGCGCGCGATGTTCAGCACAAACGCCGTGGTGTAGTCGGCCTGGACGTTGATGGTGGTCTGGTACTGCACGCCCTCGAACACGCCAAAGGCGATGCCCGCCATCAGACCGTAATACACCATGGTCTGCGGCAGCATGGGCTCACGTGAGCGGCGCTGAAGGATGGCGAGTGGAATGATCTTGGTGAACTCCTCGGTCACCCCCACGCCGAAGATGTAGCCGATGATGCTCAGCGGGAACGCCATCTCGGTGAAGATGTAGAAGAAGTTGAGGCTGTGGAGCAGTCCGAAGATGATGAACACGCCAAGCTGGGTAAGGAAGAATGTGGTGATGGTCGTCTTGAGGCCCACCTGCCGTGTGGCGAAGAAATAGTAGAAGAACAGTCCCCAGATGCCGGCAAAATAGAGCGACACGACATAGAACACCAGATAGCCGCCTATGGGCAGCAGCATGATGACCGACAGTCCGAGTCCCACGAGGGCCAGCGCCAGGAGCCGCTTGTCCTGGAACAGACTGTGGCGGCTCATGTCCTCGTGGGGCAAGATGAAGTCGCTGCCCACGTGCCGGAGCTGCCGGCCGAGCGAGCCGTTGCTCTTTATCCTCGGCCTGATGCCGACGCGCAGGAGCAGGTCCTCGACGGTGCCTTGCTCACCGGTGACGGCATCGCGCGCCTTGTCGTGGAGCAGCAGCCGGCCCTCCTCGACGTAGTGGGCCACGGTCGGCTCGTCGAAAGGGCCGTAGTCGCGGTTGTTTCTTGTGACGATGACCATGACGCGGGATTATTTCAGTGTGTCCTTATACCAGTCGTAGAGTTTTCTCACGCCGTCTTCAATCTCTACCTTGTGGTGCCAGCCGAGGCTGTGGAGCTTTGACACGTCGATGAGCTTGCGCGGTGTGCCGTTGGGCTTGGTGGTGTCCCAGACGATGTCGCCCTCAAAGCCGACGGTCTGCTTCACGAGGTTGGCCAGCGCCTTGATGGTGAGCTCCTTGCCCGTGCCGACGTTGATGTGGCAGTTGCGTATCTCGCCCAGGGCGGGGATGGCACCGCCACGTCCCTCAGAGTTGTTGCGGTTGACCTCACCGTCAGTCCTCACGCCGTAGAACACGGATGAGTATTTCTCAATGCCGATGATGTCGGAGAAATCGACGTTGAGCAGCACATGCACCGAGGCGTCGGCCATGTCCTCCGACCAGAGAAACTCGCGCAGGGGCGAGCCGTCGCCCCACAGCGTCACCCTGTTGTTGCCGATGCCGTAGAAGTCGAGCGCCTTGAGGATGCGCTCTTTCGGGCAGCGGCCGTCGACATTGTCCTTGCCGATGATTTCAGCGAGCTTGGCGGGGGGATTAACCGGCCGCTTGTCCATGTCGGTGCGTATGGCGTCCCAGTTGTCTTCGTGGATGAGTTTGGAAAGATAAATCTTGCGCATCATGGCGGGCATGACGTGCGAGTTCTCCAGGTGGAAGTTGTCGTTGGGGCCATAGAGGTTGGTCGGCATCACGGCGATGTAGTTGGTGCCGTACTGCAGGTTGTAGCTCTCGCACATCTTCAGTCCGGCAATCTTAGCGATGGCATACTCCTCGTTGGTGTATTCGAGCGGCGAGGTGAGCAGCGCGTCCTCCTTCATCGGCTGTGGCGCGTTCTTCGGGTAGATGCAGGTGGAGCCGAGGAAGAGCAGCTTCTTCACATGGTGCTTGTAGGCCTGCTCGATGACGTTGCACTGCATCTTCATGTTCTGCATGATGAAGTCGGCACGGTAGAGCGAGTTGGCCATGATGCCACCCACAAAGGCAGCTGCCAGCACCACCGCGTCGGGCTGTTCCTGGTCGAAAAATTGCTTTACGGCGAGCTGGTCGGTGAGGTCGAGCTCATGGTGCGTGCGACCCACGAGGTTGTTGTAGCCGCGTTGTCTCAAGTTGTTCCAGATGGCCGATCCCACGAGACCGTGATGGCCTGCCACATAAATCTTGCAGTTCTTGTCTAAACTCATGATAATAATATGATAAAATAGCCGCTTGGCGCAATGATTTACCTTTTCTGCGCTTTATTTCTTTTCGCAAAGATAGAGTTTATACCCGACATCTGCAAGTTTTTCGATTTGTTTTTTCCGTACCGCCACTTATTATTCTGCGTGTGATGTCTGTGGAGGCGCACGCCTCTGGTGGCAGTGTAGTGGCCGGCCTGGTGCCGGCCACCAACCGCGACATCAGCGTGAAAAACTATACTGAGTCCCATGCTGATCTCGTTGATGCGTGGGGACAATGCCATACCAAGGGCTGGTGGCCGGCACCAGGCCGGCCACTACACTGCCACCAGTGATGTACAATACTGCCGCCGGTGACGTACAACTGGCTATCCCGCTGGTTGAGACTCAGAGCTCCTCATGGAGCGTATGCCTGTACATGATTTTCTTGTTTCGTATCATCTGGAGATGGCAAGGCAATATGAAAGATGTGATGAAGTCAGGAAGGGAATAAGTATCCGATAATAAGGTACCATTATAGTAATGACAGGACTTCCTGATTCTCGGACTTTTGGACTTCTCTAATTCTGACAATCCCCCTTTTATTACAATAGCGGTACCGGGTATGGCATTGGTGTGGCTGTGAGTCAAATGGAAGTTTGGCTTTTTTAACTTTTTCCAAATACGAAAACACGCAAATATGACGTTATATTTGCGTGACGGTGATTGTGAGAAGATAAAAGAGAGTGTCGACACTTGGATTCGGACCAAGGACCCCCACCATGTCAAGGTGATACTCTAACCAACTGAGCTATGCCGACAAAAATATTTGCTTTCACTGTTACGTAGGAAAGTGACTGCAAAATTAATGCTTTTTGCCCACAATGCCAAAGAACAGGACGATAGATTAAGATACATTAACAAAAACGCCTCATTGGCTGACAGGTTGTATTGCCGTGGCACATGCAAGAGACGCTTGTCCACTTTGGTACGCAATTTGCAGTAAATGAACAGGATAAATATAAAAGAAAAGATAAGGGAGTAAGAGAAATGAGACAACTTAAGATTTCGCGCAGCATCACCAACCGTCAAGGTGAGGCACTCGACCGCTATTTAGGTGAGATAGCGCGCATTCCGATGGTCAATCTTGACGAGGAAGAGGACCTGGCTGCCCAGATACGCAATGGGGGCAAGCAGGGTGAGCGCGCCAAGGACAAGCTGGTGGCCGCCAACCTGCGCTTTGTCGTCTCCGTGGCCAAGCAGTACCAGCATAAGGGACTGTCGCTGACCGACCTCATCGACGAGGGCAACATCGGACTGGTGAAGGCCGCCGAGAAATTTGACGAGACACGCGGGTTCAAATTCATCAGCTATGCCGTATGGTGGATACGCCAGAGCATCCTGCAGGCCATTGCCGAGCAGAGCCGCATGGTGCGCCTGCCGCTCAACCAGGTGGGCGCGCTGTCGAAAATCAACAACGAGATACAGAAGTTTGAACAGGAGCATCAGCGAAAGCCCTCTACCGAGGAGCTGTCGGAGATAACGAACATAGACCACGACAAGATAGAGCAGGCCATGAATGCCGACATACGCCATACGAGCATCGACGCACCCTTTGGCGATGAGGACAGCAACAGTCTTGCCGACCTGCTGCCGTCGACAGACCGCACGCTCACCAATGCCGTCGACAAGGTGTCGATGCACGAGGACCTGAAGAACATCTTTGCCAAGGTGCTCAAGCCGCGCGAGGTGACCATCCTGCGCAAGAGCTTCGGCATCGGCTGCCAAGAGGAAGGACCAGAGGAGATTGGCGCCCAGCTCGGCCTGACACGCGAGCGGGTGAGACAAATCAAGGAAAAGAGCATCGAGAAGATCCGCAACAGCGGATATACGCATATACTGGCGAAGTATCTCGGGTAGCCCCACCCCCTCTGATGCGCCACAGCGCATCAGAGTGAGGCTGTGTCAAAAGTCAGTTTTTGGCCCAGCCTATCATAAATTAGGCAGCTATCAGGTTTCGATTTGATAGCT
>CABVDL010000073.1 GCA_902497035.1 uncultured Prevotella sp.
TAGAGCAACTGACTCTTAATCAGTGGGTCTAGGGTTCGAGTCCCTAAGGGCGCACGAATGCCGTAGTTCATATGAGCTGCGGCATTTTTTATATCCTCAAAAAGGCAATAATACACAGACTTGATAGTTTTATAATATAGCAGACAACCAAATAACTGAATAATTTGATGAGAATATTTACCCGTATATTCATCTTGCTCGTTTTAGCCCTGCTGCCGGCCATCGGCTGGCCGCAGACCGACTCGCTTACCGTCAAGACCGACTCCAGTTCGGTGCGTCATCAGGTTTTGCTGCACACGACAAAAGGCGACATCGTCATTGAGCTCTACAACGACACACCGCTCCACCGCGACAATTTCCTGCGACTGGTGCGCTCGGGCTACTATGATGGCAACCTTTGGCACCGCGTGATAGCCGACTTCATGATACAGACCGGCGACTCCACCACGCGCCATGCCGCACCCGGAGCCACCGTGGGCGAAAACACTCCGCCCTACACCATCCCCGCAGAGATACGGTTTCCCAAATACTTCCACAAGCGGGGAGCCGTGGCTGCCGCACGCCAGGGCGACAGCGTTAACCCTGAGCGCAGGTCCTCGTCGAGCCAGTTTTATATCGTCTATGGCCAAGTATTCACGCCGGGCGGCCTGGACCACGTCCAGCAACAGCTCGACAAGCGGACAGGCGGAGCGGTACAGCTCACCCCCGACATCAGGGCCTGTTACCAGCAACGTGGCGGCACTCCGCACCTTGACGGGCAATACACCGTCTTCGGCGAGGTGGTTAAAGGCCTGGACGTGGTGGCCGACACCGACTATGTGGACACCGACGGCAACGACCGTCCCTTGCAGGATGTGCGCATCATCAAGGCCACCATCATTAAATAGCCGCAGCCATGACCGTAAAGTTTATTGACGGAGCCTCCCGTACGGGCCGGAGCGAAGTGGAAATTCTCCACAGCTCGTTCCGAATGATGCTTCCCCTGAGCTGTGCCCTTGGCGTGAAGGCCGGTTTTCCCTCGCCAGCCGAAAGCTATGAGGTGGAGTCCATCGACTTCAACCGTGACCTCATCGCCCATCCCGACACCACATTCTATGCGAGGGCCTGCGGCGACTCAATGACCGGCGCAGGCATCGACAACGGCGACCTGCTCGTCATCGACCGCTCCATTGAACCCCGCAACGGCGACATCATCGTAGCCTTCTACAACCAGGAATACACCATGAAGTATTTCGACAACACCCACATCGACGAAGGCTACATCGAACTCAGGCCAGCCAACCCCGCCTATCCTGTGTTCAAGATTACCGACGACCTGACCGACTTTCGCGTGTGGGGCGTAGTAATCTATATCATCAAGAACCGTTACAATGCGGGCCCACGCATGAGCCGTCCCACACCCTGACCCTTTGCAATGAGATATTATGCACTTGTAGATGTTGACAATTGCTATGTCAGTTGTGAGCGTTCCTTCCGGCCTGACCTGGAGGGCAAGCCCGTCGTCGTGCTGTCCAACAACGACGGCTGCGTGGTGGCGCGCAGCAACGAGGCCAAGGCCTTGGGCATCAAGGCCGGAACGCCTTTCTTCCAATTGCAACAGCAATTTCCCAATCAGACCATCTACGCATTCTCAAGCAATTACGAGCTTTACGCCGACATGACGCGGCGGCTGATGAACATCGTGCGCAGCGAGACACCCTCATTCTACCGATACTCCATCGACGAGGGCTTCTGCATACTCGACGGCATGGACCATCTCGACCTCAAGTCGTGGGGCGAGCGACTTCACCGCCGCATCTACCAGGGACTCGGCATGCCCGTAAGCATCGGCATTGCCCCGACCAAGACGCTGGCCAAGATTGCCAGCAAGTTTGCCAAGCGCTACGCAGGCTACCGCCACTGCTGCCTCATCGACAGCAAGGAGAAGCGGCTCAAGGCCCTCTCGCTATTCCCCATCGGCGACGTCTGGGGCATAGGCCGGCGCTGGGAGGAGAAGCTCAGGACAGTGCAGATACTCACCGCCGCCGATTTCGCCCGACAGCAGGAGTCATGGGTGAGGACAACATTCAACATCGTAGGGCAGCGCACGTGGAAAGAGCTCAACGGCATTGACTGCATTCCCATCGACGACATGGAAAAGACCACTAAGAAAAGCATCTGCACCTCGCGCTCCTTCCCCGGCATGCTCACCAACATGCAGGACATACGCACCCATGTGGCCAACTACGCTGCACTGTCGGCCGAGAAGCTGCGGCGATGCCATGAGGCCGCCGGTGTGGTGGGCGTGTTCATCGACACCAACCACTTCCGCGACGACCTGCCACAGTACGACCGCTTCGGCACGGCGGTGCTGCCCACGCCCACAGCCTCCACCATGGCCATCGTCGAGGCCGCCACGTCGGTGCTGCAGCGCATCTTCCTGCCCTATTTCCACTACAAGCGCGCCGGCGTCATACTGCTCGAGCTTTGTCCCGACACAGCCGTACAGACCGACTTCACCGACTATTCCCCCGCCGACTACCGCAAGCGCCAGCGCCTTGACACCGTCATCGACCGCATCAACCGCAAGGAGGGAAAGGAGACCATTGTCCTCGGCGCGCAGCAATACACTAAGGACAGGGGGAAAGGAAAGGCCGGTCACTTTGCCGGAGCCATAAGACGCGACAGAAAGAGTCCCAACTACACAACATCGTGGGGCGACATCATTAAGGTAAAATAGTAAATCAGTCATCAACAAAAACTATAATCATTATGAGAAAAATCATTGTCCCATTACTCACATTCCTCCTGGCCATGCCTACATTGGCTTTGGCCAAGGGCAAGGCAGCCCAGCAGCGCAAGCTTATCCTCATCACCGTTGACGGCTACCGCTGGCAGGAACTGTACAACGGTGCCGACTCCACCATCATCAACAACAAGAAATTCGGCAACGTCAGCAAGATGAAGGCCGACTACTGGCGCAGCACGCCCGAGGAACGCCGCCGCACGCTGATGCCGTTCACCTGGGACTTCATCGCCAAGAACGGCGTGATGATAGGCGACCGCCACGCCGGCTGCACGATGGATGTGACCAACAAGATGTGGTATTCCTACCCTGGCTATAACGAGGACCTCTGCGGCTTTGCCGACGACGAGCACGTCAACAGCAACGATGCCATCCCCAACAACAACGTGAGCGTGCTGGAGGTGGCCAACAAGTCAAGCCAATACAAGAACTCGGTATTGGCCTTTGGCAGCTGGGACCGCTTCATCGAGATACTCAACGAAAAGAAAAGCGGCCTGGAAGTCAATGCCGACTACCGCCCGTCGATGTCGCCCAACCCCACTGAGAGGGAGAAATACCTTGACAAGCTGCAGGAGCGCTGTCCCAAATACTGGGAGGGCGAGCGCTTCGACTTCCTCACCCACGAATACGCGCTTGAGGCCATGAAGAGCCGCCATCCGAAAGTAGTGTTCATCGGTTACGGCGACACCGACGAATGGGCTCACTCCGGCAACTACCGCCTCTACCTCAATGCTGCCCGCTACACCGACGACTTCCTGCGCGAGCTGTGGGACTATGTCCAGAGCGACCCGTTCTACAAGAACCAGACCACCATCATCGTCACCTGCGACCACGGACGGGGCGACACCACCGAGACCGCCTGGCGCGACCACGGTCACGACACACCTCACTCCTCGCAGACCTGGCTCATGGCCTTCGGCAGCGGCATTCCGGCAAAAGGAATACTAAAAGGCGGAAGCTACTACAACAACCAGATTGCGCCCACAGTGGCCAAGCTGCTCGGCATTGCCTTTGCGCCCAAGCATGCAGGTGCAGGACTGCCCATCACATTCTGACAGACAAGGTGTCAAGTCCCGGTAACCCTGCCCATAACACCTTTTTATGAAATAAACCGGCTTAAGTGGGAAGTTTTTTGTACCTTTGCAGTCAAATTGTTATAAATAAGGTAGAAAGTTTAGTTTACAGGTTATGATTACACTGACAAATCTCGCCATCCAGTTCGGCAAAAGAGTTCTCTATAAGGACGTCAACATCAAGTTTACCCGCGGCAACATCTATGGTGTCATCGGAGCCAACGGGGCTGGCAAATCAACGCTGCTCCGCGCCATCAGCGGCGACCTTGAGCCCAACAAGGGTACCGTGGAGCTTGGCCCGGGCGAGCGTCTCTCCGTGCTCGAGCAGGACCACTTCAAATACGACGACTATAAGGTGATGGACACCGTACTCATGGGCTACGACACGCTTTGGAGCAACATGAAAGAGCGCGAGATGCTTTATTCCAAGTCAGAGATGACCGAGGAAGACGGCAACCGTGCTGCCGAATTGGAGGAGAAATTTGCTGAGATGAACGGCTGGGAGGCCGAGAGCGATGCCGCCCAGCTGTTGCAACACTTAGGCGTAGGCCAGGAACTGCACGACAAGCAGATGGTGGAGCTGTCAAACAACGAAAAGGTGCGCGTCATGCTGGCCAAGGCTCTCTTTGGCAAGCCTGACAACCTGCTGCTTGACGAGCCCACCAACGACCTTGACCTTGACACCGTAGAGTGGCTTGAGGACTATTTGGGCAATATAGAGGAGAACCAGACCGTGCTTGTCGTGAGCCACGACCGTCACTTCCTCGACGCCGTCAGCACACAGACCATTGATATCGACTTCGGCAAGGTCACGGTCTTTGCCGGCAACTACAGCTTCTGGTACGAGAGCTCACAGCTCGCCCTTCGTCAGGCGCAGAACCAACGCATGAAGGCGGAAGAGAAGCGCAAGCAGCTGGAAGAGTTCATCCGCCGTTTCTCTGCCAATGTGGCAAAAAGCCGCCAGACAACAAGCCGCAAGAAGATGCTGGAGAAACTTAACGTGGAGGAGATACGGCCCTCAAGCCGCAAATATCCCGGCATCATCTTCTCTATGGAGCGCGAACCCGGCAACCAGATTCTTGAGGTTGAAGGACTGAAAGCCGTTGAGCCCGACGGCACCGTGCTTTTCGACAATGTCAACTTCAATATAGAGAAAGGTCAGAAAGTGGTATTCCTCAGCCATAACCCCAAAGCCATGACGGCCCTCTTCGAGATTATCAACGGCAACCGTCAGGCCGATGCGGGTACCTATAAGTGGGGTGTCACCATTACTACGGCCTATCTGCCTTTGGACAACACGTCATTCTTCAACAGCGACAAGAACCTTGTGGAATGGCTGTCGCAGTATGGTCCGGGCAACGAGGTGGTGATGAAGTCGTACCTTGGCCGCATGCTGTTCCGTCAGGAGGACGTGGAGAAGAAGGTCAACGTGCTGTCGGGCGGCGAGAAGATGCGCCTGATGATCGCACGTATGCAGTTGCAAAATGCCAACTGCCTCATCTTAGACACACCGACCAACCATCTTGACTTGGAATCAATTCAGGCACTGAACAACAACCTCGTCGCCTTCAAGGGCAACATCCTCTTCTCCAGCCACGACCACGAACTCATTGAGACCGTTAGCAACCGCATCATCGAACTCACGCCCAACGGCACCATCGACCAGATGATGCCATACGAGGAGTATATCCACGACGACCGCATCAAGGAGCAAAAAGAGAAGATGTACGCCGTCTAAAACGGATGGCACATTTTTTGTTGGCATTAGCTAATAAAAGATTAAACAACTATGGAAGAGAAAGACAGACAAGAAAAAGAAAAGGAGATAAAGATTGACAAGGCTGCTGCCCACGAGGCAACTGCAGCTGACAAGGCCAACGAGGAAAAGAAGACTGACGCTCAAGCAGAGACTGAGGGAAAAGACGGAAAGCAGGAAAAGGATAATGCCGACGACAAACTTGACAAGGCCAACAAGACCATTGCTGACCTCAAGGACAAGTACCTGCGCACCCTCGCAGAGTTTGACAACTACAAGAAGCGCACGCTCAAGGAAAAGGCTGAGCTCATCCTCAACGGGAGCGAGAAGACTGTGGTTGCCATTCTGCCCGTACTCGATGACTTTGAGCGCGCGCTGAAGAACGACACCGACGACCCGAAGGCCATCCGCGAGGGTATGGAGATGATTTACAAGAAATTTGAGAAAGCATTGGAAAGCCTCGGTGTAAAGAAGATTGAAACCACCGAGAAAGACTTTGACACCGACTTCCACGAAGCCGTTGCCATGGTACCGGGACAAGCCGATGAGAAGAAAGGCAAGGTCATCGACTGCCTGCAGACAGGCTACATGCTTAACGACAAGGTGATACGCCACGCCAAGGTTGCTGTTGGGCAATAAACGTCACAGTTCCGTCTCAAAGGTAAAACGATTACACGATAATGGCAGAGAAAAGAGACTATTATGAGGTGCTGGGCGTGAGCAAGGGCGCCTCAGAGGACGAAATAAAGACAGCTTACCGCAAGCTCGCCATCAAATACCATCCTGACCGTAACCCGGGCGACAAGGTGGCCGAGGAGAAATTCAAAGAGGCGGCAGAGGCTTACGAGGTGCTGCACGACCCGCAGAAGCGGCAGCAGTACGACCAGTTCGGCTTCAACGGTCCACAGGGCGGCTTCGGCGGATTCGGTAGTGGCGGTATGGACATGGACGACATCTTCAGCATGTTCGGCGACATCTTCGGCGGCCACAGCGGCTTCGGCGGCTTCGGCGGTTTCGGCGGCGCCCGGCAGGGCAGGCAGCGCGTCTATCAGGGCAGCGACCTCAGACTGAAAGTGAGACTGTCATTGCAGGACATTGCCAGCGGCGTGACCAAGCGCTTCAAGGTGCGCGAGGATGTCACCTGTGAGCAGTGCCATGGCACCGGGGCCGAAGACGGCGCACAGCCTGAGACCTGCCCCACATGCCACGGAAGCGGTATGGTGAGCAGGTCGGTGAGGTCGATGTTCGGAATTATGACCACACAGACCGAATGCCCCACCTGTCATGGCGAGGGTACAGTCATCAAGAACAAGTGCAAGGCCTGCGGCGGCAGCGGTGTCGTCAAGGGCGAGAAAGTGGTTGAGGTGAACATACCTGCCGGTGTGGAGCAAGGCATGGTGCTGAATGTGCATGGCAAGGGCAACGCAGGCCCGCACAACGGCGTGCCGGGTGATATCCAGGTGATCATAGAGGAAGAGAAAAACGACACTTTCGTGCGCGACAAGCAGGACATCATTTACAACCTGCTGCTCGACTTCCCCACTGCCGCACTTGG
The DNA here is from genome assembly GCA_902497035.1 of uncultured Prevotella sp. GTDB lineage: Bacteria > Bacteroidota > Bacteroidia > Bacteroidales > Bacteroidaceae > Prevotella. The sequence goes on from CABVDL010000073.1 coordinate 7,170, forward strand.
CGGCGAGGCAGAAATACCCACCATTGACGGCAAGAAGATTGCACTGAAGATTGCCCCCGGCACGCAGCCCGGCCAAGTGTTGAGACTCCGGGGAAAAGGTCTGCCGGCTGTCAGAGGCTATGGCTCGGGAATGGGCGACATTGTTGTCAACATGAGCGTCTTCGTGCCAAAAACGCTCGACAAGAATGAGCGGAAAGCCATTGAACAACTGCGTGAGAGCGAGAACTTCAAGGGAGACAGCAACACCAAGAAAAGCATCTTCGAGAAGTTCAGAAACTATTTCAATTAGTCCTAGGCAAACATGGAACCCGCAAGTGGGAGCATCAGCAATTGGAGAAGTCCGGAAGTCCTGGACTTCTCCAATTATGACACACCCTCTCTCTTTTTACACCTTTATAATATATATAGACCATGACCTATCAGCAAACCGTAGCTTATCTCTTCAATTCCACGCCCGTCTTTGAGCATGTAGGCGCCTCTGCCTACAAAGAGGGGCTGGCAAACACCCTTGCCCTTGACCGCCATTTCTGTCATCCGCACCAAGCCTATAAGACCATCCATATTGCAGGAACAAACGGCAAAGGCTCCTGCTCACACACACTGGCTGCCATTCTGCAATCTGCGGGCTATAAAGTCGGACTCTACACCTCGCCCCATCTGGTCGATTTCCGCGAGCGCATCCGCGTCAACGGAGAGCCGATAAGCGAGCAGCGCGTCATCGACTTCGTTGAGCAGGAGCGTGCATTCTTCGAGCCGCTCCATCCCTCGTTCTTCGAGCTTACCACCGCCCTCGCCTTTCTCTACTTCAAGGAACAGCACGTCGACGTTTCGGTCGTAGAAGTGGGACTGGGAGGAAGGCTCGACTGTACAAACATCATCCGGCCAGAACTGAGCATCATCACAAACATCAGTTTCGACCACACCCAATTTCTCGGCAACACCCTGGAGAAAATCGCCGGGGAGAAAGCCGGCATCATCAAACCGCACACGCCAGTGGTTATTGGTGAGGACTTGCCTGAAACGAGGCCGGTATTCGCAGCAAAGGCTGAAGCCTGCGAGGCACCCGTCACGTTTGCCCTGGACGAGCCGGAGGTGACGGCATCAACGCCGCGTCCTGCCGGTGGACGCGACTACGATACGCGACACTACGGCCACCTGTTCGGTGAATTGGGCGGCGACTATCAGGTCAGGAATACGAACACCGTGCTGCACGCATTGAATATCCTGACCACCAAATTCAAAATTGCCAATGAGAATATAGCCTTTGGCATGGCCCATGTAGCTGAACTCACGGGACTTCGCGGCCGCTGGGAGCAGGTGCGCCGACAGCCGCGCGTGGTCTGCGACACCGGCCACAATGTCGGCGGATGGCAGTATCTCTCACATCAAATCTCCTCCCAGCCCTGCCGCCGGCTGCGCATCGTCTTCGGCATGGTTGACGACAAGGACATTGACACTGTCATGAAGCTGTTGCCGCACAACGCCGTCTATTATTGGGTGCAGGCCACCTCGAAGCGTGCTTTCCCCTCAGCCAAGGTCACTGAGGAAGGCAAACGGGCCGGACTTGATGGCATTGACTGCGGCGCTGTGGGCAACGGCTACAGCCACGCACTTGCCGATGCAGCACCCGACGACTTCATTTTCGTTGGCGGGTCAAGCTATATTGTGGCCGATTTTCTTGCGCTAAACCATTTTTAACACTGTCGCTAAACATTATTTTCACGTTTTAGTTGCTGTTCCCGTTTATTTTTGTTTACTTTGCAGAAAAGAAAATTTCAACTAAAAACTATCTGAGATATGGCAAATACTGAAGAAACACCAAACGCATGCGGTCTGTTGCGCAAGGATTTTCAAACAACCGTAAACGGGAAAAAGACAGACCTTTTCGTCTTGCGTAACAGCCAAGGTAACGAAGTAGCCATCACCAATTACGGCGGTGCCGTGGTAGCCATCATGGTTCCTGACAAAGAGGGCAAACTCGGCAACGTGATTATGGGCCACGACAACATCAACGATGTCATCAACTCTCCCGAGCCCTATCTGTCAAGACTCATCGGACGCTTCGGCAACCGTATTGCAAAAGGACATTTCACGCTGCACGACAAAGAATATTACGTGCCAATCAACAATGGTCCCAACTCACTCCACGGCGGTAAGAAAGGTTTCAACGTAAAGGTATGGAGTCCGGAGCTGATGAATGACCACACGTTAGTACTCAACTACACTTCCCCCTACGGCGAGGAAGGCTACAGCGGAGAGCTCAAGGTTACCGTGGAATACACTTGGACTGATGACAACGAGTTGCATATTGATTATCTCGCCTCCACCAACAAGAAGACCATCATCAACCTGACCCATCACGCATTCTTTGCTCTCGCCGGTATCGCCAATCCCACCCCGACAGTTGATAACGTAGAGCTCCAACTTAATGCCAACTTCTATCTCCCTATTGACGAGACATCCATCCCCACAGGCGAAATCAGGTTTGTGAAAGACACTCCGTTTGATTTCACCACCCCCAAACCCATTGGAAAAGACATTGATGCCGATAACGAGCAGATCAGGAACGGGTCGGGCTTCGACCACTGCTACGTGCTCAACAAGCGCGAGGTGGGAGAGCTGAGTCTTGCAGCCGAGGCCTACGAGCCAGTATCCGGCAGAACGCTTAAGATGCTCACCACCGAGCCAGGCGTGCAGCTTTATACCGGCAACTTCCTCAGCGGCTTCAAGGGTACCCACGGTGCCACCTATCCCCGCCGCTCGGCTATCTGCCTTGAGGCACAGCATTTCCCTGATTCCCCCAACCGCCCCTACTTCCCCTCTGTCGTTCTCAATCCAGGCGAGCGTTATCGTCAGACAACAGTATATCGCTTTGGCGTAAGAAAGTAAAGCAATATAAGCATAAACCCACTAAAAAACAATTAATCTATGGAAATCGATTTCGTAAGGAGCCGCTTCGTCAAGCATTTTGACGGAATGACAGGAAATATTTATGCATCGCCCGGGCGTATCAACCTCATCGGCGAGCACACCGACTACAACGGAGGCTTCGTGTTCCCGGGCGCGGTGGCCCAGGGCATCATGGCCGAAATCAGACCCAATGGACAGCAGACCTGCAACGTCTATTCCATTGACCTCAAAGACATGGCCCACTTCCGCCTCGACGACCCCAAGGGTCCCTCTGCCACATGGGCACGCTACATCTATGGCATCTGCAAGGAGATGATGGCACTTGGCGTTGACGTGAAGCCATTCAATGCCGCCTTCGCCGGCGACGTTCCATTGGGCGCAGGCATGTCGTCGAGTGCCGCACTGGAAAGCTGCTTTGCCTATGCCCTTAACGACCTCTTCGGCGACAACAAGGTGTCGAAGTGGGATATGGCACTGGCCGGACAGGCTACCGAACACAAATACATCGGTGTCAACTGCGGCATCATGGACCAGTTCGCCTCCGTCTTCGGCAAGGCCGGCAAGCTGATGCGCCTCGACTGCCGCAGCCGCGAGTTCGAGTACTTCCCCTGGGAGCCGAAAGGCTATAAGCTGTTGTTGCTCAACTCAAAGGTGAAGCACGAGCTCAAGGGATCGCCCTACAACGACCGCCGCAACTCTTGCGAGAATGTGGTGAAGAAGCTCAACGAGAAATTCCCCGACAGAAAGTTTGAGACCCTGCGTGATGCCAACTGGGACGACCTTGAGGCTGTAAAGGGCGACGTTAGCGCAGAGGACTACAAGCGTGCCCACTTCGTTCTGGGCGAGGTAGACCGCGTGTTGGCAGTGAGTGATGCGCTCCAGAAAGGTGACTACGAGACGGTTGGCCAGAAGATGTACGAGACCCATGAGGGCCTGAGCAAGGAGTATGAGGTGAGCTGCGAGGAGCTCGACTTCCTCAACGACATTGCCAAGGACAATGGCGTGACCGGCAGCCGCATCATGGGCGGCGGCTTCGGCGGATGCACCATCAACCTGGTGAAAGACGACCTCTATGACGCCTTCGTCGCCGATGCCAAGAAGAAGTTCAACGGAAAATACGGCCACGAGCCGCAGGTCATTGATGTCGTTATCGGAGACGGCTCACGCCGCATCTGCTAAGGCCATGGACATCAAGACAGTGGGGCTGGCCAGCGACCACGCCGGCTTTGCCCTGAAGCAATTTGTCAGACAGTATCTCGACGAGAAGCACATTCCCTACAAGGATTTCGGCTGCTTCTCGTCGGAGTCGTGCAACTACGCCGAGTTCGGCCATCTCTTAGGTTCTGCGATTGAGAGCGGCGAGGTCTATCCGGGAATTGGCATCTGCGGTTCAGGCGAGGGAATGGCCATGACGCTGAACAAACATCAGAAAGTAAGGGCCGGACTGTGCTGGATGCCCGAGATTGCCCATCTCATCCGACAGCACAACGACGCCAACGTGCTGGTCATGCCAGGCCGGTTTATCGACGAGCAGACAGCGCGTTCAATCATGGACGAGTTTTTCAACACCGATTTTGAGGGTGGACGTCACCTGCAACGTATCCAAAGGATACCGTTACGACCACAAAAATGAAGTTAAACGACAATAGAAAAGAGGGTGAAGCACAAACAGTTGTGCTACACCCTCTTTCCTGTCAGTCAGCACAAGCGTACAGGTCATCATCAAGAATCGTAGCAAAGATCAGCAATTATCGCAGAAAGATCAGCAATTGGATCGAATACGAGAGAAGTTGCGAAAGCAGGGATTGTCGGAAGATGAGATTGCGGAGATGTTTGGGAAATAAGAGGGCGTTGTGAACAGATGAGCAGAATAAAAAGGTTGATATGTTTCTTTTACAGAACGTTGCCCCAAAACGACCAAGGCAACTGGCTGCAGGCAGGACTGATTGCCGGTGCCATCGTATTTTTCCTTCTTTTCTTTCTCAGGCCCTTTGGTCTGGGTCAGTTTGAAGGAAACATCTTTTTCGTGGCACTCTGCTTCTCCTTGTTGTCCGTAGCCGTCACGTGGTGCTATGGCGAGTGTGTTTTCAAGCCCTGGGTGCGGCGGGTCAAGACATGGCGGGTGTGGCATGAGTGCGTGGCTATTCTGCTATTGCTCTGCTGTATCAGCATGGGTAGTAGTGTTGTCAATACGCTGTTGTTCCACAATTCGCTCTCGCCCCAACTCGTCCTGGCCTATCTCTATGCCACCCTGCTCTTCGGCATTCCCATCACGCTCACCATCGTAGCCTTGGAATATCAGCGGCGGTTGCGCACACGTCTGGCAGAACTGCTGCCTAAGGACACCGACGCGCAAGCCGAAGAGACGGTGACCTTTCACGACACGTCAGTGCGTGGCAACGACCTCACGCTCCCCCTGTCCGACTTTCTCTACGCCGAAGCACAGAAAAACTGCGTTGACATCTACTTCCTACGCGAAGGTCATGTCGAGCACCAACAATTGCGCACCACGCTGACCTCTGTCCTTGCCGATGCCAACGAGAAGAGCATCTTTCAATGCCACCGCTCGTTCATCGTCAACCTCAGCAACATCCTATCCGCTCATGGCAACTCCAACGGTTACCAACTCACCGTGGGCGACGAGCACCATACAGTGCCCGTGTCACGAAGCTATGTGCCCAAGCTGCGGTCATTTGTCGGGTAAAAGGCTAAGCACTCAGCAACTCTTTCCCAAACCGATGCAAAGCTTCTCGAATTTGCTGAACTCGTTTTTCGCTTGGCTTGGAAATACCATAAATATAGCGGGCCATCAAACTCTTATTGATGTTGATGGCACGAGCCACTTCAGACACATTCAGCCAAGGATAATTGGCAAACATCCTTGCTATCTCATTATCTTTCGGTTCAGAGACTTCATAAAAACTACTGATGTGCATGTCAACATCCAAGCTTTCCCATCTGATGTCCTCCCCATCATCACCAATAACATAATCACTGCGTTGTTCCGGTGAAGCATCTTTCAAATCAGGATAAGCCTCCAAAGGCCTGCTATACACTTTGCCTTCCTGCGTCTTCATATAGATACGGTCAGCGTCAAACCAAACAGTCTTAATCTTCTCCATCTTGAACCTCCTTATCTTAATTAATCGAAGCATTTATGCCATTCCTCGATAAATTCTTCTCTATAATTGTTACACGTATTAATCGCCTTTTTCATCACTTGCTCTTTAATGCCATGGTTATAAATAACTCTAACATCAGGACTGAGCTCTATCTTGGCTTTTTTCCCTCCATAAGAAATATGTACATGAATGGGCTCATGCTCATCCATATAGAAGAAAAAACGTATTCCAAAAACTATAAGCAATGTAGGCATCTGTTTTTCTGCAAAGATAGGTATAATATTTTATACCTGCAAGTGATTCAGCACTTTTCTGCTTAGTCATTCGTCCCAAATCCTTGCATTTCGTCCAGACACATAGGCGTATATCCCCGTAGTTAGCTGTCTGTCCCACAAATTTGCAGCGATGCGTTTTATGCACTAACTTTGCCG
>CABVDL010000074.1 GCA_902497035.1 uncultured Prevotella sp.
GGCGGCTGGTGGCCGGCACCAGGCCGGCCACTACACTGACACCATAGCCGCACACCTCCACGAACTTTATTTGCTGCGCCAGACCAAATTCTGCCCTTGGTAAGGCATTTTCCCCGCGCATCAGCGGGATTAGCGTAAGCGCTGTATAGGTTTCGCAGATAGCGAAGGTTTCATTGATGCCCGCCTCTGCGCTGTCAGCGAGGTCTGCGTGAGCTAACAGGGAGGTTGCGCTTACGCTAATTTAGCAGATAGAGACAGGCATACATCACCGGCGGCTGGTGGCCGGCACCAGGCCGGCCACTACACTGACACCATGATACGACAAGGCAGGCAGACCATATTCTGAATTTGGTATCTATGCACGGACATCCCCTACCCTAACATCTGCTCGATGTCGCGCTGTTTGAGGATGCAGAGCGTGGCTTTGCCGTCGGGCGTGTAGTTGACGCTCCCGCACTGGAAGAGGCTGTTGATGATCTTCTCCATCTCGTCGTTGCCCAGCACCTGCCCATAGGGGATTGCGGCGGCACGGGCCAGCCGGAGCGCCAGTGACTCATGCACCTGGTCGATGGCCGCTGACTGTTCCTCTGCCGTGTCCGACAGCATGTCGTGGAGCAGTGCGGGAATGTCGATGCCCTCGAAGCCCTCGGGAATGGCATTGACAGCGAACGTGCTGCCGCCGAGCGACGTCAGCTCGAAGCCCATCTGCGCGATGTCGTCACGGAGGCGGTCGAGCGTGACAATCTCCTGGGCCGAGAAATCCACCGTCTGTGGGAACAGCACTTTCTGCGAGTGCATCGCGTGCGACTTCAGCCGCCGCAGGTAGTCCTCGAAAAGGATGCGCACATGGGCACGGTGCTGGTCGATAATCATCAGACCCGACTTCACCGCCGTCATGATATAACGGCCCTTATACTGGTAATGGACGGGCGACTTCTCGGCTATCAGGCCGTCGTCAGCATCGGGCGCCCCGGACGTCCCGGGGAAGAGCATGGTGTGGTCGGGCGCCGTCTCAGTGCCGAGACCACTATAAAGTGTCTCCCACTGGTCCGGCACCTTAGGCTTGGAGGGCATGTCCAGGCCGTCCTGTCCCAGCTTGCTTTGATGTGTCGCCGCGCCCGTCTCTCTGAAAGGATTGTAGTCGGGATTATAGTCCACCTTCGGCATGGTGAACTGCGCCCCCTGCGTATAGACGGGAATGTCGGGCTTGCCCTCAACATCGAAGTCGATGGTTGACACGTCGTTGAACGAGCCAACCGCGTCGCGCACTGCAGCGTAGAGTATTTGCCAGATGGCCTGCTCGTTCTCAAACTTGATCTCTGTCTTCGTGGGATGGATGTTGACGTCGATGTCCTTCGGGTCAACGTCGAAATAGAGGAAATACGGCACCTGCTCGCCCTGCGGCACGAGACGCTCATAGACCGTCATCACAGCCTTGCTGAAATAAGGATGGCGCATGAAGCGGCCATTGACGAAGAAGAACTGCCGCGCGCCTTTCTTCTTGGCCGACTCGGGCTTGCCCACGAAGCCACTGATGCCGCACACCGACGTCGCCACTTTCACGGGCAGGAGGTCCTGGTTGATGCGCTTGCCGAAGACATCGACGATGCGCTGCCGCAGCCCGCAGGCCCGCAGGTTGTAAAGTTCCGTACCGTTGCTGTGGAACGTGAAGGCGATGTTGGGATAGACGAGCACGATGCGCTCAAAGGCCGCAATGATGTTGTTGAGCTCGGTGGTGTTCGACTTGAGGAACTTTCTGCGGGCAGGCACGTTGAAGAAGAGGTTCTCCACCATAAAGTTGGAGCCAGCCTGGCAGGCGCATGCCTCCTGCGACACCACCTTCGAACCGGTGATGCAAAGGTCGGTGCCGATGTCCTCGCCCTGCTGCCTGGTTTTCAGCTCCACCTGGGCCACGGCGGCTATCGAGGGCAGTGCCTCGCCGCGGAAACCCATCGTGTGGAGGTTGAACAGGTCGTTGGCCTGCCGTATCTTCGACGTGGCATGGCGCTCAAAGGCCAGTCGCGCGTCGGTTTCCGACATGCCGCATCCATCGTCAATGACCTGTATCGACGTGCGTCCGGCATCGACGACCGACACGTCGATACGCCTCGCACCGGCATCGACGGCATTCTCCACCAGTTCCTTGATGACCGAAGCAGGTCGCTGGATGACCTCTCCGGCCGCAATCTGATTGGCCACCGTATCAGGCAGCAGTTGTATGATATCGCTCATAATGTCAAAAACAGTAAAAGCACCAGCAGCAACAAAACAAAGACTATCAGCAGAATGTTGGAGCCGAGGAGCAGCCTCAGCGGTCCCGAGGCGGTGCGCTGGCGGCTGAACCGTCCCCGCAACTCGTCCTCAAAGGCCGACGGGTGCTTTTTGCCGTCCGGCTGTCCCAGCTCCTCCCTGGCACGCTGCGCTATCTCACGCAGCCGGTCGTCACGCTCACTGTAGTAGATGGGCGTGTGCTCGAAACGGCGGGGCTTGCGTGTCTGAAACAAAATATTCATAAACCGTCTCCTCCTGATTTGACTCACCGCTTAACCGGCACTGCGCGCGAGTGTTTCGCCGATGTTGGCCTCGCCGGGCTTTTCTCCGACAGCGATGCCTCCGCGGTGGCGGCTGGCCGTTCCTCTTTCCGCCCCGCAGCACTTCCCGACAGTTGCTGCAACGGCGGCGCATGGCGCTCCACCACCTTAATCTCGGTGCCCTTGGCCTTGCCGCGCCAGTTGAACACATCGTTTTTGTCAACGGGCCGTATATAGTCGAACCATACAAAGACATCGAGCCGCTCCTTGCCCGGCGGTATCTGCGTCATGGGATAGAGCGTGCCGGTGGCCTTGGGCATCCAGATGCGCTCCAGCTTGCGCTCGGGCGAGATGAACATGCGCATGGTGTCGGTCTCGACATAGTTGAGTCCGATGAGCGAGCTGTCCTTGCTGTCCTGTGGGAAGTAGATGGCGCGCACGTTGCTCACGGCGTCGGAGCGCCGGATGTTGCCTCCGGTGAAATAAGCATAGATGTCGCGCGACGAGATCTGGTTGTAATGGGTGCTGTCGGGCATCATCTCTATCGACAGTGCCTGTCCCAGCACCCGCGCCTCCCTGACGGTGCTGTCGTTGGCGAACGCCTTTATCACCACTCCCGTCAGCTGTCGCGGCCCGCTCCAGGCGATGGGGTCGCCATACATGGTCATGCACGAGTCGCGGCTGTTGCCGACCAGCGAGTCGCATACGGCCTGCAGGTCGGTGCGGAACATCCTCACCCTGCGGTAGCAGTGTACCTTGCGGTAGACCGAGTCGGTGTTGATGTTGAACGTCTCCACCCGCATCGTGTCGGCGTGCATATAGACCGTGTCCTTCTGCGAATAGTCCTTGACCAGGGCCCGGCGCGTGGCAAAGCCCTTGCCGGTCTTCTCGTTATAGACCACCTCGCCGCACGTGAGCTCGTTTTTGTTCTTCTTGTCGACATACACCACGTTGCCATAGCCGCGGTTCTCCCCCGTCTTGCTGTTATAGAATAAGGTGTCGCCCGTAATCGTCTTCTCCTTATTGACAATGGTGGAGCGTCCGAAGAGGCGCGCGCGGTCCGACTTGGTGTTGAACCAGGCGTCGGTGGTGCTGACCTTGCCGTCCTTGTTGACGATGATTGACGGCCCGGTCTTGCCCCTGCCCTTGTCGGGGGTGTAGAGGCCGACGACGTGGGCCAGCGACTTGCCGGTGTCGTAATAGAGCGTGTCGGTGGAGACGCGGTTGTTGGGCGTGTGCAACTGCACGTCGTAGTAGAACACGGCGCGCTTGGTGTCGGTGTTGTACTCGCCCCAGTCGGAGCTGAGGCGGTTCTTACCGTCGACGAGCTGTCCGCCCCTGAAGAAATAGGCCGTGTTGTAGAGGCGGTCATAGTTGAGACTGTCGGTGTGGAGGGTCTGTCCGCGGTGGCGCAGCACGACGTTCTTGCGGGCCTCCATCATCTGGCCCATACCGTCGTACCAGGCGTTGTCGCAGGCCAGCGACAGCGTGTCGCCCTGCCTGAACCTCACATGGCCGAAGGCGCGGAAAGAGTTGGAGGCCTGGAAATAATAGGCGCTGTCGCACAGCAACGTGGCGCCCTTGTGACGGAACTCCACATGTCCCTTGGCAATCTGCGCCTCGGGATTGGGACCGAACATGTCATACTTCAGCACGTCGGAATGGACGAGGTAGACGCGGTCGTCAACAGCCGCACGGCGTCCCCGCTGCCGCGGGGCGGCAATGGCGCTCAGCAGGCCAAGGACAAGCAGGCATAGAACCATCGCTGCGACAGTCCTATGCCCCGTAAAATGTCTTGAGAACGAGTCTCTATGTCTTATTTTATCCAACCCTGATATTCGTATTTACCATTTCTGTAACGGTCGGCCACACGCACGTAGGTGTGCTTGATCTTGTCCACGACCCACTGGTGGAGGAAGTTCTCGCGCTCCTTGTTTAGCACCACCTCCTTCATCACCTGGAAGTCCTCGGTGATGGAGGCCTTATGGCCGGGCGTGCGGGTCTTGAGCTTCACCACGGCGACCACGGTCTTGCCCTTGCTGTTGACCATCTGGAACGGCTTCGAGATCTCGCCCACCTTCATCGTGTCCACGACACGCGCCACCTCTGTCGGCAGGTCCTTCATCTGGAAGCGTGAGGTCATGCCCTCAGCCGTATTGTTCGACATCAGTCCCTGGTTGTTCTTCGTGTCCTTGTCGTCAGACAGATAGCTCGCGGCCTGCTCAAAGGAGAACTTTCCGGCCCGGATGTCGTTGGTGATGGAGTCGAGGCGGTGCTCGGCGGCGGCAATCTCGTCGGCCGACACCTTGGGCTTGAGCAGGATATGGCGGACATTAATCTTGTCGCCGCGCTTGTCGATGAGCTGTATGATGTGGTAGCCGAACTCCGACTCTACAATCTTTGAGATTTTCTTCGGGTCGGTCAGGTTGAACGCCACGTTGGCAAATGCGGGGTCGAGAAGGCCGCGGCCGGTGTAGCCGAGCTCACCGCCCTGCCGTGCCGAGCCCGGGTCCTCGGAATAGAGGCGGGCCAGTGTGGCAAACGTCGTCTCGCCCTTGTTCACGCGGTCGGTGAAGTTGCGCAGCTCGTCCTTGACGCGGTTGATCTCGCTCTGCTTGATGCGCGGCGCATTGACCAGTATCTCCACCTCCACCTCGGTAGGCACGAAGGGAATGCTGTCGGCCGGGAGGTTGCGGAAATAGGCGCGCACGTCGGCCGGCGACACCTTGATGTTCTCTACGAGCTTCTGCCGCATGCGCTGGATGAGCTGCTGATTTTTAAACTCGTCGTGCAGCTCGTTGCGCATGTCGTTGATGCTCTGCTTGCGGTATTCCTCCAGCTTCTCCTGCGACCCGGCGGCCTCAATCCAGCGGTTGATCTGCTGGTTGACGCCCTGCACGACATCAGCCTCCGGCACGTCGATGGAGTCGATCTGCGCCTGGTGGAGGAAGAGCTTCTGCACGGCCAGCTGCTCGGGGATGCTGTAGTCGGGGTCGGCCCCGAAGTTGATGCCCTCGGCCAGGCCCTGCATGCGCATCTGCTCGACGTCGGACTTGAGGATAGGCTCGTCGCCCACCACCCAGATCACCTCGTCGATGACGCTGTTCTCGGGAATCTTCACCTCCTTAGCGGCGGTATCGGCCACGGCGGAGTCGGCCTTTACGCCGGCAGGAGCGTATGCGCCCATGCGCGAGCCTTGCGTGCCGGCCACTGCCGTCAGGGCAAGCCCCAGCACGGCGGATACAGCTATTGAGATTTTGTTGATGTTCATTGACTAATGATTATTGACTGTTTTGAGTACGCGCTCGTCGACCTTCACCTTATAGCGCTTGCGCAGGGTGCTGACCCATTGCTTCTCCATTGCTTCCTGATAGTCGGAGACGACTTCGGAGCGCACGTCGTCGACATCCTCCGGGGCCGACAGCCTGCGGCCAAAGACAGCCATATAGGGATAGTCCTTTATGGGCTTGGCAACGGTGTCCACGCCAAAGATTTCCTTGTCCACCTGTGCGTTCATGCCTTTGGTGAAGATGCCCTTCTCGGCACGGATGCGCAGCACGGAGTCGTTGTTGAACGTGTTGCGCAGTACGTCAACCCATTTGTCGAAAGGCACGTTCTTCAGCGCATCCTTGACCCGCTGCACATCGGCCTGCTGGCGCGTGCAGTAGGCGATGCCCTTGAAGCGCGGCTCGCTCCAGCTGTACTTCGCCCTATTGTGCCTGAAGAAATTGTCCTGTCCCACAGAGTCCTGCTGCGCCTTCTGCCAGACCGTACGGTTGGCCATGTCGTAGAGCAGCAGTCCGTCGTGGTATTCCTGAATGAGATACTTCAGACTGGGGTCGTGGCGCTCCATATCGAGCATCTTTTCCTCAAGCACCTTGGCAGGCGTGGTCTGCCGGGCCTTGGCTATGGAGTCGAGCTTATCATTGATAATCTGCTCGCGCAGGTTGCGGGCGTCGATAAACTTATAGATGTCGGCACGCTGCGAGGCGTAGTCGTAGAAGTTGCGGTGGGCTTTTCTCAGGATGATATGCCAGCCGAAAGGCGAGGCGAAGGGCTTGCTCAGCTCACCGTCCTTCAGCGCCCAGGCTGTCTGCTCAAACTCCTTGACCGTGTTGCCCTTGGCAATCCACGGCAGCTCGCCGCCTTTTGCGGCCGTCCCCGGGTCCTGCGAGTACTTTCTGGCAATGGCCGCAAAGTCGGCGCCCTTGCGCAGCACGTTGTACAGCGAGTCAATCTTGGCCTTGGCGGCCTTCTTCTGCTTGTCCGTGGCGTTGCGGGGTGACTGTATCAGGATGTGGGCCACCTGCACCATGCCGCCCGTCGAGTCGATACGCTCCTGCGTCTCCCTGTAAATCTTCCGCGCAAAGGCCTCAACGTCGGCATCGGTTATCATCGCGGGCCTGATCTGCTGGTCACGGTAGCCCGCAAACTCGCGTTTGAACGACTGCGCGGTATCCAGCTTGGCGTCGAGGGCAGCCTCCACCTTCAGTTTGTAGGCCACAAACAGCGGCACATAGTCTTTGACCGATTTCTTGTCAATGACGCCGTCGGAGTTGTTCTTGTTGTAGGAATACTCAAATTCGGAGCGGGTCACGGGCTTGCCGTTGATGTGCATGACCACGGGGTCAGAATTCTGGGCCAGCGACACGAGGCCGGCCATCGAGAGCAAAAAGACTGGAAGTATCTTCTTCATTGGGGTCGGCAGAGGTTATTCGGGTCTTGAATAGTTGGGGGCCTCGCTGGTAATCGTGATGTCGTGCGGATGGCTCTCCAGCACGCCGGCGCTGGTGATGCGGGTGAACTTGGCGTCGTGCAACTTCTCTATCGTGGCGGCGCCGCAGTAGCCCATGCCCGAGCGCAGGCCGCCCACGAGCTGGTAGATGACTTCCTGCACGGTGCCCTTGTAAGGCACGCGGCCGGCAATGCCCTCCGGCACGAGTTTCTTCACGTCGACGGTATCGCTCTGGAAGTAGCGGTCCTTGGAGCCGTTCTTCTGGCCCATGGCCTCCATCGAGCCCATGCCGCGATAGCTCTTGAACTTACGTCCGTTGTAGATGATGGTGTCGCCGGGACTCTCCTCGGTGCCGGCCACAAGTGAGCCAATCATCACGCAGTTGCCGCCTGCGGCCAGGGCCTTCACGATGTCGCCGGAATAGCGCAGGCCACCGTCGGCAATCAACGGCACGTCGGTGTCCTTCAGCACGCTGTACACGTCGTAGATGGCGCTCAGCTGCGGCACGCCGACACCGGCCACCACACGCGTGGTGCAGATGGAGCCCGGGCCGATGCCCACCTTCACGCCGTCGGCGCCGTTGTCCAAAAGGAACTTTGCTGCGGCACCCGTGGCAATATTGCCCACCACGACATCGATGTCGGGGAAGGCATTCTTCACCTCGTGCAGCTTGCCGACCACTCCCTGGGAGTGACCGTGGGCCGTATCGATGACAATGGCGTCGACACCGGCCTCAACGAGGGCCTGGGCACGCTCCAGCGTGTCCTTGGTCACACCCACGCCGGCGGCCACGCGCAGACGGCCCTTCTCATCCTTGCAGGCATTGGGCTTGTCCTTGGCCTTGGTGATGTCCTTGTAGGTGATGAGGCCGATGAGATGGTTCTCGGCATCCACCACGGGCAGCTTCTCAATCTTGTTCTCCTGCAGGATCTGGGCAGCGTTCGACAGGTCGGTCTGCTGGTGCGTGGTGACAAGGTTCTCCTTCGTCATCACGTCGTCGACCAGCTTGTCGAGGTGGCGCTCGAAGCGCAGGTCACGGTTGGTGACAATGCCCACCAGATAATTGTCGTCGTCGACGACGGGTATGCCGCCGATATGGTATTCTGCCATCATGCGCAGGGCGTCGCGCACGGTCTTGCCGCGGCGGATGGTGACGGGGTCATAGATCATGCCGTTCTCGGCACGCTTGACGATGGCCACCTGGCGGGCCTGCTCCTCAATGGTCATGTTCTTGTGAATGACGCCGATACCGCCCTCACGCGCGATGGCAATGGCCATCGACGACTCCGTCACCGTGTCCATGGCCGCTGTGACAAACGGCACGTTAAGACTGATGTGACGCGAGAAGCGCGACTTCAAACTCACCTCTTTGGGCAGAACTTCAGAATAAGCAGGAATTAAAAGGACGTCGTCAAAGGTCAGACCATCCATTACAATTTTATCCGCAACAAATGATGACATAAACAGAATGTTTTAGAATTTATTGCGTGCAAATTTACCAATAATTTTCCATATAGTGCCGATATGGCATATAGATAAAGTCTTTTTTAACAAATTTCCTCCATGGCTAATTGCCCTCCTCGGACAGGAACTTTATTAGCACCAGGCGGGCCTTCTCCTCGGCGGTCAGGCCGTCGTCATCGTCGTAGATATCGACCGTTTCCATTGCCGTCTCTATGTCGTCGGTGTCGCTCTCGCGGTAGTAGTCGAGGATGTCCTGCATCTCGTCGGGATCCATCACCGTATCGTCATTGATGTAGTAGTCGATGTTGACCTTCATGCCGCTGTTGACGATGCTCTCGATGTCGTCGAGCAGGTCGTCGTAACCGATGCCCTGAGACTCAGCGATGTCCTCAAGCGGTATGCGCTTGTCGATGAGCTCGATGATCTTGAGCTTGCGCTTAGACTTGTTCGGGATGGTGATGACACGCATCAGGTCGGAGCGCTCAATGCCATTGTCCTCGCAGTAGCGCTTGATGAACTCGACGAAAGGCTTGCCGAACTTCTGTGCCTTGCCGTGTCCCACGCCCTGTATCTGCTGCAGTTCCTCGAGCGTCTGCGGATAGCTCGTGGCCATCTGCGTGAGCGAGATATCCTGGAAGACGACGTACGGCGGCAGGTTGTGCTTGCGCGCCACGTCCTTGCGCAGGGCGATGAGCTGCTGGTGCAAGCCCTCGTCAAGGGCGCTCGTTCCGCCCTCGCCCATCTCCTCGGTATCGGCGAACTCGCGGTCGGGCACCACGGAGAAAGGCTTGGGATGCTTCAGGTAGAGGCGCCCCGCGGCGGTGAGCTTCAGCAGTCCGTAATGCTCGATGTCCTTGCGGATAAAGCCGGCAATCATTGCCTGCCGGATGACCGGGTTCCAGATGTTGGAGTTGTCGTTGTTGATGGCCTTGCCGTTGCCGAACTCCTCGAGCTTGTCGTGGCCGTGGCGAACAATATTGTCAGTGGCGCGACCGCGCACGAAGTCGATGATGTATTGCTGGTCGAAATTCTCACCGACGGCCTTGATGGCAGCCAGCACACAGGTCAGCGCGTCAGAGGCCTCGATGTATTTCTTCGGATGCTTGCAGTTGTCACAGTTGCCGCAGTTGTCCTTGTGGTATTCCTCGCCGAAGTAGTTGAGCAGCATCTTGCGGCGGCAGACATTGGTCTCGGCGTAGGCTTTGGTCTCCTGGAGCAGCTGGCGGCCAATCTCCTTCTCGGTATCGCCCTTGTTCTCCATGAATTTCTCGAGCTTCTTCAGGTCCTTCGGCGAGTAGAAGGCAAGGCAGATGCCCTCGCCGCCGTCACGTCCCGCACGCCCGGTCTCCTGGTAATAGCCCTCCAGGCTCTTGGGAATGTCATAGTGGATGACGAACCGCACGTCGGGCTTGTCGATGCCCATGCCGAAGGCGATGGTGGCTACGATGATGTCGATGTTCTCCTTAAGGAAGTCGTCCTGTGTCTGCGTGCGCTTCTCGGTCTCCAGTCCGGCATGGTAGGGCGCGGCCTTGAAGCCGTTGAGCCGCAGCTTGGCCGCCAGCTCCTCCACCTTCTTGCGCGAGAGGCAATAGACGATGCCGCTCTTGCCCTGGTGCTGCTTGAGGAAGCGGATGATCTGGTTGTCGGTGTCCTCGTCACTCTGCTTCTGCCGCACCTCGTAATAAAGGTTGGGCCGGTTGAACGAGCTCTTGAACTCGGTGGCGTCGGGTATGCCGAGGTTTTGCTTGATGTCGATGCGTACCTTGTCGGTGGCCGTGGCCGTGAGCGCGATGATGGGCATGCGCTGCTCCTTGCGCGCTGCGGCGATGCTGTCGAGCGTGGAGCGGATGTTGCGGTACTCGGGCCGGAAGTCGTGCCCCCACTCTGAGATACAGTGGGCCTCGTCGATGGCGATGAACGAGATCTTGAACGACTGGAAGAACGGCAGGTTGTCGGGTTTGTTGAGCGACTCGGGAGCGACATAGAGCAACTTCGTGCGCCCCGACGCCACATCGGACTCCACCTGGTTGATGGCCGACCGGTTGAGCGTGGAGTTGAGGTAATGGGCCAGGGCGTTGTCCTCGCTCAGACCGTTGATGACATCCACCTGGTTCTTCATCAGCGCGATGAGAGGCGATACGACAATGGCGGTGCCGTCCATGAGAAGAGAGGGCAACTGGTAGCACAAACTCTTGCCGCCACCGGTCGGCATCAGCACAAACGTGTCGTTGCCTGCCATCAGGTTACGGATGATTGCCTCCTGGTCGCCTTTAAACTTGTCGAAGCCGAAATAGTGCTTCAATGCTGCATTTAAATCTCTCTCTGTCATGGTTATAGGTTCAAAAAAAGCCCCGATACAGGCGGGTTATTAAAAGGAGCGGCCTACGCCGACTCCAGTTTCTGCAGATGGGCCTTGTCCAACTGCTTCTTGGCATAGTCGAGCGTCACCTCAAACTTCTTGATGCGCTTGGAGGGTATCTCGAACATGGCGTCCATCATCACGGCCTCCACGATGGAGCGCAGGCCGCGCGCGCCGAGCTTGTATTCCACGGCCTTGTCAACGATGAAGTCGAGGGTGTCCTCATTGAACGTCAGCGTGATGCCGTCCATCTCGAAGAGCTTCTGGTACTGCTTGACGATGGAGTTCTTCGGCTCGACGAGGATGCGGCGCAGTGCCGCGCGGTCGAGGGGATTGAGATAGGTCAGCACCGGCAGGCGCCCGATGAGCTCAGGGATGAGCCCGAACGATTTCAGGTCCTGTGGCACGATATACTTCATCAGGTCCTCCTTGTCTATATGGCGCGTGTTCTCCACCGAGTTGTAGCCCACGACATGGGTGTTGAGGCGCTGGGCTATCCTGCGCTCGATGCCGTCGAAGGCGCCGCCGCAGATGAAGAGGATGTTCTTCGTGTTGACGTGGATGTACTCCTGGTCGGGGTGCTTGCGGCCACCCTGTGGCGGCACGTTGACCATGGTGCCCTCGAGGAGCTTGAGCATGGCCTGCTGCACACCCTCGCCGCTCACGTCACGCGTGATGGACGGATTGTCGGCCTTGCGGGCAATCTTGTCAATCTCGTCGATGAAGACGATGCCGCGCTCGGCCGCGGCCACGTTGTAGTTGGCCACCTGCAGCAGACGGCTCAGGATGCTCTCCACGTCCTCGCCCACATAGCCGGCCTCGGTGAACACCGTGGCGTCGACAATGGTGAAAGGCACGTCGAGCAGCTTGGCGATGGTGCGGGCCAGCAGCGTCTTGCCGGTGCCAGTAGAGCCGACCATGATGATGTTGCTCTTCTCAATCTCGACACCGTCATCGCCGGCAGGCTGCTGCAGGCGCTTGTAGTGGTTGTACACGGCTACGGCCAGGTTGCGCTTGGCCTCGTCCTGACCGATGACGTACTCGTCGAGATAGGCCTTTATCTCCTTAGGCTTCGGCACATTCTTCTTAGGCCGGTACGGAGCCGGCGCCTCTTCCTGCGGCTGGCCCAGCACGCCTGTCTGCTGCACGATACGGTAGGCCTGCTGTGCGCAGTCCTCGCAGATGTAGCCGTTCAGGCCGGTGATGAGCAGCTTCACCTGGTCCTCGCCTCTTCCGCAGAAGCTGCAAACTTTCTTCTTTGGCATTGCTTAATCTTATCCTTTCTTCGTTAACACCGTGTCAATCATGCCGTAGTCCTTGGCCTCCTGGGCCGTCATCCAGTAGTTGCGGTCGGAGTCCTGCCACACCTTCTCGTATGGCTGATGAGAGTGGGTGGAGATGATGGTGTAAAGTTCTTTCTTAAATTTCTGTATCTCCCGGGCCTCAATCTCGATGTCGGAGGCCTGACCCTGCACGCCGCCAAGCGGCTGGTGGATCATCACACGGCTGTGGGTGAGGGCCGAGCGCTTGCCCTCCTGGCCCGAGACGAGCAGCACGGCGGCCATCGATGCGGCCATGCCGGTGCAGATGGTGGCCACGTCGGACGACACAAACTGCATGGTGTCGTAGATGCTCAGGCCTGCGGTCACACTGCCGCCGGGAGAGTTGATATAGATGGAGATGTCCTGAGCGTTGTCTACCGAGTCGAGGTAAAGCAGCTGGGCCGACAGCGTGTTGGCCGTGTAGTCGTCAATCTCGGTGCCGAGGAAGATGATGCGGTCCATCATCAGGCGCGAGAACACGTCCATCTGCGTCACGTTCAGCTGACGCTCTTCCAAGATATAGGGGTTGAGGTACTGCTGCTGGGCCTTCACCACATCGTCTAGCACCAGACCGTTCATACCAAGCTTCTTGGTCGCAAACTTTCTGAAATCGTTGTTCATATTTTTCTTTCTTTTTGATAAGACAATACTGAGGCTGATATGCCGTCAGTGTAACATCTTATGACAAAGATTATGCCAATCTGTTTGCCTTAGTTCAAACTTTGTTGTACAAAGATAGAAAAAAGAAATGGTAAGACGAAACTTTTTGGGATTTATTTTTCAAGTTTCGCAATTTTACCGCCATTTCCCGTATCCCGTCAGCGGCGGGCGGAGGCGCCCTGAAGTTCACCAAAGTGGGCGCAGCAGATAAAGTTTGTGGAGCTGTGCGTCATCGGTGACAGTGTAGTACAACACCGGTGACAGTGTAGTGGCCGGCCTGGTGCCGGCCACCAGCCCTTGGAAAGA
>CABVDL010000075.1 GCA_902497035.1 uncultured Prevotella sp.
ATTTCGCTAATCACCAAATTTATAAGCACTTATAATTCATCGAACTCACGTTACATTAATACCGCAATCATTGCTGATGCATCGCAGGGCGGGACGGTGACAAGTAGGGGCGGGGTTTATCCCCGCCCAACCATTTGCGCGTATAGAAAAAAACAGATACGTATACAGAAATACAGATACGCATACAGAAAAACAGACACGCATACAGAAACACAGACACGCATACAGAAACACAGATACGTATACAGAAAAACAGACATGCATACAGAAAAAAACACGCATGCAGAACCACACACACGCATACAGGAATACCCTGCGGTTGATTTGCTGGGCAAAGGCGCGTCAGAGAGAGTGGGACTTTTTCTCCAGTTCCTCGGTGACGGCGGCGTAGAGGCGTTCCATGACGACGGGTTTGGTGAGGAACTGGTTGGCGCCCATCGACAGGCCCTTGGCGATGTCGTCGTCGAAATTCATGCCCGAGAGGATGATGAGTGGGAACTCGGCCTTTGAGCGCTTTTGGATGTGGAAGTCGGCATCGTCGCGGCCCTCGCGCACGCTCTTGATGACCTCGAAGCCGTCGATGTCGGGCATCATCAGGTCGACGATGGCCAGGTCGAACGCGTCGGGCGTGTCCTGCCGCTCCTGGATCAGCTGCAGCGCCACGCGCCCGTTGTTGGCCTTGGCTATCTGGAACTCAAAAGGCTGGAGCATCTTCTCCAGTAAAAGGATATTTAAAGGGATGTCATCCACCAATAGAAGCTTAAACTTGTTGCTGTCAATTCCAGCGATTTGTCTCATTTCCTTATATATTATTTTTGTTGATTATTCTGTATTATTATTCCCCCGGCACGTCCCCATCCTGCAGGTCGCTGTTCTTGTCGCGTCCGTCGGTGTTGGGGCCGGTGGTGTATTCCATACCCATGTTTCGCTCGTTGAACGTTTCGCCGCCATCGTCCTGCTCAAGGTGGTCGTGGTAATACTCCTCATAGTCGGAGAGGTCGATTGAGGGTCTCACGACGTGCGTGTCGAAGATGATTTGAGCCTCGCCGTGTGGCATTATGTTGCCGAAAATGCGGATGATGTGGCGTGCCAGCCCCAGGTTCTTGTCGGTGTGGAAGATGAACTTCAGTCGTCCCTCCTTGCCGGGCGGTATCATCGTGGCGTTGTCCTTGTCGGCCTCGATGGTGGGCACGGCAGGCTGCACGTCGGTGATGACGAGCATGTCGCTGCCTACGTTTCTCACGACAAACACCATTGGGAGGTCGTCGCCGAGGATGACTGCCGGATAGTGGCGTATGGAGTCGTCGATCTCTATGGCCGTAGGCTTTACCGTCTTGCGGCACGACGTGAGCGACGTGAGCGATATGAGCATGAGGCCTGCCGCGGCGGCAAGTCCGTGGATTATAGCTGTCTTTACTTCCATAGTCTCAGATAGTCGTCGATGGCGTGTCCCGACTCGTCGCGGTTGGCCATTCCCTTTATCTCATTGTGTCCTCTCAGTATCTCACGCATCTCGGCCGCAGCGTCGGCGTTTTTTGCGATGATGCCGCAACGGTACATCTCGAGCTGCGTGTAGGCCAGTCCGGTGAGCAGCGCGTTGAGACGACGGCGCTCGTCTCCCATGGTCTGCTTGCTTGCCTTGTCGAGCTCACTGCGGAACCTGACGAAAGCCTCGGGGTCGAGGTAGGCACGGCACATGTCCTGCATCGTGCCGTAGAGCGGCAGCACGCAGTTGGACCGGCGGGTGCGCTCTTCCAGTCCCCAGTAGTAGGGGGTGAGGATGGAGGCCGTGATGGGATAGTGCAGCCTGAAATAGTCGGCCACGGCTTCTTTCACGTTGAGGTCGGGATTGTCCATGAGCCTTGCCAGCACGTCGGTCTGCATGTCGTCGAAAGCCGACCAGTCGTCGCCGCTGCCGTTGAAGAACACGCCCTGCAGGCCGAGTCTCCTGTAGAGCCGCAGCCGCGCCTGCATGGAGAGCAGACAGGGGAAGGGCGAGAGATAGTCGTCGAAGTTGCGCTCATAGTCCCACACATAGATGCGGTCGCAGCGCTGCTTCCACGCCTTGACCATCTGCATGAACGCGGCGCAGCCCTTACTTCGGGAGAAGTCGACCTGCACGGGCAGACCGTAGCTGGAGATTAGCACGCCCACGTTTGCGGGCAGAGCCTTGGTGGGAGCCTGCCGCGTGGTGTGGTAAGCCGAGGTGAAGAACCGATGGCGTGGAAACTCCTCAGCCAGCCGCGTGATGAATGCGGTGACGGCCGGCGTGGCGTTGCCCGGCGTGTTGCCTGCGGCGCGGCAGCGCGGGCAGAGGCAGGCCAGCTTGTTGTCCATCGGCATGATGGTGATGCGCTCGCTGTAGTCGGTGCTGCCGTAGCCGAACTGGTCGAGGATGTAAGCCCGCACGGCCTTGTAGAGGGCCGGGCTAGAGAAGCAGAGCTGGTCGTGGGTGCGGCGGCCGTCGATGGTGGCGTACATGTCGTCGGTGAGCTGTCCGCGCAAGGCCTTGACGAGGTTGTGCCCCCACAGTCCCCAGTCGTAGTCGGGATGGTTGGTGTGCAGGGCCTGCTGCACCTCCTTGGTGTTGGACGGCGTGTAAAGGCCGTGGTATTCGGAGAGCGGCTCTACGGCGACGGTCCTGGCCGTGCCGTTGCAGCCGCCGGTGAGCAGCGCGACGGCGCAGGCCACGGATAGTTTAGAAATGTACTGTAACATGAGCATCTACATATAAATAGTTGCGGCTCCGGGTGTTGTCCGTCTTGTTGTCGGACACCGCCATGTTGTACCAAGTGCCAGACACGCCGAAGTCAATCATGGAGCTGATGACGACGAGTCCGCCCGCGCCGAGCATGGTGTTGAGCTGGTCGAAGCGCACGGGCATGGAGTTGTCGATGAGCGACAGTTCAGGCGCGTTGCCCACGCTGCCCGCCACGTAGAAATAGGAGCGGTTGCCTGCCGCCGGATAGCAGCGCGCCGTCAGTCCTCCGTTGACGAAGAGGCTGGAGCTGAACGACTTGGCCGCGTCGCCCGCCATGTAGAACACGTGGGCGTTGGCGCCGAGGCTGAACGGTTCCAGGTCTTTGGTGACCCCGGCCCCGGCCTCGAAGAGCGAGGCCTTGTAGTCGTCGTCGAAGAGGCGGTACGACAGGTTGGCCGTGCCGGTCCAGTCGTGGTTGAAGGCGTAGGAGCCGCCGAGGCCGAGCCTGACGCGCGGCATGAACTTCGTGGCTGCCGCGGCCGACAGGGTCGAGGAGAGGCGCTGGTTCCACTGGTGCTGCCACTCGCCGTTGAGCTGCAGTCCGCTGCCGCCCTCGGCGGCAGTGGAGTCGGTCTTCTCATTGAGTCCGTCGCGGCCCACATAGGTAAGGCCGGCGGTATAGGTGTTGCGCTCGCAGATGCGCTTGTAGGCTATGGAGGCCTGCGAGGTGATGTTGTCCTCGCTCGAGGGCCTTGCGCGCTGGTAGTCAATGGTGACCTCGTTGCGCAGCAGATGGCGCCTGAGCCGCTCCATGCGGTTGCGGTAGTCGGCAAGCTCGCCGAACGCCGGATGGTAGAGGCGGTAGGTGGCGATGGCGTTGTCCCAGTCTCTGAGCTTCTCATACACCTCCGACTTGGCGAGGATGAGGGGCTGGTTGCCCCAGTCGGCCTCCAATCCCCGGTCGATGAGCTGAATGGCCTTGTCGTAGTGTCCGGCCTTCATCTCGCGGCGGGCCAGCATCTCACAGCACTCTGCGTAGGCCTTCACTACGGCCGAGTCGCCCATATACTCATCCACCAGCTTGTCGAGCAGGTCGTAGGCCTTGGCATAGTCGCCGGTGGCGGCGGTGAGCTGCGCGTCCTTGATGCGGAAGTAGGGGTTGTCGGGGTAGAGCGTCTTGCCGCGCTCGACGAGTGAGCGCGCCTCGTCGTTGTGATGGAGCGTCAGCTCGGTGGTGATGGCCATGCCGAGGATGTCGGCCGAGGGATAGCCCTTGTCCAGCACCAGCTGCAGCTCTTCCTCTGCCTTGCGGGCCAGTCCCTGTGCCATGAGCTGCTTGATATAGGGCATCATCACCTCCTCGTAGAGTCCGGCGCGCGTCTTGGGACTGGAGCTGATGGCATCGATAAGTCCCAGGGCCTTCTGCCGCCGTCCGGCCTGGATGTAGCAGGTGAAGAGGCGGCGCACCACGGCCTCGTGGGTATCCTTGTCCACCTTGTAGGCGGCGAGCTTCTCGAGCAGGGCCACGGCCTCGTCCCACTGGCGGAAGTCCATCATGCGACGGGCCTCCTCAAGCTGCATGGCGCAGAGCTCCTCATTGATGTTGGCATCGCCGGGCCATCGGGCGTGCATCTTCTCGAGCATGGCCGTGGCGGCGCGCGTGTTGCCCAGCCTCCGCTCTACGGTGTACTCGCGGTACATCAGGTTCTTCGTGTCGCCCCGCCGCCGGCGCGCCTCACGGATATAGTGGAGCGCGTCGTCGAGGTAGCCGCGCGACATCGAGGTGTTGAGCAGGTAGGTGAGGGCCTCCTCTGAATGCTCTTTCTCGTAGAGCCGCCCGTAGGCGGTGTAGGGGTCGTTCTGGGCGGCGAGGCGTGCCTGCTCACGCTCCAGCTCATTGCTCAGCGCAGTGAGGCGTCCGCGCAGGCCAGGGTGCTCCCGCCCGGCCTCTTTCAGATAGGCCAGGGCCTCGCTGTAGCGCGTCATGCCGCCGAGTATCGAGGCCTTTTTCTCGACGAAGGGAAGAGGGTTGGCCACCACCGTGGCGGCATGGCCCGCCACGTCGATGGCATCCTCCATGCGGCCCGTAGCGGTGAGCAGGTTGCACAGGGCCATCTGGTATTCGGCGTTCTTGGGCAGTATGTCGACGAGGTGCCGCAGCATGGCCTCCTCGCCGGCCTGGTTGCGCTTCTTGCGATAGTTGAGGTAGCGCGTCTCATAGTCGCCTGCAATTTCTTTCCTCACGTCCTCCCGCTCGGGATACATCTCCTCAAGGCGCTTGAGCAGGCGCGAGGCCTCGGCCTCGTTGCCCTGCTGGCGGAAGAGGGCAATCTTCTTGCGCCACAGCGTGTAGTCGTAGGGCGCGAGCTCAAGCAGCGAGTTGCAATAGACGATGGCCGAGCTGTAGTGCTGGGTAATCTCCTCCACTTTCATCAGCAGCTCCAGCGTCTGGGGGTTTCTCTTGTCGGCGCGCAGCGAGCGGATGAGGTAGTAGCGGGCACGGTTGTACTGGCTGTAGTGCAGCCAGTAGGCGCCGAGGAGCTGATTGAGCTGCGGGTCCGACTCGTACTTGCCGAGAGCCTCGTCAAGCACTTTCTTGCCTCCCTCCCAGTTGCCCTGTCGGAACAGCCTGCGCACTTTTTGCTCGTAGTCGCGCTGCGTGCCTTTCCAGTCAGGCGTATAGTTTTTGCCGCGCGTGCTGCGTGCCTGCTGTGCCAGAGCCGTCCCTGCGGGAAAGACCGGCAGCGCCAGACCTACCGCGACAAGCCATTTACAGAGTGAGATATTCATATTCCTTGTATTCTAAGTTCAACCGTTATGACGCCTGCTTGGCTGAGGCCGAGGGGTCGGCATGCCTCACGCCGGTGCGCTGTATCGACTTCCACACGGCCTTTCGCCCGGTGAGATAGTTGTAGTAGCCCACGAGCGAGCTCACCACAATGAGCGGGTGGTAGATGAACGGCTCGAGCGCCGCCGCCACGAGCAGTTTCAGATAGCTCCACAGACTGGTATATGACGAGCCGAGGATGAAGTCGTAGAACACCACAAAGGCGGAGAGCATGTAGCTGAAGGTGTAGACGGCGAAGAACGTCACGAAGAACGTATGCCAGTTGATGCCGCCCGTGAAGGCGAGATAGACCATGAACACCAGTCCGCCCGCCTCGATGACGGGTGCGAGCAGCTCGAAGAGCAGGGTGTAGGGCATGGTGATGAGCCCCAGGCGCTTGTATTTCCTGTTGAAGATGATGCGGCGGTGTTCCCACATGAGCTGTATGAGGCCACGCCCCCAGCGGACGCGCTGGCAGAAGAGCATGCGCAGGGTCGACGGTCCCTCGGTCCAGCAGCAGTTGTGAGGTATCTGCACCACCCGGTAGGGGCGGTTGAAGTCGCAGCAATAGGCCACCATGCGCGTGATCATGTCCATGTCCTCGGCAAACGAGCCGTTGTTGTAGCCGCCGGCGTTGATGACCACCTCAGTGGAGAACAGCCCGTAGCCTCCCGACACGTTGTTCATGGCGTTGATCTTGCTCCATCCCATCTTGCCCACGAGGAACGAGCGCTTGTACTCCAGGTCCTGGAACAGGGGCAGCGGCTTGCTCGACGGCCGCACCCTGACCAGCTCGCCGTTGCTGATGGTTGAGCCGTTGCTCATCGACATCGTGCCGGAGACGGCGATGATGGTGCCGTCGTCCACCACGGGGAAGATGCACTGGTACATGGCGTCCTTGGAGAGGATGCAGTCGACGTCGGTATTGATGAAATAGGGATTGGAGATGACGTTGAGCCCGGCGTTGACGGCGTCGGCCTTGGTGCCGCCGTTCACCTTGTCGACCACCACCAGCCGGGCGTACTTGATGTTGGTCGATTTGAACAGGCGCTTGAACGGGGCGCAGCGCACCTTCTCAATGTACTCGAACGGCACCTCCACCAGCTCAAACTTCTCTATGAGCAGCTCCAGCGTGCGGTCGCGGCTGCCGTCGTTGACGATGCACACCTCGAAGTTGGGATAGTCCATCCTGAGCAGCGACTCCACGTTGTCGATGATGGTCATCTCCTCGTTGTAGGCCGGGGCTATGATGGAGATGCCCGGCACGTAGGGCGAACTCTGCATCATGTTGCGGATGTAGTCGTCTGACCACTGCTTGTAGCGCGTGCTGTACTGATAGGCAAATACCAGCAGCATCACGTAGGAGACAAGCAGCAGCATCGAGTAGATGAAGACGATGGAGCCGAAGAAGAACAGTATGAAATTCCACATATCGCTATAATCCTCTCAATTGTTTAAGCACGCTCAGCGAGTCAATCTGGTCCATGAGCGTGCGGTCGGTGTTGGCCCTGATGCACTCGTCCCTGAGCAGCTCGAAGGTGCGCCGCCCGTCGCTGCCGTAGGTGTAGAGGCTGGTCAGGGCCACCTCGCGCGTGAGCTTTGAGGTGGAGTGACGGAAAGCCCAGACGAAGAAATCGGTGTGGCGCCCCGAGTTGACGGCATAGACCGTGCGCAACACTTCCTGCCTGATGGTCTCGGGCTGACGCTCGTAGGAGTCGATGGCGGCCTGCTCCTGGCTGGCGTCGCGCAATATGGCCACGGCGTGGAGCGCTGCCCTGCGGTGGCTGAACACGGGCGACAGGAATATAGTATGGAGCCTGGCTTTCTCTGCCTCCGAGCCCCAGTAGGCCGTCTCTTGGATGAGGAAGGCGCCCGAGGCCTCGTTGCGCAGCTCCTTGGCCAGCACGAGAAACTGTGGCATCTGCCGCTCGTTGGCCCTGGCCCAGGCAAACATGCGGTGTAGCATCATCTTGTGCCACAGCCCGAGGTCGTCGTCCAGCTCCTCGCGCAGGTAGTGGTAAGGGTCGTCGGTAGAGGCGAGTATGAAGCACATGCGCGACATGTGGCGCAGGCTCAGGTCGTGGTGGTTGAGATAGACGGCCAGCAGTCCCTCGTTGACGGGGATGTGGAGGTCGGCGATGTACTGCAGGGTGAGCAGCACGCTCTTGCCCGAGGCCAGGCACTTCTCGTAGTAGGCCTTCACGCCGGTGAGCGAGCACAGGGCATCGGCGTTGGGAATGTCGCCGAGCTCGCGGCTCAGGTCCATACAGATTTCCGAGATGAGGCGCGACAGCGTCTCGGGCTTGTAGGAGAGAATATCGCGCAGCGACATGCCGCAGGCAGTCTCGAGCCTGGATCCGTCGGGCTTGTCGGTGGAGACGAGAATGTTGTAGAAACCGTCGTGAAGCCGCTTCCGAGCCTGGCGGTAGGCTTTTTTCCTGCGGTTGTTCCGCCTTATCTCGCGCATGAACAGCAAGAAGAGGATGAGCATCGTGACAATGCACACCAGTATCAGTCCGTAGAGCAGGCGGATGGTCCACGGATAGTCGGTATAGAAGAGCAGGTATTTCCTGATGTAGAATTCTATGACCTGAAAGCCATAGAACTCCACGCCCTGCCCCGTGGGATAAGCTATGTTCAGCTCGGCAATCATGTCCTCTGTGTTATGACGAAAGCGCCGGAGTCCGTTCTAAAGGCTCCGGGGGGGCAGGACTTCCGTCCTGGCGTTGTCCCTTGCCTGCTCGCCCCTCAGCTTGAACTCATACTTGATGCCCTTGTCGTAGCCCAGGTCGCGCTTGACGGTACCGCCAAGCAGCATGGCCATCTTCCTGCAGATGAGCAGGCGGAGGCCCAGGCCGGTCTTGTGCTTGGTGATGCTTGCCTCGTCATGGTTCAGCTCTCTGGCATTTTTGTTCTTGACCTGGGTGGCCGGCATGTCGGCCGTGACAAAAATCCTCATCGTGCGTCCCTTCAGCTGCAGGTCAACGAATATCGTGCCCTCGACGATGTACTGGCTGGCATTGGTCAGCAGGTTCTGCACAATCTGCCTTATGCGCCGTCCGTCGCTCATGATGGTGTAGCCGTCGGGCAGCTCCGAGGCTACGCTTATCTCCACGCTCGAGGGCATGCAGACCCTGACGGCATCGACAGCGTCGGCGACGACGGTCCTTACATTGGTCGGCTCCTTGTTCACGGTGTAGCTGTGGGTGTCGTAGCGGGTGGAGACCATCAGGTCGTTGAGCAGCATGTCGAGCATGTTGTAGCTGTTGCGTATGTGGGTGGCATACGTCTCGCGCTCCTCGGGGCTCCACGTGCCGTCGGGCAGCGCGAGCAGCTGGGCGAAGCCATATACCGAGTTGAGCGTGGTGCGTATCTCGTGGCTCATGTTCTCAAGAAACATCACCTTGCTGCGCTGCAGCTCCTCGCGCTCATTGGAGACAGCGTAGATATACAGGATGAGGCACGACGTGGACAGCGTCAGGCTGCACACGGGAATGTTGCCCCAAAACATGGAGTCGATGGCCAGCGGCACCAGCGCCGCGATGAACGAGGCGACGTACCTTGTCTTCACCTTTTCCCTTTTGCGGTACTTATGGAGGATGCGCTTCAACGAGGCCACAAGCACGCAGGCATAGACAATGGTCTTATACGTCACCGACACCAGCCGCCATATAGCGACAGCATGCGAAACTACCGGATTGGCCGAATGAGCCTCAGAGAAAAGGTTGAGCGGTACGAGTACGAGCCCCGTCAGCGCAATGAGCGTGGCGACGGTCAGCGAGACGTAGGAGCCGAGGGGCCTCGCCTTGACGTAGCGGAGGACGAAGTTAAGCCAGAAAATGAGGAGGACGGAGCTCGTGATAAACGACACCAGCGCCATGGGGAAAAACATTTGCCTGCCAACGAGAATGTCGCTGATGCACAAGTCGATGGCCGAGACGGGCAGACTGTGGACCATGGCGAAGAAAAGCATCAGATAGAGCGACCGGGCCAGGGCGCTGGGACTCTTGAGCCATCTTATCTCCTTCAGTAGGATTATCACCAGGATAACCGCGAAGCACGGAGCCGATATCCAATAATAGTTGTTTAACATGCGTCGGACTATATGTTGAACTAAAGATAGAAATGATTAGGCAGCCGCTCAGACAATCAGCAGGAACCGCGCCCCGCCGGTGTAGCTCTTGTCGAGGCAGATGCTGGCGCCGAGCTTCTCGGCGATGATGCTGCAGATGTGCAGCCCGAGTCCGGAGCCTTTCACGTTGTAGTTGGCCTTTTTGTAGCGCTTGAAGATGTCGTCGGCCAGCTCCGGCTTGATGCCAGTGCCGGTGTCGGTGACCGAGAACGTGAGGTGGCCGGGATTTTCGGTCGTAGAGACGTGCAGGTGTATCTCGCCCTTGAACGTGTGCTTGCAGGCATTGGTCAGGAAGTTGATGAGCACCTGTTCTACGCGCTGCATGTCGGAATAGATGCGGAAGTCGTCATCGACCTCCGACGTGAAATAGAGCCTCACACCCGACTGCACTCTCATATCGACCATGTGGATGACGCTGTGGCAAGCGAGGTTCACGTTGAAGTTCCTCTTCTGTATGCGGAAGTTGCCATGCTCGGCATCGACGATGTCCAGCACGTCGCTGATGAACAGCGACAACAGGTTGTAGCTGTTGGTGATGATGCTGAGGTAGCGCTTCTTCTCTGCGTCGCCCACATCGACGCCTGGTATGCAGAGCAGCTGCGAGAAGCCGAACATTGCGTTGAGCGGCGTGCGTATCTCGTGTATCATGTTCTGGAACATCACGGTCTTCGACTTGCTGGCGTCTATCGAGTCGTTGAGCTTGTGGATGATGCGCAGCTCATGCTCGTGCTGGTCCGACACGTCCTTGATGGCGCCTATCAGGTGGCGCGCGTTACCCTCGGTGTCGCGGTCGATAACGACGTAGGTAATCCTGATCCACTTCGTCACGCTGCCCTCGCAAATCATGGAGATGGCGGGCGTGTCCCTCAGCCTTTCCATCATCGTCTTGGTATTGCTGAAGCGCTTCACCTTGTCGTATTCCTTCTCGCTGCACAATTTAGAGGCCACAATCACGTTGGTGCCCGACAATTTTCCGCTCCTGGGCAGAATGCTCTGCTCGTTTGACGCCTCTGTCCAATAGGCCGTGTACCAGTCCTTTTCCAGGTCCATGTAGCAGAGAAACGCGTAGGTCTTGGCCAGCGTGTCGGCCACGAGCGTGTTTTGCTTGTAGTTCTCCAGAAGGTCAGTGATGTCGTAGTGGTAGCCCTCAAAAACCCACTTGTCCTCGGCATTCTTGCGTCCCAGGCCGCCGCATCTCACGAAGCGCAAGCCCAGCGTGGGGTGTATCCAGCGGTAGTTGATCTCAGCCTGCCGGACGGTCTTCAGCCGCTCCAAGGCAAGCTCGACGAGCCTCCTGTCGTCAGGAAAGACGCGGTCGCGCCAGTATCTGAACAATTCGTCAGGACTCATGCGGACATCCTTGCCCAAGCCGAACAGCTCGCGGCACTCGTTGGAGACCATCGCGCGAAAGCCATATTCACCGCCCTCGGTGAAACTCCAAATACCGAGCATTACCGACTTCAGGACATCATTGATGACGGCCTGCGGCATTATTGAATACGTGGCATCGCTGTCCACAATTCCACTTTCATTAGATTTCTTATACATTGTAATTGAAGATTTGCTCGCTCACTTTATACACCTTATTAATATACTTGTCCCCTGTCAGCAATCAGCAGGCCTCAGGACAATTACCACAAAATAGGCTCTTTAATGTAATTACGGGTGCAAAGATACGGCAAATTATCTGTTCTGCCATTAATAATTACAAAAAATTATTGTTTATATCAAAAGAAAACATTAACTTTGCGCCACTAATTGAATATATAGTGTATAATAGACTCGCCCACCAATGCTATCACAACAAGGCCGGACGATACTAAGTTAATGAAATTAATTTGAACAAAAACATGAAGAGTCACATTTTTGGCATGTTTTCAGTCTGCGCGCTCACCATTGGACTGATGTCCTGCAGCAGCAATGAAGACACCGAGGCTCCTGCCAACGATGTCCTTACCCAAAACGTTGAGAAGTATGGCACACGCTCATCTGAGGTGAGCCTGCAGTTTGGCGCCAGCAAGATTGCAGCCACACGCGCGGCCGATGTCAACGGCAACATGTGGGGCGACATCATGCCCGCCTATCCCACTGATGATGAGAAGCAGGGCATTCTGGACTACGTGCGCAAAAACCCGGGAGCCACCGTCGAATGGCCGGGCTATACCTACTATTTCGTGCAGGACGTCATAGGCGCCCACCACAAGTACAGCAACGGCGCTCAATACAACGATATCGACGGCACGGCGCACCTGGATCTGCTCGAAGTGTTGGAGGCCAACCGCACGCTGCAGCCTTGGGAGAAGGATGACAAAGGCAACCCCTACAGCTGGGTGGACCTCTACACCCACGTCAACAACTTCAACAACGGCCAGTGCAACAATGCCGCCACACACAACGCCACACTCATGACCGATGGCTTCAAGGCCGCCCGCGCCCACGACAACTACGGCAACACCTTGGTGGACGACTGGCGTCTCTACTACTGGAACGGCAACTACTACCTCGGCCTCGACTACAAGATGACCAAGGACGACGGCAAAATAGACCCCGACGGCATCTACGACGACTGGATTGTGAAGATACTCCCCGGCAAGGGCGAGACGCCTGTGGTGCCGAAGGGTGAGAAGGATGACCAGGGAGATCAGGGTAATCAGGATGATCAGAGTAATCAGAATAATCAGAATAACCAGAAAGCTCTCTCTGGTGAGGTAGAGTTCGACATCCACCAGCAGAAGCACACCGACTGGAACGAGATAAAGACCTCCATCCACGTGCGCGATACCGCTGCCGTGCACGTGTTCCTGCCCATCCCCATCGAGTCGCAGGCCGTTGCCGACGACTTCCACATCCGTGCCGGTGAGAACTATGAGAACATCAGCTACACCGAGAAGCTCAACGCCAAGTTTAAGTTTGCCGAACAAGAGTTCTCTTTCCCCGTTGAGATTAAGCACAGCACTGCCGGCATCGACATTCTCATCGACTGCACAACCGACGAGGCCAAGGCTGCCCTGAAGCTCGCCCGCGGTGTATTCGGCGACGGCATCACTTTCGAAATCCACAGCTACGTCAACCCCGACGTCGCTACCGACCAGATATGGAACTGGCTGAAAACCGTCAAGCTGCCCTCCACCAAGACCTCGCAGTGGCCTGAGGAAGGCGACATCTGCACCCACGTACACGGACAGGTCTCCTCGGCCTACTATAAGGACGAGAAGATTAAGTTTGACAGCTCCGTCCCCTCCCAGGCAGAATAAGGTGCCTGAGCGTACCCTTCCCCCACCGAGGGAAGGATTCAATTAGAATAAATTAAACCATCAGGGTGTATCTAAAGTTCAGACTTTCAAACTTCTGAGCTTGAGATACACCCTGATGGTTTCTTCATTCCTACGGTATTTGGTGTAGCGGCCGGCCTGGTGTCGGACACTGTCCGCCGGTATATCCATCATCCGCCGGTATGTCCGCCGTCCGTCCCTTCGTTAT
>CABVDL010000076.1 GCA_902497035.1 uncultured Prevotella sp.
CCCCCCGGAATTCATGTATGTAGGATAGACGCAGGTGGAAGCCCACACGCAGGCACACGGATGCATTTTCGGCAAAATCGGCGCAATCAGCGTGAGATAAAAGGAATGGTTGCGGGCATGAGGAGGTTAGCAGATAGAGATTTGCCCGCATCACCGGCGGCTGGTGGCCGGCACCAGGCCGGCCACTACACTGTTCCCAAGGGGGCGCCACTGTTCCCAAGGGGGGGCTGTCTCCAAGGACATGCGACAAAAAACAGGGATGGCGGGAAGACGGTCAGTCGTCAAGCAAGATGTTGACGCGCGGCCGCCTCGGGTCGTTGGTGATGAGGGTGATAAATGTTGTGCCTTCGGCTAAGCGGCTGAGCGGAAGACGGTAGCTCGCCGACGGCTCAATGGACAGCGGACGGCTGCCGGTGAGGTTGGCGCCACGGTCGGTATAGGCCCGGTAGATGAGCAGCCGCCGGCGGCCGCCATTGCTGATGCCCACCTCTTTCGCGGCCCTGCTGACGCGCCGGGGAAAAGCGATGCGCGGGGCACCGGCCGACGGAGAGGCATCGGGGAAGTGGGGAATGACGATGGCCTTGACCACCACCGTTGCCTCGCTGCGCCCCGAGCCGCCCTGCAGGGGTATGTGCAGCGTCTTGCTCACGGCTCCCCACCCGGTGGCGTCAGAGGCGGAAAAGGTAACGGGTATGGACTGACGCTGCCCGGTCCGGAGGTCGTACAGCACGCCGACGTACATCGTCTTTGAGCTTCCTCTGCTCACCTCGCCCATGCTGAGCGTGTCGGAAGTGAGCCTCACCGTGCCCTGCCTGACGGGGTACTGCCGCATCAGCGTCTCCTCGCTGGTGACGACCGTGCCCTCCACTGAGAGGGTGACGACCGTGGTGTCGGCCGCGGAGGCCATCACCACGGAGGCCGTCTCGTAGAAGTCGCCGCCACGGTTGAGCGGATTGAACGTGACATCGACGGCCACGGAGTCGTGGGGAGCCACGAGGCTGGTGTCGCAGGCGATGGTGGTGCAGCCGCACGAGGGATAGGTCTGGCAAATCCTCACGGCAACGGGATTGTCGTTGCGGAGCATGAAGCGGTGGGAGACGCTGCCCCCGCGCTCCTGCAGGATGCCGAAGTTGAAGCTGGCCACTGCCGCGGCGATGATGAGTCCTGAGGGCATCATTGTAGGTCTCTCCTTATTTTCTTATGTCGCTCGGCGAGACGCCGTATTCGTCGCGGAAGCATTTTGAGAAGTAGCCCGGCGAGCTGAAGCCCGTGTTGTAGGCTATTTCAGAGATTGGCATGTCGGTGCCTGTTATCAGCTCGTGGGCTTTCCTTAGGCGCATGCTGCGCAGCAGCTCGTTGGGCGAGAGTCCCGTTATGGCCTTCACCTTGCGATAGAGCTGCACACGGCTGAGGCCTATCTCGGCTCCTATGTCCTCAACCTTGATGTTGCTCTCGGACAGATGGAGGCTGATGGTCTCTTTCAGGCGGCCGAAGAACTTCCTGTCGAGTGGGCTGAGCTTCTCGTCCTCGGCCTTGCGCTCGGCTTCCTCGTCGGCTTTTCCGTCGAAGATGAGCCGCAGCTTGCGCCGCGACTTGAGCAGGTTGCCGATGCGCGCCAGCAGGAGCTGTGCGCTGAACGGCTTGGTCATGTAGTCGTCGGCTCCGCTGTCGAGGCCCTCGAGCTGCTGCTCCTCGGTGCTGCGCGCGGTGAGCAGGATGACCGGCACGTGCGACGTGAGGGTGTCCTCCTTTATCCTTCGGCAGAACTCCAGTCCGTCCATGACGGGCATCATCACGTCGCTCACGATGAGGTCGGGAATGGTCTCGTGGGCCACCTGTAGTCCGCTCTCGCCGTCGGCGGCCTCGGTGACGTAGTATTTGTCGGCGAGCAGCGTCCTGATGTAGCGTCTCATGTCGTCGTTGTCATCGACGACTAGCACCGTCTGCAGGCTACCGTCGTCGGTGGCCTGGCGCGGCGCGGCCTGCCCCGAAGCCTTGGCGGTGCCCTCGCCAAGGGGCTGGCTCGTGGTTTCCCTTGCGGCATTGGCGTCATCGACGGCGGGCGGCACGTCATTGCGGAAGCTGAGCACGTCATAGACGATGCCCGACAGCTGCTTGACGTTGCGCTGCATGATGTCAACGAGGGTGCTGTCGCGCTCGTTGAGCGCGTGGCTTGCCGCGAGCTCCGAGAGCGGCCCGTCGATGAGAGTAAGTGGCGTGCGGAGCTGGTGGCGTGCGTTGGTGTAGAAGAGCGTCTGCTCGCGGTTGAGGTGTTTCTCCTTCCGGTTGATGCGGCGCATGATGATGACGAGCCTGAAGATGAGCGCCAGCGCGACGATGAGCACGATAATGGTGATGGCGCTGGCGATGACGAGCGTGCGCTGGGCGTTGTACTGTCCGAAGAGGCTCTCTATCTTCTCCTGCAGGGTCAGCAGGTCACGGTTGCGCTGCTCCATCTCCCTGCCGGTCTTCAGGAGCAGGGAGGCGTTGTCGGGGGTGACGATGATGCTCTGCATGAGGTTGTCGCGCCTGTAGGGTTTCCCCTGCAGGATGTTGAGGCAGAGCTTGACGATTTGCTCGCCCATGGTCGGGTAGATGTAGGTGCCGGCAAGCAGTCCCTTTTCCACGCTCTCAATGCCGCCGCCTTTCCCGGGCAGTCCGTCAATGCCGAGGAAGCGTATGTTGCCAGCCAGGCCCAAGTCGGCCGCGGCCTTCCGTGCGGTAAGTGCCGCGAGGTCGCTGTGGCAGAACACCACGTCGGGCGCGGGATGTGACTTGAGATAGTTCGTCATCGTGCGGTAGGTCTGTTCGTTTGACCAGTCGGTGTCGATATACCGGTAATCGACCTGGCGGTTGCCTCTCATCACCTGCATGAAGCCCTGGTGGCGGTCACGTGCCGGAGAAGACACCTTGCCACCCGTCAGCTCGAGTATGGTGCCGCGCCGTGCGTTGCTACTTCCGCTCACCAGCGACAGGGCGTAGCTGGCCATGGTGCGCCCGGCCGCGACGTTGTCGCCGCCGATGTAGGCCGTAAAGTCTCTGGTGTCGGCCCTGCGGTCGAACAACACCACGGGTATGCCGTGCTTTCGGGCGCGCACGATGGCCGGCGCCACCGACTTGTAGTCGTTGGGGGCCACGACGAGAATATCGACCCGGGCGCGGATGAAACTGTCTATCTGCGCGGTCTGCCGGCTCGTGATGTTGTCGGCATTCTTGATTTCCACCTCCACGTTATTATTATAAAGGTGTTGCGCCGACAGCATCTCCATATTCACTTTCTCGCGCCATGCCCCTCCCACGCATTGGGAGATGCCGATGCGGTAGCGCGCGTTTTCCTTGCCGCAGGAGACCGAGAGCGCGCAAAGCAGGACGGCGCATATCGCCGGCAGAAGCTGATGATGGCTTGAGGCTCTCATACTCTCACTCCTTTCCGTTCCACAATCTTCCAGTCGTCGATGCAGCGGCGCTGGCGTGAGAAGTTGTTGAACCCCTCCTCCACCTCCTCGTTGGGGAAGCCGAGGGTATAGAGCTGGAACTCCCGGTCGTAGTCCTTTATCGTCAGGTAGCCGCTCTGGTAGATAATGGGAATGGGACTCTCTCCGATGCTGTCGATGGAGTTGAGGAAGTCGGCCGTCACCTGCTGGCGGGTGA
Source organism: uncultured Prevotella sp. (assembly GCA_902497035.1). GTDB lineage: Bacteria > Bacteroidota > Bacteroidia > Bacteroidales > Bacteroidaceae > Prevotella. The sequence goes on from CABVDL010000076.1 coordinate 3,652, forward strand.
GGTCGGGAAGATAGAACTTGTCGCGCTGCAGGAGGCGGACGAGGAACGTGGGCGTGCCGGTTTCGAACCAATAGTTTCCGAACTCGCCCTTGTAGAACGTGCTAAGCAGGCTGAACGGATTATATACGCCCACGCCGCGCTGATGGAAGTGGTAGCCGTCGTAGTGCCGCTTCAGCCTGGCGCAGGTCTCCTCGACGGAGAGCCCGTTGTTCTGGGCGACATAGCGTATGCCCTCTGCGAAATACGAGCGCATCTCCTCGTCGGTGATGCCGCAGATGGTCTGGTAGCGCTCGTCCATGGAGATGTCGATGAGGTTGTTGAGGTCGGAGAAGACACTCACCTTGCCGAACTTCGTCACGCCCGTGAGGAGCGCGAAGCGGATGTAGCGGTCCTGGGTCTTGAGTACCGAGTAGAAGGCTTTCAGCGTGGCGCGGAACTTCTCTTGCAGCCCGTTGTTGTCGATGGCCTGCAGCATGGGCTTGTCGTACTCATCGACAAGGATGACCACCGGGAGGCCGGAGCTCCTGAAAGCTTTCTCTATGACCGACGCGAAACGCAAGGGCAAGGAGTAGGGCTTGTCCGGCGCGCCGTAGGTTGCCTCAAGCACGGAGACCCGATACTCAAGCATTTCATCCAAGGCTTTCTCAGTATCGTATTTCCCCGTGTTGAGGTCGATGTGCAGCACCGGGTAATGCTTCCACTCCTTTTCCAGCCGCTCCATCGCAAGCCCCTTGAAAAGCTCGCGCTGGCCGCGGAAGTAAGCCGCCAGCGTGGAGACCAAAAGCGACTTGCCGAACCGGCGCGGACGGCTCAGGAAGAAATAGTTCCCCTCTTTGGCAAGTCTGTAGATCAGGGCCGTCTTGTCAACGTAGGCGTAGCCCTCCTGCCGGAGCTTCTCGAAACTTTGTATTCCTATCGGGTATTTCATCGCTTATAGTCTAAGGTGATTGACTTGTCTTGCAAAAATACATCAAATTATCTGATAGTCCAAGGCTTTGGGTTTAAAAATTGCGCCATACGCCGCAAATCTCACAGTATTTCGAGTTTGACGCCCAGCGACAGGCCGAGGATGTCCCAAAATGAGATGGAGGTGCCTTGGAAGAGCGAGCGGATGTAGAGGTCGCAGGAGCCTACCTCATAGAACAGCTTGACGCGCTTGAAATAGGCTTTCTCGGGATTGAAGCTGAAGGTAACCTGCTGTCCTACAGCCACATTGAGCCTAAACTTTGTTGAGAGGGCCTCGTAGTACTTGTCGGGGTAGCGTCCGGGCTGGCTCTTCCAGAACTCGTGGCCATAGACGGTGTTGAGATAGATGCTCGAGAGCAGGGGCTCGACCGAAACGAAGTCGTTGAAGCTGATGCTCCAGGGTATGTAGTTCTGCTTGATGGTATTGGTGAGGTGGGCATTGGGGTTGCTGTATTTTGGAATGTAGCCCCATAGTATCTGCGTCTCCCACTGGCTTCGCCTGCCGTACTGCCATCCCACTCCTGCCGAGACTATTCCCATGTTGCCGGCGTTCTGCACGACAATCTGCGTCGGGATGAGGCTTGCCCAGTAGTGGCGCATGCGGTTGACGCGTCGGTCGTAGCGGCTCTCGGGAATGCTGTCGTGCCCCGCGGCAGCGAGTGGCAGGGCAAGGGCAAGGGCAAGCAAAAGCCACCTGACGAGGGCGGTCTTGCCACTTGCGGAATGGTCAGTACTGCACGGTCTCATAGCTGTAGCCCTTAGGAGTGAAGGTGAATATCTGGTAGTTGCGGTGAATGGCGGCGTCGATGCCGTACCACATCACGCCGTCGCCGAAGATGTCGGTGGCCTTGCGTGAGTGGTCGTGGCCGTAGATGCAGCACTGCAGGCCCGGGAAGAGCCTCACCACATAGTCGAACGTCCCTTTCACATTGTTGTTGAACTGGTCGCTGCCGGGGCAGGCGTGCATGACGAACACCGTCCGGTCGAAGGCCGCCGAGTCGGCATGCAGCTGCTGCTGCAGGTAGTCGAAGTTGGGCACGGCGGCCATATAGTCGTACTCGGTGGCGTTGGTGTTGATGCAGACAAACTTGATGTGGGCCGCGATAAAGGAGAAGTCGAGGTCGGGCCCGAACATCTTTTTCCACACCGCGTCGCCGGTGCCCAGGAAGTCGTGGTTGCCGATGAGTACGACGTAGGGCTTGTTGAGCTTCTTGATGATGTTCCACCCCCACTCATATTCGCGTGTGGTGCCGGTGTCGGTGAAGTCGCCGCAATGCACTACGAAGTCGATGCTGTCGTTGGCATTGATTGATTTTACTTCCTCGCTGAACTCCTTGTGCCACAGGTGGGTGTCGCTGATGAAGGCCACGCGTATGGTGTCGCGGTCGCGGAAGCTGTCCTCGATGCGCGAGATGTTGGTGACGTTGAGGTTGGTCTTTCCCTTGTAGTTGCCGTCGTAGGGGTGCGCTTCAAACGGTCCCTTGTCGCAGGCCGCGAGGGAAAAGGCGAGCAGGAACAGCATTGCCAGCCGTGTGAAAGCCATGAGTCGCATCTGTCGCATCTGTATGTTGGGTTTATGTTAGTCTCTCTTCCTGTTAGCGCTCAGAATAACTTCCAATTGCCATATTTTTCTGCAAACTTACGCAAAACTTTTTAATTTCCCCGCCGGTTGAGTGAAAAAAATGAGGGTGGAAGCGTGGAAAAACTGTAGTTTAACGCTTTTGGTTGCGTCTGCGGCTTAGTCACCTGCGATGACATCGACTATGCTTACAAGAGTGCCGACCGCAGCCGTCTGGAGCAGCTGCTGGGGCAGAGGGATAACGCCGATGAGATCATTATCGTGCGGCAGGTCATGCTGGATAAGGGACTTTTGGTGGAACGGGATATAACGCCCGAATACTATCGGTCCTGTAGGGAGGTGAGTCTCATTAATGCGATGATGCCATTGGGCCGGTGTGTGGTTCACTTGTCAACAGACACGCTGAGTGTCTGACTGTTGCGTCCCGTGAAGGACGGGTTGTACTCGCATTCCGCCTTAACAGTTCCCGCATGGTAGTGGCCGGGGCGGTCGAGGATGTAGTCGGTCGTCAGTGTGTAGTCGCCCTTAGGCATGGTCTCGAAATAATAGTCGGTCTGCTCGTCTGCCGGCCGCACGTAGCAGCCCAGGCGCCAGTCGTAGCTGGAGAACTGGCTGGCGGGCATCAGACAGGCCGGCCGCCGGTCGGTGATGCGCACGAAGTCGAGGTCGCGGTCGGCACGCACCTTGATGATAGCTGTCACCCGGTCGCCCGTGCGGAGGGCGCGCCGCGTGCTGTCGGCAGGTGCTATGATGCGGCTCACGCGTAATCCGTTGCTCACCTGGGGCAGCGTGGAGGCCGCGGCCTCGTGCCAGCCCGTCACCACGGGCCATGCCACCTGTTGCGGAAAGGGTCCTGTGAGGAAAGCCCCGACGGCATCAGCCGTCACGACGGGCGTATCCCATTTCTGCGTCTTCTTTTCTTCCACCAGCCACCGCTTCATGCCCGTGAGCAGGGCCGTGTCGTCGGGCGCAATCAGCGTCAAGGCATGGATGGCTGCCGTCACCGTCGGAATTTTGTAGTCGCGCCAGCTGTAGTAGGCCTTAGGCGAATCGAAGTAGGTGCCAAGCTCCGGCGATGTGACGGCATACTGTCTGAGGCTTTCCATCATGCTTCGTGCGGCCTCGTGCCGTCCGTCCTGATACAGTGCCGTGGCCACGCGTGCCTTTCCGAGGATGGTGAGATTGGAGCCGTGCTCTTCAGCGTAGTCCAACAGTTGCTTTCTCGCTTTCTTTGAGGCCTCTGTCAGTTTTGCCGCCTTTGCCGGCATGAGCGACAGCGCATAGAGTATATGGTAGGCTTCCTCCAAATCGCACTTCGTGGCACCGAGTTTCTCCATCTGCGCGCCATCGTCGGCGAGCCAGGCTGCCAACCTTGCCGTTGCCGGTTGTAGCAAACGCGCTATCTCACTCTGATTTCCGGCCAGTGGGGCAAGCATCTCGGCCACGGTCACCGTGACGGACCGGCTTGCGGGCATTCCCGGCCACCAGCTGAACGAGCCGTCGGCGCGGCGGAGCCGCTGCAGGGCCTTTAGGGGCGTGTCGGCATCATGCTGTGCCCCAGACTTATCCGCGTTGACGCTCAGCCGGTTGAGTGAGCATATAGGCGGAATACACTTTCGAAGCCAGCGACAGCGCGTCGTCGCCTCTTATCGAATCTATTTCAGCCAATGCCTCACGTATGGCCTCGGCGGCCGGGCGGCTGACCGTCCTCACCTCCGGCACGCGCTCCTTGTCCGGGGCTATGGGTATCGTCCTCTCCATGCCGTCGCCGTGGCTTCCGGCTGAGGCCACAGCCCGCACCGTGATGTGCTGCATCATGCTGTCGGCAGGCACGTTGAGCGGAGCGGCGAAAGTCTTCGACGCGTGGGGTTTCAATCCTATCTTATACGCCTTGTCGGCCAGCGGCAGTCCCAGCCCTACGGCTTTCACATGCAGTTTGCCCTTGAGCCGGTCCGCGCCCATATTGCTCACGGTGAGCGGCAGCAGGGCCTCGTCGCCCCGGCGGAGGAAACGCGGCAGGTTGTCGTCCACCATCAGCGTCAGCCGTGTCTGCACCGTGGTGTCGAGCATGGCCACGGCACCCTCGCGGTCGTGTACGAGGCCCTGCAGCCGCCAGGTGGTGACATTGTCGGGCATGGTGAAGGCGAACGTGGCCGAGCCGTCGCTGCCGGTTGCCGTCGCCGGCGCCCAGAGGGCAAGGGTGCGGAAGTTGCGCCTGACGCGCGCACCGCTCTCTACGTCTTCCACGGCCATCCGGCTGTGGCCGTGACGGTTGGCCGTGAGGTTCTTCGACGTGGCTGCGGTATAGTTTCTGTCTTCCGACTTCAGCTCGGCGTCTCTCTTGATGACGGGAGCTGTAAACTTGCTGGTTGACGCCGCATAGCCCGTGACAACCACCTCCTCCAATTGTCGGCTATCTTCATTTAAGAAGATGACGGCAGGCCGGCCACTGGTGACGCTCACTGTTGCCGGCTCATAACCGACATATGAGACGGTGAGCTGAGCCGTCCCCCGGACGGGGATGGAGAAAGTGCCATCAACATCCGTCGCGCCGCTCATCCCCTGGCTGGTCCTCAGCATGGCTCCAATCAGCACTTCGCCCGACGTGTCATAGACGATGCCTTGGCAATAGCCGGGCTTGCCCTTGCCATGTCTGTCCAGTGTCCAGCCGCCCAGCCGCCAGGCCACCGTCCGCGCATTGGCCTGCAGGCGGATGAGGCCGTCGGCAAAGATTGCCGGACGGATGTCCGGCACTGCCAACAGTCTTGGTTGCCCGTACTCTCTGTTTATGATTTCGTCGTCGTTGATGGTCTCGGTGTAGCTTGTCGGCAGGTCGTCGTTGAATTCCCATTCGCTGTTCCAGGTGTTGTCGCTGATGAGGTCGAGCGCATGGTCGTAGAGCGTCACCAAGGCTTGCGCGTCGGCCGGCTGTCCTGTGGGCTTGGTTACGCGCAGCCGCCACGTCTGCAGCTGTCCGGGCTCGGCCACACTGTCGAGCTGTTCCCATCGGGCGCGGAGTGCCGCTGTGGGTTCCTTGTAGGGCAGCAGGATGTCGTAGTTGTCCGTCTTGCCCTGGCCGCAGGCGGCCACCGACAGGGTGACACCGTTTCCGTACAGCTCCCTGTTGTATGATAAGGTGCGGGTGACGACGGTGTCACTTATCGCCATCGAACCATGCGCTAACAGACTGTCGGCCGACCGCAGCTCGTAATAGAGCGTGAGGCCATTCTCCGTGGTTCCCATCTGTATGGTCACCGGCTGGCCGTTGTCGCTGAACGCGTCGGCCGATGCGGCAGCCCAGAAAAAGGCGGGCTTGGACAGACGACGTGCCGCCGGGTCGATGACGGAAATGGAGCAGGCCAGCGAGTCTTTGTCAGTCCATAACCACAGTGTGTGCTTCCCGGCCTGCAGCGTACGAAGCGGAATGAAGCCCTGGCGGTTGGCGGCCATCTCGCCTTTCGTGCCGTCGTCGAGCTGCCAGCTGACGTTGCCCTGCACCTTGTTGCCTTGTGCGTCGCTGAGCAAGCAGTTGACGGCAAGTAGCGAGTCGCGGCAGTAGCCTCTTGCGTCATCCCGATAGATATCGTAGATGTCGCTGGAGAGGAAGGCTCTCTGGTTGCTGTAGCTCAGTTGTACATACTTCTTGCTTTGCTGGCCGTCAGGCGCAGTGACGGTATACACCTTTTCAAGATAGTAGCGGCCTTGTTTGCCGGCGGCTTTTGGCACGGCAATGTGAGCCGTAAACATGCCATTGCTGTCGGTGAAGAGGGCGGAGTCGCCAATGGCCTCCACCCTGGCTCCGGCCACGGGAGCACCGCTGAGCAGATAAGCCCTCCCCCTCACGGTCACCGTGTCGCCGGGCATATAGTGGGCCGGAGAGGTGCGGAGCCTTACTTGCAGGCTGCCTAATTTGTATTCCTCTATTCTGAAGGACAGTCCGTCTTCGTAAATATTGATGTCGTCAGTGAGGTTGCCTAACGGGCGTCCAGTGAGCTGCTCCAGCCGCGCTACGGCTCCGTCAGCCTTCCATTGCGGTTCCATCCAGCCTCTGTATCCGTTGCCGGTTGCCAATTTTCCGGTGAGAGGAATGTCGCAGTATGCCGTGCCGTAGTCGTCGGTGGTCACGTCGATGGAGTCTATGAGATGTTGAGGGTATGAGTTGTTGTAGAGCAGCAGGCGCATCGGCATGTGGCTGAGGGCCTTGCGCCGGTGTCCCGGCCGCCGCACAAAGGCCACTGCGGCCACGTGGGCCGTGTCGCCCGGACGGTAGAGGGCGCGGTCGGTGTAAGCGTTCAGGAGCAGCTGGCAGGGGGTGGCAGGCTCAGTCTCGTCCGGATAGACCGTCGCGGACTCGTGCCAGCGGTCATTCTCCGTGAACGGGCGCACCTCCATTACGGTGTCGTTGCAGGGTACTACAGTCTCGCCCCGTGCGTCGATGGTGAACACGCCGTGGACGGAAGGCTCAGATGCGATGGTGTCCACTACGGCCTCATCCATGTCATATTCGGCCGTGTCGGCTACGGCGAAGTCCGTATCGCCGTCGGCGGTATCATTCTCCTCCTCATCATCGGCGGCCGTCTCGCTGTCGCCGTCCCCGGCCGGGTCGTCGTCTTCACCGCCTATCGCTATCTTTGCCCCGGGTACGGGACGGCCCGTGCGGGTGTCGATGACGCGCATGCGCACTGTCTTGGCCGACGCGGGGTTGACGGTGACGTTGAGGTCGCTGACGATGTAGTGGAGCGTTACCGGCTTCACGCCCTGCGCTCTGGCCACTACCTTGTAGGTGCCATAGGGCAGTTGGGGCAACTGCACACTGTCAGCGGCCGGATGCCACACGTTGCCTTTGTCTAATTGTCTCATGGCGTGCCATAGCGGCTTGCCGCTCCGTTGCCCTTTCTTCGTAGTATAAACGGCCACGGCGGCCTTTGACAGATTGGCGGAGCCAACACGCAGCCAGGGTTTGTCCTTGGAATGGACGTGCTTTCCATTGAGACTGATGGACAGGAATGGTGTCTCGGCTGCCGACTTGATGTTGCGCAGCTGATTGCCATAGTCCGACGTGTCGCCCGCCCATTGCCGCAGTGTGCTGTCGACGAGGACCACGGCGGCGGAGTCGCCGAGCTGGCGCGCCTTGACAGCGGTGACGAGCTGGCTTTCCCTCAGGTCGCCATATTTGGCAAGCAGCGAGTCGCACCATTCAGTGACGCGCTTCTTGCCGTCTGTCGGCACCATCCACAGACCGGTCGCGAGGGCGGCGGGGCGGTTGCCTGTCTGCTCATAGTAGTCGTGGGCTTTCCGGTATTGTCCTGTCTGCCATGCGATGGCGCTGAGCAGGTCGTCGCCGAACACAGTCGCGCCGGGAATGAGCAGGGGCGAGAGGCCGGAGGCCCTGGTGCGGGCCAGCAGGGCGGGGTCGGCGAGAGCCTCCTCCCTCTGCCCCAAGGCACAGGCGTAGACGGCAGCCAGGGCAGGATGCGATGCCTTAGCCTCACGCTTCCTCTGTTCCAACTGCCGGCGGACAGAGACTAAGGAGTCGTCGCCGTAGGTCTGCCGCACCACTGACAGGCGGAGCAGTTCGGCCGTGAGCAGCTGGCCGTAGTTGTTCTCCCTCAATGCCTTGCCGCTGATGCGGCCAAGGAGTGTTATCTCATTCTTTGGCTTGTCGGCCTTGGCCTGGCGGTAGACGTCGGCCCAAAGCTGTTGGTAGTCTTGTTGGGCATGCGCGGGTAAGACGGCGCACAGCAGGAGAAGCAGGATGATGTAGCAGGCTCTCATACACAGGTGAATTAGTGAGGCTCCCTGTCGACTGTCCGGTGCAGTGACCAGGACCCAATATTATTAAGATGAGGCAAATATAAGCATAATTATCGACAGTGACCGCATTTATGGAATAAAATCGCAGATAATCTTGTGCTGTTGGAATCTTTTGCTTATATTTGCAGAAAACTAATGTTATGGACAGACAACCGCAGTATATCAGATTTGACTGGGCGATGAAGCGGCTTCTCCGCGACAAGGCCAACTTCGGGGTGCTTGAGGGCTTTCTCACCACGCTTCTCGGCCGGCAGATTAAGATCCGTAAGCTGCTTGAGAGCGAGAGCAACCAGGAGGACGAGGACGACAAACAGAACCGCGTGGACGTGCTCGCCGAGGACGAGAGGGGCGAGCTGTACCTCATAGAAGTGCAGAACGAGTCGGAGCTGGCCTATTTCCAGCGCATGCTCTTCG
>CABVDL010000077.1 GCA_902497035.1 uncultured Prevotella sp.
AACACCAACACCAGCAGCCACCAACACCAATACCAGCAGCCGCCAACACCAACACCAGCAGCCACCAACACCAACACTAGACCACCGCCGCCAACACAATAAAATAAAAAAGGTAAGCTTATTGTATTAAAGCCCTCCCCTAGGTGGGGGAGGGTCCTCTGATGCGCCTAAGGCGCATCAGAGGGGGTGGGGCTAAATATAATACTCCGCCGCATCCACCAGCCCTGCCCTGAGCGCATATTTCGTAGCCTCCTTCAGGTTGTTCACGCCGAGCTTGCGAAAGATGTTTTTCCGGTGCGTGTTGATGGTGTGGAAGCTCGAGAAGCGCTTGGCCGCAATCTCGCGCGTCGTCAGGCCAAGCGCTATGTCCTTCAGGATTTCCAGTTCCGTCTTGGTGAGGTTCGGCCGCTCCACCTCCTCTTTCTGCTCGGGCTGCAGCAGCAGCTCCGTCACCTGCTGGCAGACATAGCGCTTGCCGGAAAAGGCAAACAGCAGCGCCTCTTTGATCTCGCCCAACTTACACTCTTTCAACACAAAGCCGCACTGCGGGCACGTCATGGCCACGCTGCGTATGAAATCCTGGCTCAGGTCCTCGCTGAAGAGCACCCACTGCGCATGAGGAAAACGCTGGCAGAGAATAGACAGCTCATTGGCATCGTTGATGTCGAACAACGTATAGTCGAGCACCACGACGGCATTGTCGTCGCCGCGGAGCGCGAGAATGAGCTCCGTCTTGTCGGCTATCGTCTTCGTCTGGTCAACGCCCATGCCGGACAGGACATACAACAGGCCGGCGCGCGTGATATCCTGATGGTCTGCCAAATAAATCTTCATGTTTTCCTTTTTTGTACAAAATTAGTGTTTTTCACTTAAAATATGAAAGAAATACTGGCTTTTTTGACCGACAATTCGTACTTTTGCCCTATCTAAAACAACAAAGCGATGAAAAGTCTCAACGTAAGACATCTATCCGTCGGCGACCTCCAGCAGGCCGCCGAAGTACCGGCTCTGCTCGACGCCTTCCGCGTGGAGTGGCAGCTCATCAACACCGTCAACTGGACCGACTACCCCTACCGTCCCACCGCAATGTTCCGCATTGCCCACTGCGGCGACCGCATCCTCGTGCAGTACCGCGTCAGCGAGGAGACCGTGAGGGCCGTGGCCCCACACGACAACGGCAACGTCTGGGAGGACTCCTGCTGCGAGTTCTTCTGCCAGCCCGACGACAGTCCGCTGTATTATAACATGGAGTGCAACTGCGCCGGCACGCTGCTCGTGGCCACCGGCACCGGGCGCGAGGGCCGCGTGCAGGCCAGTCCCGCCGTCGTGGCCGCCGTCGATAGGTGGTCATCGCTCGGCAGGGGCATCATCGAGGAGCGAGAGGCCCCCGCAGAGTGGACCATGGCTCTCGTCATACCCGCCTCAACGTTCTTCCGCCACCACATCACCGACCTCACGGGACGCGGCATGCGCGCCAACTTCTACAAATGCGGCGACAAGCTCCGCACACCCCACTTCCTCTCGTGGAACCCCATCACCATACCCAAGCCCGACTTCCACCGGCCCGACTTCTTCGGCGGGCTGACGTTTGAATAAGACACGCATTAAGGCGCGGCACGCAATAGCTTTGACGTGCCGCCCGACGCCTTTTTCCCATCACAGCAACTTCAAAATCTATCAAAACTAACCCCTATTCAAAATTATTTTTGATTTAAATAAGAAATAGTTACGAAAATATTTTGTTATATCATTAGAATTATTTAATTTCGCAGCATACTAATAACAATAAATCTATTTACGCATCTGTCACAGCGGAATATTCCTAATTATCCTAAACAACAAATACATTATGAACATGACAAACTCCAATCAGCGATCTGGCTCACGGTTGCACCGGAGCATCGTGACGGCCCTTGTAGCCCTGTTCTGCATGGCTGCAAGCCCGGCCCTCGCCCAGCACGTGGTCAAGGGTACTGTCACCGACGCCAGCGGCACGGCACTTCCGGGCGTCACCATCCAAGTGAGGGGAGGGCAGAAGAACGCCACCATCACCGACGCTAACGGCAACTACACCATCAGCGTCCCGCGCAACGCACAGCTCGTGTTCTCCTACATCGGAATGCAGCAGCAGACCGTGAGCGTAGGCAACAAGCACAGCCTCGACGTAAGCCTCAACGACGACTCCTCCACACTCAACGACGTGGTGGTAGTGGGCTACGGACAAGTGAGGAAACAGAGCCTCACCGGCTCGGTGGCCACCCTCAAGGGCGACGAGCTGGTCAAGGCCCCATCGACCAACGTCTCGTCGATGCTCGGCGGACGCATCGCAGGCCTCACCTCAGTGCAGACCACGGGTGAGCCGGGAGCCGACTTCGCCTCGCTCCGCGTGCGCGGCTCACAGTACGCGCCGCTCGTCATCATCGACGGCATACAGCGCTCGATGAACGACATCGACCCCAACGACATCGAGTCGGTGTCGGTGCTCAAGGACGGAGCCGCCTCTGCCGTGTATGGCCTCAACGCCGTGGGAGGCGTGATCATCATCACAACGAAGAAAGGCGTCGCCGGCAAGACCAAGGTCTCCTACGAGGGACAGTACGGCATCTCGGTCAACGCCAACTTCCCCACCTACATGAACGGACCCGAATTTGCCGACTACTACAACATGGCCGACCTCATGGACAAGCTCACCGGCACCACCATCACCGACCGGTCGCAGTACAAGCCCGTCTTCACCCGGAAGATGGTGGAGATGATGCTCAACGGCGACCCCACCGACGGATGGGACAACATCGACTACGTGGGAAAAGTGTTCGGCACCGGACACAACACGAAGCACAACGTCAAGGTGGAAGGCGGCAACGACCGCACACGCTTCTTCGTCAGCGCAGGCTACATGGGACAGGACGGCAACATCGACAACTTCAACTACAAGCGCTACAATGTACGTGCCAACATCGAGTCGAAGCTCGGCAAGGGATGGAAGCTCAACTTCGGCGCCGTGGGCACCGTGACGCGCAACAACAAGCCCTCGTTCGACTCTGGCGGCTCCGACGACGGCAGCGAGAGCTCCGGCGAGGTGAGCTACCTCTCCATCGGCCATCAGACCATCATGATGCACCCCTTCCTGCCCGAGAGATACAACGGCCTCTACACGGGTACCATACCCAACAACGTCAACGTGAGCTACAGTCCGCTGGCCGCCATCAACGAGTCGGGCTACAGGCGCACCCACGCCTTTGAGGTCAACTCCAACGCCTCCCTGCAGTACGACGCGCCCTGGCTCAAGGGACTCACCGCAAAGGTGACCGGGGCCTACGACTACCTCAGCTCGCAGAGCAAGAACGTCTATACCCCATACCAGACCTACGTGATGTCGATGAACAGCGACAACTTCGGAACCTACTCGCTTAAAGACGACCCCAACTACGGCATGGAAAACCAGGTGAACGTCTCAGACGGCTCCTACACCACGCAGCTGATGACCGGGCAGTTCAGCCTCGAATACGCCAACCACTTCGGCATGCACAACGTAGAGGCGCTGGCACTGCTCGAAATCAACGACTACAAGACAAGCAACTTCGCCGGCTACGCCAACAAGGTGCCGTTTGCTGAGATTGCCGACCTAAGCTACGGCCAGGCCATCACTAAAGGCTCACCCATCTCCGGCTACAACAACCACACGCGCACCGCCGGATATGTGTTCCGCCTGAAATACGACTACGCCAACCGCTACCTCGCTGAGTTCAGCGGCCGCTACGACGGCTCCTACCACTTCAGCGGCTCGGGCAAGCGCTGGGGCTTCTTCCCCTCAGGCTCCCTGGCATGGCGCATCTCCGAGGAGCCGTTCATGAGAGGCCAGCGCTCCTGGCTCGACGACCTCAAGGTACGCGCCTCCGTAGGACTGCTTGGCTCCGACGACGTGTCGGCCTACTCCTATCTCTCCACCTACTCCTTTGGCGGCAAGCGTGTCTTCGACGGCAAAGTTGTCAACTCCGTCTATACCTCGGGCATCGCCAATCCAGACCTCTCCTGGGCGAAGACCCGCTCGACCAACGTCGGCTTCGACGCCACGTTCTGGGGAGGACTGCTCGGACTGGAGTTCAACTGGTTCTACAACTACAACTACGATCTGCTCTCGAGCAACGCCGGGGGCAAGTCGCCATCGATGGGAGGCTACTATTTCACCTACGTCAACAACAACCGCTACGCCAACTATGGTATCGACGGAGCCATTAGCCACCGCAACAAGCTCCGCCTCGGCGGCAAGCCCCTCAGCTACAGCATCGACTTCAACTACACCTACGCCACGTCGAAATGGCTCCGCTACCAGGACGACCCCAACACACAGGAGTGGCGCAAGGTGGTGGGCACACCCGTTGACGCCTACTACGTGTGGGTGGCAGAGGGACTCTTCCGCAGCGACGAGGAGATAACCAACTCCGCATGGTACGGCACAAGGCCCAATCTCGGAGACATCAAGTACAAGGACCTCAACGGAGACGGCGTCATCGACGAGCAGGACAAGGCACGCATCGGACGAAGCAACCGGCCGAAGTGGATGCTCGGACTCAACCTCGGCGCACAGTGGAACGGCTTCGACTTCAGCGCACAGTTCACCGCCGGACTGAAGTTTGACGTCGCACTCATCGGAACCTACTACAACGGCAACGACGCCAACACCGTATGGACCCAGACTTTCAATGAGGGCGCCAACTCGCCCTTGTGGCTCGTGCAGAACTCCTACAGCATCGACAACCCCAACGGCGAGTACCCGAGACTAACGCTCGGAACCATGTCGCACGGAGGCGACAACGGACTGTCGTCAACATTCTGGATGAAAAACGGCAACTACCTGCGCCTGAAAGACTTCCAGATAGGCTACACGCTGCCAAAGTCGGTGCTGAGCGCAATCCACATCGAGCGCATCCGCTTCTTCGTCGAGGGCAGCAACCTCTTCACCATCGACAGCCTGCCCGAGGGCATCGACCCCGAGTCGCCGCGAGTCAACAACGGCTACTATCCGCAGCAGAGAACATTCCTCGGCGGCGTCAACATTACGTTCTAACTCCTAAAAGCAACAACTATGAAAACGAAATATATTGGTTTCTGCCTCATCGCTGCTTCATTGGGAATGGTGTCGTGCAACGACTATCTGGAGCTCGACCCCTCTGACCGCGCCTCCAACACCATCATCTGGAGCACCCCGGCCAACGCCCGCATGGCCATCGACAACTTCTACAGCGACATCACCTTCCTGGGCAACTTCACCACCTACCAGTGCACCGCCGGCATGACCGAGGGACTGACCGACGAGATGAAGTACGGCGGCATGACCTACAACGCCTTGCAGTATATCCCCAACGAGTTCTCCTATGGAGGCCTCGCCCTCACGCCCAACTACGTGCACGTGTATCTCGGCGCGTGGGGCACGCCCTACGAGGAGATACGCCGCGTCAACGAGGCCCTCGGCTACCTGCACAAGGCTGGCTTCGACGAGGCCACGGCCAAGCAGTACGAGGGAGAGCTGCGCTTCTTCCGCGCGCTCCACTACTTCGACCTGATGAAGCGCTACCACCAGGCCATCATCTACGGAGAGGACCTCACGCAGATAAAGGTGGACAAGGCACTCGGCACAGAGCAGGAGGGATGGGACTACATCTACCAGGACCTGAAGTACGCCGGTGAGAACCTGCCCGTGAGCACCAGCGCCAAAGGACGCCTCACCAGCGGCGCCGCCTACGCCCTCATGTCGCGGGCCATGCTCTACTGCGACAACTGGCAGGCCGTGAAGGATGCCTGCGAGAAGATTGAAAAGATGGGCTACAAGCTCACCGACAGCTACGCCGACGCCTTCAAGGACGGCAATACGGAGGACATCTTCCAATACAGCTACGATGCCGCCAACGACATCTCACACGACTTCGACAACTACTACGCGCCGGGCGGCGACACCCAGCAAGACGGCAACCAGGCCGACGGCGGCTATGGCACGCCAACGCAGGAGATGGTGGAGGAGTATGAGAAAGCCGACGGCACACGCTTCGACTGGAAGGCGTACTATGAGAAGGCTGCCTCCGGCACCACCGAGGCCCCACCCTACGACGAGCTAGAGCCGCGCTTCCAGGCCACCATACTCTACAACGGGGCCTCCTGGAAAGGACGCGCCATAGAGCCTTACGTCGGAGGAACCGACGGATGGGCACAGTGGGAGGTAGAGGCGCAGCCCAAGGGGCGCACCACCACCGGCTACTACCTGCGCAAGATGGTTGACGAGAGCCACCACTTCGCCACGCAGCAGGCCAGCACGCAGCCCTTCATCGCATTCCGTCTGGCCGAAGTCTATCTCAACTACGCAGAGGCCTGCTACCGACTGGGCGACGCGGCCGGAGCCATGAAGTATATTAATAAGGTGCGCAAGCGCGTCTCGCTGCCAGACCTCAGGGACCTCAGCGGCGACAAGCTCTTTGAGGCCATACGCCACGAGCGCAAGGTGGAGCTGGCCTACGAGGGACTCTACTACTGGGACATGCGCCGCTGGCACCTCGCCGACACCCAGCTCACCGGCATCCGCCGCCACGGACTCAAGATTGAGAAGGTGGGCGACAACTTCCGCTACACCTACGTGGCCGTGGACAACAAGGACCTGAGCTTCCCCAAGAAGCTCTACCGCCTGCCCATTCCCGACGCCGAGCTCAACACCAACGGCCAGATTGAGCAGTTCGCTGAATGGAAATAGTCAACCGTCAACACCATAAACCCAACAACGACTATGAAAGCAATGAAAGCAATATATATCGCGGCAGCCGTCATCGCGCCTCTCGCCTTAGGCAGCTGCGCCGACGAGGAGCATGTCGATGCCACCGCCAGCCGCACCGGCATCACCAGCCTCACGGCCTATTTCACCTCGGGCCCCAACATCGACAAGCCCGCAGTGAAGTACCAGCCCACGGGCGACGCCACGCTCACCGACTACGTCATTCCCGTGCCTTACTACTATCCCGAGGAGAGCGACAACACCACAGAGCAGTACATGACGAAGATGAAGGTGGTGGCCAAGGTGGAGAACAACTGCACCATCGACCCGCCCATCACCGTGCTAGACCTGACGCAGAAGAGCCACTTCACCTACACCAACCCCTACGGAGAGAAGCAGGACATCACCATCTCGGGCCAGCTCACGCGCTCTGACAAGTGCCAGCTCAAGGCCCTCACCGTGCAGCCGGGCGACCTCACGGGCATCATCGACGAGGAGGCCAAGACCGTGTCGCTCGTCACGGCGGCCGACCTCTCGGCGGCCACGGCCACGACCACGCTCAGCGCCCACGCCACCATCTCGCCCGACCCCTCGCAGCCACACGACATGAACAGCGGCGCCGAGTTCACCGTCACCGCCGACAACGGCACGTCGAAGGCCACCTACAAGGTGCTCAAGCAGGTGCCGCCCAAGAAGAGCAGCGGCTTCCGCACAGGCTCGCAGACGAAGGTGTTCGTCAACGACATGACGGAAATCGCGGGCATCGACTGGAACAACTCCCACCCGACGCTCGCCGCCACCAAGTCGCACGTCATCCTCGACCCCGGCACCGGCGCCACGCCCTACTACTTCTCCAAGACCACCGGGCAGCAGATTGGACAGATTGCTCTCGGCCAGGCCAAAGCCACGGGATGCGTGACCTCCGACGACAAGGGCAACGTGCTGATATGCAACCTCGCCGCCAACGGGCAGAAGCTCAACATCTACAAGACCAACGACGCCACGAAGGCACCTGAGCTGTTCATCGCCTACGACAACAACCTCGGCGTGGACATCGGCGCGCGCCTCCAGGTCTATGGCGACCTCAACGGTAACGCCGTCGTCACCGCCACGCCACTCAACTGCCAGAATGCCATACGCTGGATTGTCAAGGACGGCAAGGTGGGGCAGCCTGAGAACATACTCCTCAGCACTGCCGCATGGGGCGGACTCGACAATGTGGTCAAGGTGTCGTCGCTCGACGCCACAGGCCAGGCCGGAGCCTTACTCAGCGGCTACTACGACGGCAACTGCCCCGTCTATTACGTGCAGGGCTGGAACGCCGCCAAGCAAGTCATGCAGGACGGCACGGGAAATGCCTGGGGCTTCAACCCCGGCGCTACCGACGTGCGCCGCTTCAACGGCGTCAACTACCTCGCAATCTGCGAGATTGGCTACTGGCCCGACTGGGGACTCTCTGGCCACGTCTATTTCTACGACGCCAGCTCGCCCGGCTCGCTCTCGGGCAACTTCAGCGACAGCAGCGCACTGCAGTTCGCCATCGACGTGCCCGACCTCTTCGGCTCTACCGGCTACGCTGCCGACGGCAGATTTGCCGACGTGCTGATGGCTCCGTCAGAAGACGGCTACTTTATGAACATCTACTTCGTCTCCAACACCCACAAGTCGTTTGGCTGCTACCAGATTGACTGTATCGACAAATAAACGCGCGTTATTATGAACATACTGAATAAGCTCTTTCTCGCAGCGGTGGCCCTCACAGGGCTCGCCGCCTGCGGCACCGACCACGAGGACACTCTGACCAACTGGAAATGGGACGTGGCCGCACCCGCCGACGCCAACCCTGAGGTAGTGGAGGCCGGATGGACCAACGTCAGCGCCGACTTCGGCACGCTGCCCGCCTACGTCAGCGTCTATGCCATCGACAAGACCGCCGACGGAAAGGCTGCCAAGGCCTACATCGCCGTGGCCGACATGACCAAGGCAAAGTTCAGCGTCTCCGGCGACATACACTGGAACGACAAGGCTCAGGGCAACGGCAACGACAGGCTCTACACGCCAACCGAGTTCTACAACAACAACGAGTCACCCACAGTGGTCATCAACGGCGGACTGTTCTTCGAGTCCGACGGCTTCTACTATTCGCAGAGCGCCTGCTACCACGGCGGCGCGATGCTCTGCCCCAACCAGAACTACTATTCTGTCAACTGGACCGACTTCTGGTATCCCACCATCGGCCTCTTCTATCAGGACAAGCAGGGCGAGTTCCACACCACGTGGACCTACTACGCCAACGACGGCAAGGACTACAGCTACGCCGCGCCGCGCGATGAGGACCCGAACACGCCCGACACCGAGGCGCCCAACGCCTCATCCCCCTCTGCCGGCACCGTGCTAAACGACGGAACGGCCGTTGAGGGCATAGGCGGCGTAGGCGTCCTCGTCCACGGCGGCGAGTTCGTCAACACCTGGGCCAAGGAGATGCTCGACGTCTCGGCCGACAGCTATCAGCCGCGCACGGCCATCGGCTACAACGCCACGTCGAAGAAGCTCTTCTTCTTCGTCTGCGAGGGCCGCCAGATGACGGAGGGCATCGCCGGCATGACCACCGCGCAGGTGGGCCAGCTGCTCAAGGCCGTAGGCTGCACCGAGGCCCTCAACCTCGACGGAGGCGGCTCCAGCTGCATGCTCATCAACGGCAAGCAGACCATCAAGCCCTCCGACGGCAAGGAGCGCAGCGTCATCGACGCCTGCTTCATCAAGTAGCCCCACCCCCTTTGCGCGCTTTGCGCGCAAAGTACCCTCCCCCACCCAGGGGAGGGCTCAAAATGCAAAAGCACAACAACATTCACTCCCAATGACCCACCGCACAGTCTTTTCATTCCTGTCCTGTTTGCTTGCCCTTTCGTTCGCGCTCGCCATCTCGGCCTGCGGCGGCACCGACGGCCCTCAGGCCCCGGCTCCGCCCGTCACGCCCCCCAATCCCGTCACGCCTCCCGCAAAGGTCTCAGAGAAGCCGCGCTACATGTGGATTGACGCACCGGCCAACTTCTACCGCTTCGCCAACAGCAAGGACAACATCCGCGCCGACCTGAAGCTCGCCAAGGACGCCGGCATCACCAACATCGTGGTCGATGTGCGCCCCTACACCGGCGACGTGCTGTTCAAGAGCAGCACCGCCGACCCCGTCACACAGCTCGACTACTGGGAAGGCTCCTCCTACAAATACTTTGAGCGCACCGCCACCTGGGACTACCTGCAGGCCTTCATTGACATCGGCCACGAGCTCGGCCTGAAGGTCGATGCCGCCATCAACACCTTCGTCGGCGGCAGCATGAACCCCTATGGACTCGGCGGACAGGGCATGCTCTTCCGCGACAACTCTCGCAAGGGCTGGGCCACCACCTACAACCTCGCCTCAGGACGGACCAACTGCATGGACCTGCCCTCCGACGACAGCCACTACTACGCCACACGCTTCCTCGACCCCTGCAACGACGACGTGCAGGCCTACATACTCAACATCATCGGCGACCTGGCCAAATACGACCTCGACGGCATAGTGCTTGACCGCTGCCGCTTCGACAACCTGCTCTGCGACGTCTCCGACGCCGCACGCGACAAGTTCGCCGCCTACATGCAGGGCAAGGGCATATCGGGCTACAGCTTCCCCGGCGACGTCGTCACGCCAGGCTCAGAGACCGTCGGCGCCCAGCCGAAGTATTTCAAGGACTGGCTCGCCTTCCGCGCCAAGACCATCTACGACTTTATAGGAGACGTGGTGGCGCGCGTGCGCAGCGTCAACAGCAACGTCAAGGTAGGCGTCTATGTCGGCGCATGGTACGCCACCTACTATGAGGTGGGCGTCAACTGGGCCAGCCACAACTACGACCCGCACGCCGACTACCCCACTTGGGCCAACGCCGACTACCAACGCTACGGCTTCGCCAACCGCCTCGACTTCATGCTCCTCGGGTGCTATGCCCCAGCCTCGGCGGTCTATGGCAACACCGAGTGGACCATGCAGGGCTTCTGCCAGCAGGCAAGGGACAAGCTCAAGGGCGACGTGAAGTTCGCTGGAGGCCCCGACGTGGGCAACCCCGACGGCTTCACCAACGGCGGACAACAGAAAGCCGTCACCAACAGCGTCGATGCCTGCATCAACGCCGCCGACGGCTACTTCATCTTCGACATGTGCCACGTCAGGAGCTTCAACTACTGGTCGGCCCTCAAGGCCGGCATCGACGCCTACCTCGCCACACTCGGCGACTAAGCCTCTGGGCACTTCATCAATTTCATACCAGCTTATTGATTGTCTTGCATTGACCCGCAGAATTTTCAATGGCTTCGCATTGCAGAAAACAAACCTCCAGACTATGGAACAAGAAAAGAAAACGTATTTTGAGAACTGGGCCGACCGCTACAGACACGACCTCACCACGAACATCATGCCTTTCTGGATGGAACACGGCTGGGACCGCAAGCACGGCGGCGTATATACCTGCGTCAACCGCGACGGCTCCCTCATGGACACCACGAAAAGCGTCTGGTTCCAGGGACGCTTCGCCTTCGTCTGTGCCTTTGCCTACAACAACGTAGAGAAAAATCCCACATGGCTCGAGGCTGCCAAAAGCGCCATCGACTTCATAGAGAAATACTGCTTCGACAGCGACGGCCACATGTATTTCTCCGTCACCGGCGACGGCAAGCCGCTGCGCAAGCGCCGCTACGTGTTCTCGGAGACCTTCGCCGCCATCGCCATGAGCGAGTACAGCATCGCCACGGGAGAGAGGCACTGGGCCGAGCGCGCCATGCAAATCTTCGACGACACGCAGCGCTTCCTCGCCACACCGGGCTTCCTTGAGCCGAAGTTTGAGCCAACGGTGCAGCTGCGCAGCCACAGCATCACGATGATACTCATCAACGTAGGCTCTCGCCTGCGCGAAGCCATCAACGACCCGAAGCTCACCCGGCAAATTGACGACTCCATAGCGCAGCTCGAGCGCTACTTCATCCATCCCGAGTTCAAGTGCCTCCTTGAGAGCGTCGGCATGGAGGGCGAATTCATCGACACCAACATGACGCGCACCATCAATCCCGGGCACTGCATAGAGACGGCATGGTTCATTCTCGAGGAAAGCCGCCTGCGCGGATGGGACAGGCACTTGCTCGACCTCGGCCTGAAAATATTCGACTGGTCGTTCGACTGGGGGTGGGACAAGTTCTACGGCGGCATCATCAACTTCCGCGACTGCCGCAACCTGCCTCCGCAGGACTACTCGCAGGACATGAAGTTCTGGTGGCCGCAGTGCGAGACCATCATCTGCTCGCTCTACGCCTACCTCGCCACGGGCGACGACAAATACTACTACCGCCACAAGCTCATCTCCGAATGGACCTACGAGCACTTCCCCGATGCCGAATACGGCGAGTGGTACGGCTACCTCCACCGCGACGGCACGCCCGCGCAAATGGCCAAGGGCAACCTCTTCAAGGGTCCCTTCCACATTCCGCGCATGATGACGAAATGCTACACCCTCTGCAACGACATCCTCAACAAGGAGACAGAAGGCAAGAGATAGCAGCCCGAAGTTAGGGATAGCCGCGCCGGGGGCAGGAATGGATGCTGCCGGTGGCAGTGTAGTGGCCGGCC
>CABVDL010000078.1 GCA_902497035.1 uncultured Prevotella sp.
GGGGTGGATGGGGTGAATGGGGTGAGCGCTAATCACGGGTCTGTCCCTGCCCCTCGATGAGCCATTTGTAAGTGGTGATTTCCTCCAGGGCCATGGGGCCGCGGGCACCGAGCTTCTGTGTAGAGATGCCTATCTCGGCGCCCAGGCCGAACTGCGCGCCGTCGGTGAAGCTCGTCGGGGCATTGACATAAACGCAGGCCGCATCGACTATGGCCTCGAACGTACGGGCTGCTTCCCGGTTGTCGGTGACGATGCTCTCGCTGTGGCCGCTGCCGTAGGTGGCGATGTGCTGTAGTGCCTCGTCGAGACTGTCAACGGTTTTCACGCCGGCCTGCAGGCTGAGCCACTCCGTGTTCCATACCTCATCCGCCTTGTCGGATGCGACGGGAATGAGCAGGGAGGACGGTCCGCCTGCATTGCTGTCGGAGGCTTCAGTCTGCGGATAGTGACCCTTGAGCGCCTGATAGGCGCGCTCGTCGGCATGCAGGCGGACGCCTCTCTCTCCCAAGGGGGCCACGAGTGCCGGCAGGTCGTCCAGACGCGACGAGTGGATGAGAATGCAGTCGAGCGCGTTGCAGACACTTGGCCGCCGCGTCTTGGCATTGAGGATGATGCGGCGTCCCATGTCGAGGTCGCCGTCCTTGTCGAAATAGCAGTGCACCACGCCGGCTCCGGTCTCGATGACCGGCACCTTGGCGTTGTCGCGGACAAACTGTATCAGGCGCTTGCCGCCGCGGGGGATGCAGAGGTCGATGTAGCCCACGGCGGTGAGCATCTCGCCCGTTGCCTCGTGGGTGAACGGCAGCAGTTCGACGGCAGAGGGAGTGACGCCCTGTTGGCGCAACACGTCCTTGATGAGGCTGACGCCGGCCCGGCATGAAGCCTCGGCGTCCTTGCCGCCTTTCAGCACGCAGGCGTTGCCGCTCTTGAAGCACAGCGAGAACACGTCGAAAGTGACATTGGGCCGTGCCTCGTAAACCATGCCGATGACACCGAACGGCACGCTCACCCGTCTCAGATGGAGGCCGTTGGGCAGCGTCTTGTCTTTCAGCGTGCGGCCGAGCGGTGAGGGCAGCGTGGCCACATGGCGCATGTCAGCGGCTATGTCCTGTAGGCGGCCGGCAGTGAGCTGCAGGCGGTCGTACATCGGGTTGGTCCTGTCCATGCGCGAGAGGTCCTCGGCATTGGCGGCGAGCAGGTCGCCGGTGTGTGCGACGATGGCGTCGGCCACGGCCTGAAGTACCGTGTTGCGCTGCGCGTCGGTGAGCAGCTGCAGGGAGTGGCTGGCTTGTTTGGCGGAGATGAATTGTGGGGACATGATGGGTGGATGGGTTTTGTGGGGTGGATGGATGGTGACTACTCCATAAAGAGGTAGTCGTAGTGGATGACGGGCTTGACATCGTGCTGCCCGATGACCTGCCGGGCCGCGGATGCGCTGTAGCTGCTGCGGCCGACGGCGATGGTCTGACCCTCGGGGTTGACCACGTCGATGATGTCTCCCTCCTCGAAGTCGCCTTCGACGGCCGTAACGCCCACGGGCAGCAGGCTCACCGGACGGTCGCCGCGCAATGCCTGCTCGGCCTGGGCGTTGATGAGGACGCGTCCCTTGGCGAAGCTCTCGCTGTGGGCTATCCACTTCTTGATGCCCGAGATGCGGTTGGGATTGGGCCGGAACACGGTGTGCGGCACGTTGCCGGGATGGGTGAGCAGGTCGGTGAGGACGTTGTCGCGCAGTCCGTTGGCAATAATCACCTTGATGCCCTCCTCGGCCACTTTCGTGGCGATGTGGGCCTTGGTCCGCATGCCGCCCCGTCCGAAGCCGCTCTTTGTGGCCTGCACGTATTGGTTGATGTCGTCGCCGTAGCCAACGGTGGGGATGAGCCGCGTGGCACTGTCCTGCGGGTTGCCGTTGTAGATGCCGTCGATGTTCGACAGGATGACGAGCGTCTGGGCATCCATCATGGTGGCCACAAGGCCGGCCAGCTCGTCATTGTCGGTGAACATCAGTTCGGTGACGCTCACCGTGTCGTTCTCATTGATGATGGGTACGATGCCGCTGCTGAGCATGACGCTCAGGCACGACCGCTGGTTAAGATATTCGGCGCGGGTGGAGAAGTTCTCCTTCATGGTCAGCACCTGGCCGACGCTCACGCCGTATTCGCGGAAGAGGTCGTAGTAGAGTCCCATGAGCTTCACCTGTCCGATGGCTGAGAACAGCTGGCGCTGGGCCACGCTGTCGAGCTTGCGCGAGGGTTTCAGCTCACCCCGCCCGCAGGCCATGGCGCCGGAGGAGACGAGCAGCACCTCGCAGCCGTGCCGGCGTAGCGACACCACCTGGTCGACCAGGGCCGACAGGCGCGTGACATTGACCTTGCCGTCGGGGCGCGTCAGCACGTTGGAGCCAATCTTGATGACGACACGTTGCTTCATAGGCATCCCTTGAAGCCCTCAATCACAGCGTTGGTGAACCCGTTGCGCTCGAGCGTGTTAAGGCCCCGAATGGTCATTCCGCCGGGAGTCGTCACCTTGTCAATGGCAGCTTCGGGATGGTCGCCGCTGGCCTGGAGCAGGCTTACAGCACCGAGCATGGTCTGCATCACGATGGTCTTGGCCTCATCGGCCTTGAACCCCAGCTCTACGCCGGCCTCTGAGGCGGCACGGATGAAGCGCATGATGAAGGCGATGCCGCAGCCCGACAGGGCCGTGCCCGCGCTGAGCAGATGCTCGTCGACGACCATCGCACCGCCCAAATGGTTGAACAGTCCGACAATCTTGTCGATATGGGAACGGCAGCTTTCGCTTGGCGTGATAAACGTCATTGACGCCCGTTCCTCAATGCCGATGTTGGGCAACACCTGACAAACGGCGGGCACCTTTCCGTCCTTGCTGAGCCATTGCTCCAACTGGCTGATGCTGATGGAGGCTGCCATGTTGAGAACGAGCTGTTTGTCGTAGTCGAGAACCTCCTTGATTTCGTCGATGACGGTCTTCACAACTGTCGGCTTAACGACAATGGCGACATAGTCGGCACCCACGACAGCCACCTTGTTGTCGGTGGTCACCGAGGCTCCAGACTTGGCGAAACGCTCCAGCTTGTTTGCGTGAGGGTTGGCTACAGTGACGTCGGAGCTCTTGAGGATATTGCTTTTCAGCAGTCCGGCGGCAAAGGCTCCGCCCATCTCGCCGGCTCCAATGATGGCTATTTTCATGTTCTAATCTGTTTACATTGACTTAAGCACCTTGGCCAAACGGAAGATGAAGTCATCGACATCGGCCTTGGTGATGATGAGCGGCGGCAGGATGCGCAGGATGTTGGTGCCGGCGCAGCCCGTGAAGACGTGCTGCTCGTGGATGAGGCGCTGGCGCACCTCCTTGTGGGGAATGTCCAGGACGACCCCCACCATCAGTCCGCGTCCGCGCACCTCTCTGATATGTGGCTGCGTGGCCTGAAGACTGCGCAGCTGCCCGATGAGATAGGTGCCTACGGTGTTGGCGTTCTCTACGAGATGCTCGTCCTCGAACACGTCGAGTACGGCCAGGGCTGCGGCACAGCCTAAGTGGTTGCCGCCGAATGTGGTGCCGAGCATGCCGATGACGGGCTTGAACTCGGGCGAGATAAGCAGTCCGCCCATCGGGTAGCCGTTGGCGATGCCCTTTGCCACGGTGATGAGGTCGGGCTTGATGCCGAGCCACTGATGGGCAAAGAACTTGCCACTTCGGCCATAGCCGCATTGTATCTCATCGCAGATGAGCACCGTGCCATGTTGCCTGCAGGCCCTGGCCACCCCTTGGGCGAACTCGGGCGTTGCCATGACGCATCCGCCGATGCCTTGGATGCACTCTAAGATGCAGGCGCAGACATCCCCCTTGGCCAGCTCGCGCTGCCAGGCCTCAAGGTCGTTCATCGGAAGGAATGTAACGTGGTGGTTGTCGTTGATGGGAGCTACAATCTTCTTGTTGTCGGTAACCTCAACGGCGAGTGAGGTGCGCCCGTGGAACGAATGGCTCGCAGCCAGAATGCGTTTCCGGCCGTTGTGGAAGCTGGCGAGCTTGAGTGCGTTCTCATTTGCCTCTGCGCCACTGTTGATGAGAAACAGCTGATAATCTTCGTAGCCGCTGGCCTTGCCCAGCCGCTGGGCCAGTTGCTCCTGCAGCCGGTTGATGACGCTGTTGGAATAGAAGCAAAGCTCGTTGAGCTGCTGCGTGACGCGCTGCGTATAGTGCGGATGGCAGTGTCCGATGCTGATGACGGCGTGGCCGCCGTAGAAGTCGAGATACTCCTGCCCCTTGTCGTCCCAGACGTGGGCGCCGCGGCCGCGGACGATGTTGACGTCGAAAAGTGAGAATACTTTGAATAGTTCCATGTGATTGAAATTTTAGAATGCGGAGGCCTTAAGGCGGAGTCCTGCGGTCTCGTCGATGCCGAACATGAGGTTCATGTTCTCTACGGCCTGTCCCACGGCTCCCTTGAGCAGGTTGTCGATGCACGACGTGATGAGCAGCTTGTCGCCGTCTTTCTCGCAGTGGACGAGAGCCTTGTTGGTGTTGACCACCTGCTTCAGGTCGAGCGGCTGGCTGACGTAATGCGTGAACGGCGCGTCGCTGTAGAAAGCCTTGTAGTCTTCGATGATGGTCTCGATGTCGGCCTCGGTGCGCACCACCTCGGTGGCGAAGATGCCGCGGGTGAAGTCGCCCCGATAGGGAATGAAGTCGATGTCGGCGCTGAACTGGCCCTGCACCTGGGCGAGGCTCTGGCAGATCTCAGGCACGTGCTGGTGGCGGAACGGCTTGTAGATGCTCATGTTGTTGTTGCGCCAGGAGAAATGAGTTGTCGCGCCGGGCTTGACGCCTGCGCCTGTGGAGCCTGTGATTGCATTGACGCTGATGCTGCCTTTGAGCAGTCCCATCTTGGCCGCAGGGAGCAGTCCGAGCTGGATGCAGGTGGCGAAGCAGCCCGGGTTGGCCACGTGCCGGGCCTTGGCGATGCGGCTGCGGTTGATTTCTGGAAGTCCATAGACGAAGTCGTGCCGCTTGGCCGTTGGTCGCTGCGTGGCCACGGTCTCGTCGGGGGCCAGACGGAAGTCCTGGGCCAGGTCAATGATCTTCACCCGCTCGGGAATGTCGTGGGCCTGCATGAACGCCTCGCTCTTGCCGTGACCGAAGCAGAAAAACACCACGTCGACATCGTCGAAAGGCATGTCGGCCGTGAACTTCAGTTCGGTGTCGCCATAGAGGCCTTCGTGGACGGCGGTGACATCGTCACCCGCGTGGCTCTCGCTGTTGGCAAAGACGATGGTGGCCTGCGGGTGGTTGACTAACAGGCGGATGAGCTCGCCGCCGGTGTAGCCGGCCGCTCCGAATATTCCTACTTTTATCATAAGGCTGTTATCTCTCTTCGTCGGGGTGGGTACCGTAATACACTTTGAGCGGCATGCTGAGCAGTTTGATGAAGCCCTTGGCGTCCTGCGCGGTCCAGCCGTGGTTCATCTCTCCATACTCGCCGAGCTTCGACTTGGTGAGGTCGTCGGGCGAGTCGACGCCGACGGTCTGCACGCAGTAGGGGCGCAGCTGGAGGATGGCGGTGCCGTTGACGTGGCGCTGCGAGCTCTCGAGGAAGGCCTCCATGTCAGGCATTACCGGCTCCAGATACTGGCTCTCGTGCAGGAACATGCCGTACCAGTTGCCAATCTGGTCTTTCCAATATTGCTGCCATTTGCTCAGCGTCGATTTCTCAAGCAGGCGGTGGGCCTCGATGATGAGCTTAGGCGCGGCAGCCTCGAAGCCCACGCGTCCCTTGATGCCGATGATGGTGTCGCCGACATTGCAGTCGCGGCCGATGGCGTAGCTGGCCCCAATGGCCTCAATCTTCTGGATGGCTTTCACCTTGTCGTCGAAGTGCTCGCCATTGACGGCGTCAATCTCGCCGTGCTTGAACGTGATGCGCAGCTCGGCCTCGGGCTCTTTGGCGGTGACGTGCTTCAGATAGGCACTCTCGGGAAGTCCCTGAGTCGGGTCGAGCAGTTCGCCGCCACAGATGCTCGTGCCCCAGATGCCGACGTTGTAGCTGTATTTCAGTTTGGTGAAGTCGGCGAAGAAACCATGAGCGTTGAGGTAATCCACCTCCTCCTTGCGCGAGAGCTCCTTGTCGCGGGTGAGCGTGATGATGTCGATGCCCGGGGCCATCACCTGAAAAGTCATGTCAAAACGTATCTGGTCGTTGCCCGCGCCGGTCGAGCCGTGGGCGATGGCGTCGGCGCCTATCTCCTTGGCATAGTGGGCGATGGCGATGGCCTGGAAGATGCGTTCCGACGATACGGATATGGGATAGCAGTTGTTGCGCAGCACGTTGCCGAATATCATGTATTTAAGGCTCTTGGCATAATATTCCTGCGTTACGTCGAGCGTGACATACTGGTGTGCGCCCAACTTGTAGGCATTCTCCTCATTTTTTGCCAGCTGCTCGGGGCTGAAGCCGCCCGTGTTGGCGCATGCGGCATAAACTTCCCATCCGTCCTGGCTGAGCTTCATCACGGTGTATGAGGTGTCAAGTCCGCCACTGAAGGCGACCACTACTTTCTTTTTCATAAGCTTTTCTGTTAAGGTGAATGATGTTTTGGTGTTACTCTTTTCCGTCGATGCGCCTGATGCGTTCCATGACCTCCTTGGGTATGCGTGCGGGCAGATGCTCCTCGGGGTCGAAGAGCATGGCGGTGCAGATGCAGTATTGACGGCCGGTACGTACGAGAATGTCGTGATTGATGCAGCCCTCGCAGCCGCGCCAGAACGCCTCGTCGTCGGTGAGGTCGTTGAAAGTGACGGGCAGATAGCCTAACTGCGTGTTCATCTTCATCACGGCCGACCCGCTGGTCAGTGAGAAAATCTTGGCGTGGGGCCATCGCAGGCGGGCAAGGGTGAAGGTGAGGGCCTTGATGCGCTTGGCCAGTCCCATGCCGCGGTAGTCGGGATGAACGATGAGGCCCGACGTGGTGACATAGTGCTTGTTGCCCCAGGTCTCGATGTAGCTGAAGCCGGCAAACTTGTCTCCGTCGAGCGCAATGACGGCCTTGGCCTCGCGCATCTTCGTCGCTACGTATTCGGGTGAGCGCTTGGCAATGCCCGTACCGCGCACCTTGGCTGCGTCGGCAATGGTCTTGAGGATAGTGTCAACGTACTTGATGTGGCTTTCGTTGGCCACCATGACGTTTACTTGAGTCATAAAGCTATTTAGTTATATACTGATGATGCTCTTGATGCGCTCTGTGATGGCGTTGTGGTCGGCCCCGTCGGCAATGACGATGAATATGGTGTCGTCTCCCGCAATGGTGCCTAATATCTCGGGAATTTCGTCGTTGTCAATGTTGAAGGCAATGCTGCTCGCATAGCCGGGTCTGGTGCGGATGACACCCATGTTGCCCGAGAACTTGATGCTTTGAAAGCCCATGCCGTACTGTACTTCTGTTGACCTGCGCTCCGTGTGTACCCGGCGGTACATCGTCTCGTTGGGCAGCACGTAGATATATTGGCCGCCCATTGTTGCGGCCTTGGCCACCTTCAGTTGCTTGAGGTCGCGGCTTAGCGTGGCTTGCGTAAGGAAATAGCCCTCCTTGCGGAGCTCGCGCAGCAGTTCGGCCTGGCTGCTCAGCTGTTGTGATGAAATCAGCTGTTTAATGGTTTCTAACCGTCTTGTCTTTATCTTCATATTGAATAATTATGCCAATACGACTGCAAAATTAGCATATTTTTTTAGTTCTTACAAGAAATATTGCAAAAACTTGTGTCAATATTTCATTTTGTTGATGGATTAAAAGCATTCTCGCCCCAAAACATAACGATTTGTGTGGCGGCTTGATGGGATATATGCGTTTGCTTCCATCAAACTTGCATATCCGATGCTGTGAGACGGGTTAAGCGACACAGCGAGAGGGATTAAGCGACACTGCGAGACGGCTTGAGCGAGAAACTGTGGTGACCGCTACGCACAACTGCTGCGGCCGCCATGCACGACTGCTGCGGCCACCACGTGCGGCAGCTGCGGCCACCACAGTTTGTCGCTCAAGCCATATCGCAGTGTCGTAATGCCGGTGTGAGGGCGTCAGACAGGCTGTTTCAGCTTACAAAAAAATGGGCACCCGTGACAGAATGTCGTGTCGCGGATGCCCATCTGAGGTTTATAATGTCACTTTTGGCAGTGGTGCCTGTGGAAATCAGTTGTCGCTCCTGCCGAATATTCTCAGCAGATAGAGGAACAGGTTGATGAAGTCGAGGTAGAGCGTCAGTGCGCCGAGCAGTGCCACCTTCTGCGAGTCCTCGCTCATGTCGGTCTGCATGGCCAGCGCGCGCTTGATCTGCTGGCTGTCCCATGCGGTGAGGCCGACGAAGAGGACCACGCCGATATAGCTCAGGACGAGGTCGAGCATTGAGCTCTGCACGAACATGTTGACCAGCGACGCGATGATGAGGCCGATGAGCAGCATCATGGCGATGCCGCCAAAGCGGGTGAGGTCTTTCTTGGTGGTGTAGCCGACAAAGGCCATTGCGGCAAACGTGCCGGCGGTGATGAAGAACACCTTGGCGATGGATGTCATGGCATAGACCACGAAGATGGATGAGAGCGTGACGCCATTGAGCGCTGAATAGATGATGAACAGCGTGGTGGCCGTGCTGAGCGAGAGACGGTTGATGCGCGCGGTGGTGTAGAACACGAGGCCGAGCTCAGCGATGAACAGCACCCAGATGGCGGCGCTGTTGCCGAATACCAGCTGAAGCAGGGCTGGACTCGTGGCCACGCCATAGGCGCAGATGCCTGTGATGACGAGGGCGAGCGTCATCCATACATATACTTTGCGCATAAGGGCGGGGAATGCGGTCGATAAGGCGCCTTGACGCTCTGTGACGATTTTTTCCAAGTCTTGTAATTCCATAAGGTTTATTGATTAATCATGTAGAATGCAAAAATAATTCTTTTCTGTCAGCCGTGCAAGAAACGTGCCATTCTTTTGCTGTTTTTTATTATTTGCAGACATCCCTTGCCTTCAGTTCCACCACTCGTCCCATCCGCCGCAGGCGGTCCATGTCGAGCATGCGCTTGTTGCCGACGACAATCAGGGCACGCGGCTGCTGCCGGACATGGTCGCGGTAGAATGCCATGATGTCGTCGATGCCGAGCGTGTCCAGCGCATGGAGCAGGTCGGCGCCGGGGTCGTGGCCGTAACCCAGCAGCCGGTTGTTGGCCACATATACGGGCAGGTCGCGGAAGGTGGGGTAGCCGTTGTTGATGCCGTTGACCACAGCCTGCCGTGCCGCCTCCATGTTACTTCGCCGCGCGGGCATGTGGTCGAGGAGCGAGTCGAGCAGCGTCAGCGTCTGCATGGCCTTGTCGCCCTGGGTGCCAATCTTGGCATAGAAGCCGCAACGGTCGTTGGCGCGGGTTCTGAGGTCGGGCTGGAGCGTGGTGCCGTGGGCCGAATAGGCCAGCGCGCGGAACTCGCGCACCTCCTGGAACAGCACCGACTGCATTCCGCCGCCGAAGTAGTTGCCCCACAGCGTCAGACGGGCGCGGCTGTCCATGTCGGGCTGTGCCGGAACGGGCTGGTAGGCGCCGACGATGGTCTGACGGGCTGACGGATTGTCATACAGATAGACCACGCGTTCGCCATAGGCCTGCAGCTGGCGGCCGGTACGCTGCCACGGGCGGCTTGCCCTGTCGAGCGGCAACTGCTGCCTGAGCAGCGGCGCGATGGCGTCGGCCGACTGCCGTCCGCAGTAGGCAATGTCGGTCTGGTAGGTCTGCACCTCGTGGAAGAGCTGGAGTAGACTGTCGTCGCGCAACCGTCCGATGTCCTTGGCCGAGAGCCTGTTGAGGAGGGCTGACCCCTCTTTCTTCGCCGCAAATTCCATGACGGCATCGGC
This sequence comes from uncultured Prevotella sp., assembly GCA_902497035.1. Taxonomy (GTDB): domain Bacteria; phylum Bacteroidota; class Bacteroidia; order Bacteroidales; family Bacteroidaceae; genus Prevotella. The sequence goes on from CABVDL010000078.1 coordinate 9,910, forward strand.
TATGCCGGCATTGTCTTTCAGTAAGGTGTAGCGGTCGAGACGTGCCGTCTTGGCCAGACGCCTGAGCTGACGGTGGTCGGCCTTGGGCTCGGTGAGCCATTCGCGGAGCAGCGTCAGGGCCTTGTCAAGGTAGGGCTCAAGGCCGGTCAGCGTGACGGTGAAACTGGTTGGCGACGACGAGACCGCGAGTGAAGTGCCGTACTGCCGCAGCAGTTGGCCGAAGGCCTGGTGACTGTGCTGCCTTGTGCCGATGCGGTTGAGATAGTCGGCCAGCACGCTGAGTCTCGGGTCATTGTTCTCGCCGGTACGGTAAATCAACTTCAGCGTATAGACATCGTTGGCCGGGTTCTTAGCCGTGTAGAGGCTGACTAACGGGGTGAGTGGGGTGGAGGCGGCGTCACGGCCGAAATCGACGGTCTTTGGCGTGAGCTGTGCCACGGGCTCCTGCGCCATGGCTTTGGCGTAGTCCGACTGCTCGCCGGCGTGGGGAGGCGTGACGGGCTTGTAGCCGGGTTGGCTGACATGCTCCTTGGGGTATCGGCCGAAGGTCTTGACGATTTTCAGAGAGTCGTCTCCCAGCCAGCGCCGTGCCACGCGCATGATGTCGGCCCTGGTCACCCTGGCCACGGCCTTATAGCGGCTGATGATGTCGCTCCACTGCAGGTCGTGCGAGAATGCGTTGATCATGGCCGTGCTTCGGCCGCTGATGGTCTCAAGGTCGAGCATCATGTTGCGCTGTAGCGTGAGCTTCTCGGTGGCAAGCTGCTGGTCGGAAAAGGCACCGCGCTTGAGCCTGCCGACTTGCGCCAGGCAGAGCAGCTCGGCTTTCTTCCGTGAGCCGAAAGGCAGGCGCGGCACAAGTCCGAAACCGTAGGCGCTGAAATCCTTGAAGTTGTAGCCGCGGTCAATGCCCATGGCATAGAACAGCCTGCCCGCTGTCACTAAGGAGTCGATGAACCCTGTCTTTGAGGGATTGCTCAACATCGGCACCATCACCTGAAAGGCGATGTAGTCGGAGTCGCGCTCGGACGGCGCCTGCCAGAGATAGCCGGTGGCCTTGACCAGTGGCACGGGGACTTTCACGCGGAAGGCTTCGGTGTGGCGGAAGTCGCGAAGTTTGGCGCGCGGTGTCTCTTTGACGGGATGGTCTGACGGCGGCAGCTGGCCAAAGGTACGCTCAAGCAGTGCCTGCAGCTGGCTCATGGTCATGTGGCCGCTGATGGAGTCGTTTGCGAGGCGGAGGTCACCGCAGAGTATAAGTCCCATGTTCTCAGGCACATAATAGGTCTTGAAGAACCGGTACATCTCCGACAGCCTCGGATTTTTCAAACTGTCGGTAGCGCCGATGATGGGGTAGGCGTATGGGGTGCCTTTTAAGGCGTATTGCTGTACTTTCTCGGCGGTAGCGGTGAGGAGATTGTCGGCATACATGTTCTTCTCCTCATAGACAGCCTCAAGCTCGCCCTGGAAGAGCCGGAACACGGGATTGAGCAGGCGCTCTGCGTTGAGCTCGCACCACTGGCGGAGGTATTGGGAGGAAAAGTAATTATGAAAGACAGTCTCCTCGAACGAGGTATAGGCATTGAGCCGTGTGCCGCCATAACGGCTGATGAGATTGCTGTATTCGTTGGGAATGGCGTATTGGCCAGCCTTGACTGACAGTTCGTTGATGCCGCGCTGGATGCTCAGCCGCTGTGATGCGTCGGTGGTGTGGGCAAGCAGGTCATACTGCCGCGTGATGCTGTCGAGCCACGGCCGCTCCTTCCCGTAGTCTACGGTGCCGATGCGCTTCGTGCCTTTGAACATCAGATGCTCCAGATAATGGGCGATGCCGGTGTTTGGGCACTCCTTGGCCCCCGCCTTCACTACCACCGCTCCGAATATCTTCGGCTGGGTGGGGTCGTTGTTCAGCCATACCGTCATGCCATTGTGGAGCTTGAACTGCTTCACCTCCAGCAGTCCCTGTCCGTCTGCTCTCGAGCTGATGACCAGCAGAGCCGTCATGGCCAGCACGGCTGCTCGCGGCAACCGGCTCCTCAGCGCCACTGCGTTCATTGCAGCCTTTGCAGTCCTTACAGCCTTTGCAGTCCTTACAGCCTTTGCAGTCCTTACAGCCTTTACAGCCCTTACAGCCTTTACAGCCTTTACAGCCCTTACAGCCCTTGCAGCCCTTGCAGTCCTTACAGCCCTTACAGCATATCCCTTTAAATATATAGTAACAGTTCTTCTCTTCATTATTTTGTTTACTTCGTCCTCCATACTCTTATACTGTCTTTCTACCGGCAAAGTTACCATTATTTTTCCTCATTGTTCACTTTCCCCCTTCTTTTTCCTTATCGTCCCGTCGTGTCTTTCCTTATCGTCCCGTCGTGTCTTTCCTTATCGTCCCGTTGTGTGCCGCGCTCCTCCGTCTTTCCGCGCTCCCCGTTGTGTGCCGCGCCCCTCCGTCTTCCCGCGCTCCCCGTTGTGTGCCGCGCCTTTCCAAGGCGCGGGGG
>CABVDL010000079.1 GCA_902497035.1 uncultured Prevotella sp.
TCATGGAGTCAGCCTGGTTGAGCTTGTCCACTTTCTCACGCTCCTTCTTATCCGACTCCTCGTTGGCCTTGGCCTCAGCCTTCATGCGCTCGATGTCGTCCTTGCTCAGCGAGCTGCTGGCCTCGATGCGTATGCTCTGCTCCTTGCCCGTAGCCTTATCCTTTGCGCTGACGTTCAGGATACCGTTGGCATCGATATCGAAGGTCACCTCAATCTGAGGAACGCCACGGCGGGCCGGAGCAATGCCCTCAAGGTTGAACTGGCCGATGCTCTTGTTCTGGGCAGCCATCGGACGCTCACCCTGCAGCACGTGGATGGTCACTGCCGTCTGGTTGTCGACGGCGGTAGAGAACGTCTCCGTCTTCTTGCAAGGAATGGTGGTGTTGGCCTCGATGAGCTTGGTCATCACGCCGCCCATGGTCTCGATGCCGAGGGTCAGTGGAGTGACGTCGAGCAACACGATGTCGCCTGCACCCTTCTCGTTGTTGAGGATGGCGCCCTGGATGGATGCGCCGACGGCCACCACCTCATCGGGGTTCACGCCCTTGCTGGGCTCCTTGCCGAAGTAGTTCTTCACCAAGGTCTGCACAGCGGGGATACGGCTCGAGCCGCCCACAAGTATCACCTCGTCGATGTCGCTCGTTGAGAGCTTGGCGTCGCGGATGGCGTTCTGGCAAGGCACAAGGCACTTCTGAATGAGGTCATGAGCCAGCTGCTCGAACTGTGAACGTGTCAAGGTCTTCACCAAGTGCTTTGGCACACCGCCCTCTGCCGAGATGTAAGGCAGGTTGATTTCGGTCGAGGTAGTTGAGCTCAACTCAATCTTAGCCTTCTCGGCAGCCTCTTTCAGGCGCTGCATGGCCATCGGGTCTTTCGTGAGGTCGATGCCCTCGTCAGCCTTGAAGCCCTGCACGAGCCAGTCGATGATGACCTGGTCGAAGTCGTCGCCGCCTAAGTGGGTATCACCGTTGGTGGCCAGCACCTCGAACACGCCGCCGCCGAACTCCAGGATGGAGATATCGAATGTGCCGCCACCGAGGTCGAACACGGCAATCTTCATATCCTTATTGGCTTTATCCACACCGTAAGCCAGAGCGGCAGCCGTAGGCTCGTTGACGATACGGCGGACGTTCAGACCGGCAATGGTACCAGCCTCTTTCGTGGCCTGACGCTGAGAGTCGGAGAAGTAGGCCGGCACAGTAATCACGGCGTCGGTCACCTCCTGTCCGAGGTAGTCCTCAGCGGTCTTCTTCATCTTCTGCAGTATCATGGCAGAGATTTCCTGCGGCGTATAAGGATGGGCTGCACCCTCAATCTGCACCTTGGGGAAACCGTTGTCGTTGATGACGGTGTAAGGCACACGTGCCACCTCGGCGCTGCACTGCTGATAGGTCTCACCCATGAAGCGCTTGATGGAATACACGGTGTTCTTCGGGTTGGTGATGGCCTGGCGCTTTGCAGGATCGCCCACCTTGCGCTCACCGTCTTTCATGAAGCCCACCACAGACGGTGTGGTGCGCTTGCCCTCGCTGTTTGCGATAACCACTGGCTCGTTGCCCTCGAATACGGCAACACAGCTGTTTGTTGTACCTAAGTCGATACCAATAATCTTTCCCATAGTAGTATATTTTATTTTATTATTTTTCTGAAAGTTACTTGAGCAAAAAGCTCGCGTTTCATCAGACAAAGGTTGTGCCAAGGGGAAAGACTGGCCATTGGCGACTGACAAAGTGGCAGATATTAATGTCTAAAAGCGGAAGCCGTAGAACAAGCGCAGCCTTTCCTTGGCACGCTCTATCTTCAGCCGGTTCTCCCTGCCCACACTGGAGTAGTTGAACACCATCGTAGCGCCGAAGAATTTGTTGTTCCATGAATACACGGCTGCGCCTCTTCCCGTGATGATGACGCTTGGGAAGCGGTAGTGCAGATTGATTTTTCCCTCATCGGTCGAGACATACGACCGCAGGAGCACGTCAAAGGTTGGCAGGCTGGAGAGATGGAAAAGCCAGTGACGGCCGGCAACGAGATTGTAGCCGTATCCTGCTCCTATGCCCAAAGCATAGATGCGCATTTTGGCATTGCCGACACCGCTGCCGGCCATGACATCGCAGGCGTTGGTATATTGTCCGTCCATGCTCATGCCCAGCATGAAGCTGCCGGCGCTCCGCTTTTGCACGTAGCTTTGGCTGAACGCAGCGGGGAAAGAGAAACGGCGGCCGTTGAAAGCATAGTAAAGGTTGATGTTGACAGCTTTCTGCTGCAGCTGTCCTTTAGCGATTTCGATTGGGCCACCGTTGCTTTCCACCGTCCCATGATAGGTCTTTGAGGACAGCAGCACCACATCGAAACCAAACTTATTGCCGTACGAATTGAGGTTGAACTCATTGTCCTTGCTCTTTCCGGCCAACTTGGCTGGATTGACGGCCAGTCCGACGGCAATGCCACGATAGGCTGCCGCCACACTGATTGTGCCGCGATAGTCGGCCCGCAGGTCGCCGTTGAAGTCAGACTGACCATTTACCCCGTAAAATTTCAGCTGAGCGCCGGAAAGATTGGTGCGCAGCTTGATGGTCCATCTGGCATTGGGGCGGGAAATATAAAGGGTGTCGAAACGGATCTTCCTGTATTTTTCCTCAAGAAGCTTGTCACCCTTGTGCAGACGCTGGTCGGCCCGGCGCAGCCGAGCCTGCAGCTTCATGTAGCGTGCCGAGTCAATCTTACTCTTGCCGAGCCGCTCACGCAGCAGGCTGTCGCCCCACTGAAACATGCGTCCCTCGTCGGCCGCCTTCCTGAGTTCCAGACGCAAGCTGTCGGCGGTGGCCCACCTGGCCTTCACTCGCTTCCCATGCTTACCCGGCTGAGCGTCAGTGGCATTCTGCGCCAACGCCAGGACGGTGCTGCCCAACAGCAGCGCCGCAAGCAATACCACCCTACCCGACCTGTCTGAACGCATGCGCATTATAACCATATCTTTATCCTGCCATATTCTTGTCCGTTGTCGGTCATCGCAATCAGCCTTAAATACTGAACACGTTGAAACCGCCGTCGACCACAGCAACTGTGCCGGTGACGAACTGCGAGGCCGGGCTGATGAGATAGTGGATGGTGCCGCACAGTTCCTCAGGCTCACCCATGCGGCCCATCGGTGTCTGACGGATAATGTCTTTGGCGCGCTGCGTCAGGCTGCCGTCCGAATTGGTGAGCAGCGTACGGTTCTGGTCGGTGAGGAAGAAGCCCGGTGCGATGGCGTTGACGCGGATATGGGGACTGAACTTCGACGCGACTTCTTTCGACATATAAGCCGTGAAATTGTTGATGCCGGCCTTGGCCACGCCATAGCCTGCCACACGGGTCAACGGACGGAAGGCTGACATCGACGAGAAGTTGACAATGCTGCCCGACTGCTGCTCTGCCATCGGGCGCAGAAACACCTGCGTAGGCAGTACCGTACCGATGAGGTTGAGCTCCATCACACGCTTGAAATCGTCGGGGTTAAGGTCGAATATGGTCTTGTCAGGCGGAATGGTAGCTCCCGGCATGTTGCCGCCTGCGGCGTTGAGCAGCGCGTCCACACGACCGTACTGCCTCAGCATGTCGTCAAGGTTGCTTTCCAGCACGGCCTTGTCCAGGACATCGGTCTTGAGGAACATCGCCTCACCGCCGTCAGCCTTTATTCCGTCGACAATCTTCTGTCCCATTTCCTCCCTGCGGGCCATAATCACGACTTTGGCTCCCTGCGAGGCAAGATACTTTGCTATGCAGCGTCCCAGAATACCCGTGCCACCGGTGATGGCTACCACCTGACCTGTAATATCAAACAAATTGTTCTTCATATATATGTTATTAGTGTTTAGTCGGTCTAACACGTTGCAAAAATAGTGATTATTTGTGAGACTGTCAGCCCAAAGGATTATTATTTTTTCGCCTGCACGGACAGTTTGTTGCCATCGCACTGCCACGGGACGTCCCGGCAGGCGTCAGACGACAGTGCCAAATGGCTTAAACGACAGGGCCAAATGGCTTAAACGACAGTTCCAAATGGCTTAAACGACAGTTCCAAATGGCTTAAACGACAGTGCAGGGGCGACCGTCTCACACAACCACGGCAATCGCCACGCATTGCCATGGTGGCCGCCATACCTGAACGCAGCGGCCGCCATGTCTTGGCGTTAAAGCCAGTTGGGAGCGTCGTCCGGGCGAACAGCGGCCCGCCAACAAGCAGCAACAGCCCGGCATCATGCCCTGACGCAATAGGGACAGTGAATGGCCCTACCAACAGTGAGTGGCCCTACCATAAATATGGGAATAAAGGACTGGGGGCTTCATAATATTCAACGGTCAACAGACGTTATGATTTATAGGCATACATCCATGCCGGAATATCGAAAAACCGAAATATGAGACAAAAACTATCTGCACTGCCAGCACTGCTGCTGCTCTCTGCCGCAGCCTCGGCAGCAGGAAAGCATCCCAACATCATCGTCATCATGGCCGACGACCTCGGCTGGGGCGACGTAAGCGCCTACGGCAACCGCACGCTGCTCACACCCCACATCGACAGTCTCGCCGCGGGCGGCGTATGCCTCTCCGACGGCCATGCCTCGTCGGCCACCTCTACGCCCTCGCGCTACGCCCTGCTCACGGGCATGTATCCATGGAAGAACAAGGATGCGAAGATACTGCCCGGTGACGCGCCCCTCCTCATCAATCCGCAGCAGTTCACAATAGCCAAAATGCTCCGCAATGCCGGCTACGCTACTGCCGCCATCGGCAAATGGCACCTCGGCATGGGCATGGGCAAGATTGACTGGAACCGCAAGATAAGTCCCGGCGCCCAAGACCTGGGTTTCGACTACTCCTATCTCATAGCCGCCACCGTCGACCGCGTGCCCACGGTGTATGTGGAGAACGGCCGCGTGGCCGGCCTCGACCCCTCCGACCCCATCAGCGTCGATTACAACCATCCCTTCGCCGGCGAGCCCACTGCTGCCAACCATCCCGAGATGATGCGCATGCGCTGGTCGGACGGCCATCAGGGCTCCATCATCAACGGCATTCCCCGCATCGGGTATATGAGGGGCGGACGCTCCGCCATCTGGAACGACACCACCATGGCGCGATGCCTCCTGGAGAAAGTCAGGTCGTTCATCGACACGGCCTCAGCCTCGCGTCCGTTCTTCCTCTACTATGGTCTCCACGAGCCTCACGTGCCGCGTGTTCCCGACACCGCCTTTGCCGGAGCCACCAGCCTGGGACCGCGCGGCGACGTGGTGAAAGAGGCCGACTGGTGTGTCGGGCAGGTGGTGGAGATGCTCCGGGAGAAAGGACTGTTGGAGAACACGCTCATCATCTTCACGAGCGACAACGGTCCCGTGCTTGACGACGGCTACCAGGACGGCTCGCGCGGCACCCGGCGCCTCCACGACCCCAACGGCGGACTGAGGGGCGGCAAATACAGCCTGTTTGACGCCGGCACGCGCGTGCCGTTCTTCGTCTACTGGAAAGGTACCATCAAGCCGGTGACAAGCCATGCGCTGCTGACGCAGCAGGACATCCTTGCCTCCATCGCCGCCCTCGTAGGCCAGCCTGTGCCAGCAGGCCTTGACTCGGAGAACCACCTCAACGCCTTCCTCGGAAAGTCGGGCAAGGGACGCAAGGGCTTTGTGGTGGAGGCAGAGGGACGGCTGGCCTACCGGTCGGGAAACTATGCCCTCATCCCACCTTACAAGGGACCGAAAACCAACAATACCGGCAATGAGCTCGGCAACCTGGACCACTGGACGCTCTACGACCTCCATGCCGATCCTGCACAGCAGACCGACATCAGCACGCGGAAGCCGGGGCTGCTGCGCCGTCTCAAGCGGCAGTTCCAAAAAGAAATAGGAATAAGGAAAGTTAGGAGTGAGGAGTAAGGAGTGAGGAGTTAGGAGTGCTTATTCTCTCAACTCTCGGTGGCAGCATGAATATAGGCGGCAAGATTGTTGGCGTTGAGATTTAAGCCATTTTCCAACGGCATTTAAGCCATTCTCCAACGGCATTTAAGCCATTCTCCAACGGCATTTAAGCCATTCTCCATGTAGAGAGGAAATGCCATGGCAAGGGCTGGTGGCCGGCACAAGGCCGGCCACTACACCAATACCATTATACACAACGGATAAAACGACTGACGCACGGGGTGACTGGAAGCAAAAAAACAGGGGAAACGTTTGCACACTCAAATTTTATCGCTACTTTTGCAAGGGCAAACCCTTTAGGGCTTAGCCAACGAGGCAAGGGCAAACCCTTTAGGGCTTAGCCAACGAGTTATCATTCAAGAATTAGTATAACAAAAATGGAAAAGAAATTCTATCCTCTGCTTTTTGAGCCTATCCTGCATGAGAAGGTATGGGGCGGCCACCAGCTGACGAAAGTCAAGGGACTGCCCGACACGGCCAATCCCATGGGCGAGTCGTGGGAAGTGAGCGCCGTTCCCGGCAGCACGAGTGTCGTGAGCAACGGCACGCTGAAGGGCCGCGACCTCATCTCGGTCATTGCCGATGCCCCCGAGGAGATGCTCGGCGGCAAGGTGGCCAGGGAATATCATAACCAGATGCCCCTGCTCATCAAGTTCATCGACGCTCAGGACGACCTGTCCATCCAGGTTCACCCCAACGATGCCATGGCGCAGCGCTTAGGCTACGAGCGCGGCAAGACGGAGATGTGGTACGTGCTTGACGCCAAGCCTGGGGCCTATCTCTACGAGGGATTTGCCCACGACATCGACGAGGCCGAGTTCCGCCGCCGCGTGGCCGACGGCACCATCACTGACGTGCTAAGCAAGCAGCCGGTGAAGGCGGGCGACGCCTTCTTCATTCCCGCCGGCACGGTGCACGCCATCTGCAGCGGACTGCTCATTGCCGAAATACAGCAGAGCTGCGACCTCACCTACCGTCTTTTCGACTACAACCGCCCGGGGCTCGACGGCAAGCCGCGTGAGCTGCACGTGGACCTCGCCGCAGAGGCCCTGAACTACAAGGCCGGCACGCAATACCGCTCGCAGTACCACTACGAGCAGGGCAAGGCCAACACCGTGGTCAGCAGTCCGTTCTTCACGGTGCGCGTAGACGACGTGCAGGGCAACACCCACTTCGACCTGCGCGACCGCGACAGCTTTGTCATCCTCATGGCCCTCGAGGGCGACTGCCGCATCCGCGTCACGGCCACCGGCGACGAGGTGACGCTCCGCCACGGCTACAGCGCCATGGTGCCGGCTGCCATCGCCGAGTACGACATTCTGCCCGAGAGCGGAAGCTGCAAGGTCATCGACGCGTTCCTGTAATCCGACTACAGTCACCGCATACAAACAAAGAGCCACAGAGAACAAGGGAGCAGCCTCCCTCTGTTCACTGTGGCTCTTTGCTTGTATTTCTCCTCTCGCTGACGTCCGGCTTACCAGATATGCGCGCGCTTGTTCTTCGGCACAAACATCTTGTCGCCTTTCTTCACCTTGAAGGCATCATACCAGGCGTCAATCTGCGGCAGCGCGGCGTTGACACGGGCGTAGTTGGGCGAGTGCACATCCACCGTGAGCAGGTATTTCACATATTCGGGTGTGACGTTGCCGGCCCAGATGCGGCCCCAGGAGAGGAAGAAGCGCTGCTCGGGCGTGAAGCCGTCCTTTACGCCGAGCGGATTTTTCTTCATGGCGTTCTGCAGGGCGCGGAAGGCGATGTTCAGACCGCCGTTGTCGCCGATGTTCTCGCCCAGCGTCTGCTTGCCGTTGACCTTGACGCCGGGCAGCACCTCAAACTGCGAGAAGTAGTCGGCCAGCACTTTCGTGCGCGCGTCGAAGTTCTTCTTGTCGGCGGCCGTCCACCAGTTGCGCTCGTTGCCGTTCTTGTCGAACTGCGCGCCCTGGTCGTCGAAGCCGTGGCTCATCTCGTGGCCGATCACGCCGCCGATGCCGCCGTAGTTGGCCGCGTCGTCAGCCGACATATCGAAGAAAGGCGGCTGCAGGATGGCTGCGGGGAAGCAAATCTCGTTGGTTGTCGGATTGTAGTAGGCGTTGATGGTCTGCGGCGTCATGCCCCACTCGCTCTTGTCCACTTTCTTGTTCACCTTGCGGGCAATCACGTCGTCGGTCATCCAGCGCGAGATGCGCTGCAGGTTGGCATAGAGCGACAGGCTGTCGCTGACCTCAAGGCCCGTATAGTCCTTCCACTTGTCGGGATAGCCAATCTTGACGATGAAGTTGGCCAGCTTGTCCTTGGCCTGTGCCTTGGTGGCCTCGCTCATCCATGTGGCCTCGCTGATGCGCTCGCCGAGGGCGGTCTGCAGGTTGTGCACCAGTTCGAGCATGCGCTTCTTGTTGGCCTCGGGGAAATACTTCTCCACATAGAGCTTGCCTATGGCCTCACCTAAGACGCTGCTGACGAGGCTCACGCTGCGCTTCCAGCGGGGACGGTCCTGCTTGACGCCGGTCAGCACGCTGTTGAACTCAAAGGAAGCCTTGCGGAAGTCGTCGCTCAGCTGGCCCGTGGCACCGGAGATGACTTTTGCCTCGGCATAAGCCTTCAGGTCGTCGAGCGGTGTCTCGGCAAGGATTTTCTCCACCTCGTGGATAGGCTCGGGCTGACCCACGTCGACATAGTCGAAAGCGGGGAACCCGCTGGCCAGGAACACGTTGCCCCAGTCGATGCCGGGGAAATCGTTGACGAGCTGCATGTAGCTCATCTTGTGGTAGTTGGCAGCCACGTCGCGCAGCTTCACCTGGTCGTAGCTGGCCTTGGCGATGCGCGTCTCGATGGCGATGACGGCCTCCATCTTCTTCCCAGCCGCAATCTCATCGTCGCCCGTCAGGCGGAACAGCTCCTTGAGATAAGCCTTGTAGGCCTCTAAGACGCGCTTGTTCTGCGCGTCGTCGGAGAGATAGTAGTCGCGCGTGCCGAGACCGAGGCCGCCCTGTCCGATGCCCACGAGGTTCCAGTCGGCATTGCGCTGGTCGGCTCCCACGCCGATGCCGTACATCATGGTAGATTCGCCCTCGCGGTCGAGCTGTGCCGTGACAAGCTGGTACTCGCGCCGGTTCTTGATGGCCTTAATCTTGTCGAGTGTCGGCTTGAGCGGTGCCCATCCCTCGCGGTTGAGCCGCACGCTGTCCATCATGAGGTTGTAGAGCGAGCCTATCTTCTGCTCCAGCGAGCCCTGCCGCTGCGGCTTTGAGGCATATTGCAGAATGATTTCCTGAATGCGCTTCTGGTTCTGCTCGTAGAGGTCGGTAAACGCGCCGTTCTCGGTGTGCTCGGCATCGAGTGGGTGCGTCTTCAGCCATCCGCCGGCGGCATAGTGGTAGAAATCGTTTCCGGGCTTCACCGAGGTGTCGAGATTCTTCAGGTCAATGCCCGAAGACAAGTTGGACTGTGCCATGGCTCCCGTTGCCACGAAAGCCAAACCCAACAGTAATGTTCTCTTTCTCATTTTATAAATAATTGGTTGTTGAATGAATAATCTATAACTTAGACACACCGACCCCATGGAAAACTACACGGCCGTTGCGGTTTTAACATTTTTCATGCCTTTCATCCATCCTCCCCTCGCTATCCGGATGAGGAAGATGCAGCCGCGGAACGTCAGCTCCGTGGCCATGGCAATCCACACGCCGCGCAGGCCGTAGTGCTGGCTCAGGGCATAGGCCAGGGTGAGGCGTACGCACCACATGGAGAACAGGCTCATGGCGGCCGGTCTCACGGTGTCGCCGGCTCCCACGCACACGCTGTAGGCCACGATGGATGCGGCGAAGAACGGCTCGGCAAAGGCCTCGATGCGCAGCACCCCGGCACCCAACTCGCGGATGGCCGGGACGGGCGTCAGCAAGTCAATCATCTCTGGCGCAAAGACATACATCACCAGACCCATGAAAGCCATCACCGCCATGCCCATGCCGATGGCCATCCACGCAAAGCTCCGGCAGAGGTCGCGGCGCCCGGCCCCGTAGGTCTGGCCCACCAGCGTAGAGGCCGCGTCGCCGATGCCGTAGCCGGGCATGTAGCAGAGGCTCTCGGCCGTCACGGCAAACGAGTTGGCGGCTATCGAGACATTGCCCAAGGGGGCGACAATCATCGTCGAGACAATCTGCGCCCCGTTCATCAGCACATACTGCAGGGCCATTGGCGCACTGATGTGCAGGGCACGCCATACGTAGTCCCACTGCCACACAAAACGGTCGCTGTCGAGATGCCACGCCAGGATGGGACTGCGCCTGATGGCGAAATAGGCCAACAGCAGCGAGGCCACCACATAGGCCAGCGCCGTGCCCAGCGCGGCCCCCGCCACGCCGAGGCCGAGGCCCGGCACGGGAATGCCGATGCCCAGCACGTGAAGCGTGCGCGAGGGAAAGATGAGGAGAAAGTTGAACACCACGTCAAGCACGCAGGTGAGAACGGCCAGGCTGCTCGGGCGCCGCATGTCGCCGCTCGACTTGAGCATGGCCGACGAGAGGTTCTCCAGCATGAAGAAAGGGGCGGCCAAGGAGAATATGAGGAAATACATCGATGCCTGGCGATGGATGTCCTCACCGCCGCGCAGCCACACGGGCAGCGGCCCAGAGATGACGCCCGCCACCAGCATGAGCAGCAATGAGAAACCGGCGCAGAACAGATAGCCGTGCTTCATCACGCGGCGCGCCTGAAGGAAATCGTTGGCGCCGATGAAATGGGCCACCTGCACCGAAAAGCCCAACGACGCTGCCGACGTGAGCGACCCGAACAGCCACGAGGCTGGCTCCACCAACCCGATGGCGGCACTGGCCTCGGTACCCAAGGAGCCTACCATCGAGGCGTCGATGTAGAACATCAGCACGCTGGTAATCTGCGCAAGAATTGACGGAATACTCAGCTCCACTATCAGGCTGAGCTTCTCGCCCCGCGTCATAGGAAGCCCCTCACGTATCTTGGACAATAAACGCTCGCTGGTCTTGTTGCTAAACATAATTTTCCATTTCGCCCTGCAAAGATAGCCAATCTTTTTCACATCAGGCCCTAAACCTGCAATTAATCACGGGGAATGTTGCCGCCGCGCCAATCTTACTGATGCCTCCCTTACCGGCCAATGAGAATAAAAAATCAAACAAAATGGCTTAATTATTAGCAGATAAAAAGAAGAAGTTGTAATTTTGCCGAAAGATTGACGATGATCAGACGATTATTCATTTAAACATTAAGAATATGAGAGTAGCTATTGTTGGTGCAAGCGGTGCCGTGGGTCAGGAGTTCCTGCGCATTCTTGCCGAGAGAGATTTCCCCATCGACGACCTTCTGCTGTTTGGCTCGAAACGCAGTGCCGGACGGCAATATACGTTCCGCGGCAAGGCCTACACCGTGAAAGAGCTGCAGCACAACGACGACTTCAAGGACGTGGACATTGCCTTCGTCTCTGCCGGCGGAGGCACCTCGGCCGAGTTTGCCGGGACCATCACCAAATATGGCGCCGTAATGATTGACAACAGCTCTCAATGGCGCATGGACCCCGACGTGCCGCTCGTGGTGCCTGAGATTAATCCCGAGGACGCGCTCAACCGTCCCAAGGGCATCATCGCCAACCCCAACTGCACGACCATCATGATGGTGGTGGTGCTGAACCCTATCGACAAGCTCAGCCACATCCGCAAAATCCACGTGGCCAGCTACCAGAGCGCGTCGGGCGCAGGTGCAGCGGCCATGAAAGAGCTGGAGCAGCAATACAAGGAGATGGTGGAGACGGGCCACGTCTCCACCATTGAGAAGTTCCCCCACCAGCTGGCCTACAACGTCATTCCGCAGATTGACAAGATGCAGCCCAACGACTACACCAAGGAGGAGATGAAGATGTACAACGAGACGCGCAAGATTATGCACTCCGACGTGCGTACGTCGGCCACCTGCGTGCGCGTCAGCTCGTTGCGCAGCCACTCCGAGAGCGTGTGGTTTGAGACCGAGAAGCCGCTCGAGATTAAGGATATCCAGGAGGCGCTGAGGAAAGCCCCGGGCGTGACGCTCGTCCAGGACCCCAACGACCAGTACGTCTATCCCATGCCCCTGGAGAGCGCCGGAAAGGACGACGTGTATGTAGGCCGCATCCGCAAGGACCTGGCCGACGACAACAGCTGCACGCTCTGGCTCACGGGCGACCAGATACGCAAGGGCGCCGCCCTCAACGCCGTGCAGATAGCCGAATACCTCATCAAGGTGGGCAACGTGAAATAGCGTGACAAAGTAAGATTAAAGTCCTCCGTCGGCAATCCAAATATGCTGGTCGTTGTCGTTGCGCACGCAGATAAAGTTTGTGGAGCTGTGCGTCACCGGTG
>CABVDL010000080.1 GCA_902497035.1 uncultured Prevotella sp.
GGTCGGTTGAGGTGGCGTGTCCCCACGTCATGTTCTCCCATGTTGAGCCAAAGGGGTTGTACTGGTAGTAGAGGTTCCAGACGCCGTCCTTGTAGAACAGTCCGTTGGGGTCGTTCATCCAGCCGTAGGCCGGCGTGTGGTGATAGAGCGGGCGGAACTTCTCGTGGTTGGTGAGGTCGATGGCGTTGGAGGTCTTTATCAGCTTCCACGCTGCGAAGTCGCTTGTGGCGGCCTTGCTGGCCGAGTAGGCCGCGTCGCCCCGGTTGACGGTGATGTCGAGCAGCACTTTCTGCGCAGGCTGGCCCTTTTCCCGGACACCGGCAAAGCGCTGTATGTCGAGCGGCACGTAGTAGTCGGCCTTGTTGACGGCGAGCCTGACGTTGAGCTCCTGCACGAGCGCGTTGTCCTTGATGACGCGTATGTGGTCGTTGCTCTGGCTCTCCTCCACCGGCAGCATCACGTAGCGGTGGCCGGTGGACACGCGCAGCATGACGTGGTCGTCGGAGAGGGTTTTGACGGAGATGTCCTGAGCCCTCATGCCGGCAACCGCCATGAGAAGTATTACGAGAAAGGCTATTTTCCTGGTAATCTGCATAAATTATCTGATAACGATTTTCTTTCCTTTACTCACTACAATTCCCTTTGTGCCTCTTGGCACCCGCTGTCCTGCGAGGTTATACAGCATGTTGTCGGCCGGCCTCACGACGGCGGCCTGGCTGATGCCGGTCGTGGTCGATTTGGAAAGGTAGTTGATCATGTTCGTCGTGAACTTGGTGAAGTTGTGTGAATACTGCCACTGTGTCCAGTCGTAAGCGGCCAGTCCGCAGGCCAGCACGGTGCCGGCGAACTCATCGTTGGGCTGGAACTCCACGATGCCGGCGCAGCAATAGTCGACGACGTGTTGCCATGTGCCAAGTACCAGCGCGCCGTTCTTGTCCTCGAAGTCGGCCACCTTGTCGGGGTTGTCGGCCAGTCCGTACTCGGCGTAGTTGAGGTCCCACATGCAGTTGTGGTCGAGCTTGTAGCCCTTTCCGATGAGCGCGAAAGTGGGATGGCCGTAGGCATTGTTCTCCTCGAGGTCTTTATAGATGGCGTGCGAGCGGTTGTCGTAGGCACCGGCATTGTAGGAGGGCGAGTTGGGGTCGTCGCTCATACGGCCGATGACTGCCTGAATGCCCCACTCGTCGGCATTGTCTGCCCCTGCGCCGCTGCCAAAAAGCTTCGGCGCGTAGGCCGTGCGGCCGATGGCGTAGGCCAGCTGCGTGGCATGGTTGGTAAGCAGAAGGTTTCCCCCGGCCTGCACGTAGGGCTTTAGCACCGTCTTGGCGAGCGTGTTCAGGTTGTCTGGCAAATTCTCGGCTCCCACCTCAAGCCCCACACGGTCAACCATTACCCAAAGGCAGGGAGTCTGCTCGGGGTTAAGGTTTTTGAGCGTATCGACATTGATGATGCGCCCGTCAATGTTATTTGAGAACCAGTCAAGCGCGGTCAGTTCCGTCGTGCTTGGGGCTGTCAGCTTCAGCATTGCAGGCTTCTGCGCGCTGAGACTGGTGGCGCAGAGCAGTGCAAAAATGGCGATAAACAGATATTTTTTCATTGTCGGATAACCTTTTAATTGTCAAACTTGTTTTCCCAAATACCGCGTTTGGACTGGCCCGTGAAGTTGTCATTACGGACAGTGTCGGTGGTTTCAGTAATACTGCCGTCGAGTATCGTCTCGGTCGCGACATGTGCGACGCGGCAGGTGGAGGCTTTATAAGCTTTTTTCATAGTTAGTTCTTTTTTAATGTTATTTGATGATTACTTTCTTTCCCTGATGGATATAGATGCCTTTCGTGGGTGCTGTCACTTTGATGCCGCTAAGGGTGTAGTAGGCCTTGTCAGCCTTTGCATTGTCCTTGATGGTGCAGATGCCTGTGGCGGAGCCGCCGAGCAGGATGCCCATCTTGGCACTTGCTGCGTTGTCAAGCTTGACGTAGGCACGGAACGGGCTAATGGTGATGGTGCCTGTAGTGGTGACGAAACTGTTGTCGTAGTAGGTGTAGTATCCGTTGGCCTGTGCGTCGGTCAGGCTCTGAGTCATGTACGAGCCCGTCATGGTTGCGCCTGTAACGGTTGTGGCAAGCGAGGCTCCGCTTGTGGGCTGCACCTCAACATTCTCAAAAGCAGGCAGCGCTCCCGTTGCTTTCGGCACGAACACGTAGGGCTTGTTGGCCTCTGTCGTAGTAACGGGCGTGAACACGATGGTGTTGCCGGTTACATTGCTCAGCTGGTAGAACGTGCCGCAGGTGGCGCACTGGGTCTCGTTGAGCGCGAAGGGCAGGATGACGGTGCTTTTTGTGTCGGCGGTAAACTCCCTTTCCAACTTCACGCTGGCCGTGAAGGTTGAGGGATAGTCGATGCTGCGGCCCTCGTAGAGGACTATGTTCTTCGTCAGATAGCGCATCACGTTACCGGCAAGTGTCGTGATAGGAGCGGGGATGGTTCCGTTGTTGCTCTTGGTCCACTGGCAGTGGTTGGAGCCGTTGCAGAGGATGGTGCCTTTCCAGTTGGTGCCTTTCACGGTACCGGGCAGGAACTCGACAATGTCCATAAAGCAGTAGTCGGCGATGTTTCCGCGCTGGGAGAGGCATTGAGCGTTCCATGCTGACTCAAAATCGGTCAGCAGCTGTTTGTTATCGTTGCCGTATTTCTTTTTCAGGTCGCCGTCCAAGAATTCCACCCATGAGCAGTAGATGTTGCTCGAACGCACCTCGGCGTTGGTCATCTTGAACGCATTGTGCCAGTAGTCACTGTTGTTTGACTTCTCCAGACCCGCGAAGATGGCGTGGCCGGTGCGGTCGGCCTGCTTGTCGGCGGAGAGTCCACTGCCGAGCAGGGCCTGTGTGCACCACCAGTCGTCAGCGTTTTTGTTCTCATAGTTGCCTGCATTCTCGTAGGTCGGTGCATAGCCGATGCGGCCCATATAGTAGGCCAGGAAGGTGGCAGCCTTGCTCAGATAGAGGTTTCCGCCGGCAAGAGCGTAGTTTCTCAATGCCGTCACCACGGCGTCGTCGAATCCGTATTTGTCTTTCAGCTCGCTCTTGTCGGGCATGGCGGTGCGCTCAACGTGTACCCAGATGAGGTCGTATTTCGAAAGATCCGTGGTTGCGACTTGGCTTATCGGCAGGAAGACTCCCTTACCCTTATCCACGTAGTTCTCCTTGAACCAGGTGGCGGCGTTCTGCTCAGGGGTCTGGGTAGGATAGGCGTCAATGCCCGTTGCCTCAGACGGGAAGCCCGTGAGCGTGCCATTTGAATAACTGCAGTCAGACGGCAGTATATACGCGATGTTTTGTGACCATGCCATGAGAGTCACTATCGTGAGCATTATGGTCAGAAGTAAGTTTCTTTTCATTGTTCTGTGATTTTGGTTAACGTATTCTTGGTTTCAGTCTCCGGCGTGCACCGGAGACTGCATGTTTATCCGGCGATATACTTCTTGCCGTTGCGGATGTAGATGCCGTGGGCCGGCACTTCCGACAGCTGCTGTCCCTGAAGATTGTAGATGGCGTTGGACTGTCGTGCGGGTTTTGTCACCCTGATGCCCTCAATGCCGGTGGACTGACCCTTGGGATTGAGCTGCCAGGCCTTCAGTGTGGTGAATGAGGTGGTGCCGGTTGAGAAGGCCTCCACGCCTACGGCGTTGGCGTCGGTAGGATAGGCACGCATGGAGAACGCATAGTGGTCGTTGACGAAAACATCGAGGATGGAGCCGTCGAGATAGACGTGAAGCTTGACGGTAGAGCCCGGACGCATGCGCTCGTTGTAGAAGCTGCCGGTGTAGAGTCCGTTGGTAAAGATGTTGTTGTCGTTGATGACGCGGTTGAGAGTGCCTAAATCTACGGTCACGCTGTTGGCGGAATAATAGACGCTGGCATAGCTCGTGCCGTCTTTCAGCAGGTGGAAGCCGGTCTTGGCGGTGGCGTTGGAAGAGGTAATCTTGAACTCGGCATATAGCTCAAGCTGCCGTCCGCTCACGCTGCCCAAGGCTGCCGTGGCGTTGTTGACAGCAACGTTTTCGCCATCGTAGGCTCCGTCGGCGACACGCATCTCGTCGAGTCCGCTGTAGGGTTTCTGCAGGAGCGTCTTGCCGTCGCTGCTGAGCGAGACCTCGCGGGGCAGCGAATAGTTGTGGGCCCAGCCCCAGCGGTAGTTGAAGTCGCCGCCCACCTTGTCCGGCACAATGCCTAAGAGGATGGTCTTTCCGTCTTTCTGATAGATGGTCGGAGAGAGCAGTCCGTAGCCGTCTTTCGACGTTCCGGTCATCTCAAGTCCCTGCGGGTCGGTCTGCTGCGGGGTGAACTTGCCGTCGCTGCCGATGGTGCCGATCCAGTAGATGCACTTCACGCCCGTGCCCATGCCGAGCGGTGTGACGGTGAAGAGCCACTTGCCGTTGCCCATGGGCGTGACGTTAGGCATCTCCCACATGGTGCCGCAGATGGAGGCGTTAGAGCCTTGGAAGAACACGTCGCCGTTGTTGGTCCACGTGCCGTTGACGTATTTGTGGAGCGTGGCACAGCCTATGCCGTTCTTTGAGCAGCCCACGATGATGTATTTCTCGCCGTTGTTCTCGAAGAAGTAGCAGTCGCGGAAGTCGCCGCTGAAGCCTGACGGCACGCCGTTGATGATGGGGTTTGCGCCGCTCTTGGTCCACGTGGTGAGGTTGTCGTCGGCAGGAGAGGCCATTGAAATCATGGCGCGTGCGAAGTCAACACCCGTGTAGAGTATGGTGGGCTTGCCGTCGTTGAACGCGGCGTTCTCAAACACACAGCCGCTCCAGCAGCCTTTCTTGTCATACCACTCCGTCGGCATGAGGGCCAGCGGCTCCTCCTGCCAGTCGTAGAGATTGGCCGAGGACATGTGCCCCCACTTCTGGTTGATGATGCCCGAAAGGCCCGGATTGCACTGGTAGAACAGGTGCCAGCGGCCATTGTAATAGGTCAGTCCGTGGGTCTCGTTAGACCATTTGCCGTCGGGACAGCCGTGGAAATGGGGGCGGAGAATGTTGTCGGCGTAGCGCACGGACGGGTCATACGTCAGTACGGGCGCATTGTCAGGCGTGTTGTCGCTGACTACAGACTGCTGCACGCCGTTGAAGATCTGCACCTCGTCGATGAGGCCGTCGAAGGCGTTGAGCAGGAAGACATCCTGCTTGACGTCGGTTGCCGCCTTGCCGATGAGGAAGCCGGCGCTGCCTACGTTGAACGTCGTGGCCATGGTGGCCGAGCCCATGAGCTGCCCGTTGTTGTAGAGGGCAATGGTGCGGTCGGCGCGCGACGATGCCGAGCCGTGGATTACTCCCACGAGGTGGCTCCACTTGTTGCAGGGCAGTGTGGAGCCGCTGACGGCCTTTATCTTGCCCTGGGGGGTCCAGCATTCGAACGTATAGTGGCCGCGGTTGGAGAGGAAGAAGGCGAAGCCTGTCTGCTTGCTGTCGTCGAGATTGCCGCAAAGGGTGGTCCAGTCCTCCCTATCCACATCCACGTTCATGAGCGGCCACATCACCGGGGCCACCCAGAGGGAGAACGTGATGTCCTGGTTGGAGAGTGCCGAAACGTCGATGGCGGCGTCCTTGATGACGGTGCTGTAGCCGTCGAAGCGCAGGCATTTGCCCTTGGCGCCGGCTACGGTGTAGGCCGGCAAGGCCCCTGCTATCTCAAAGCTCTTACCCGTCGTGGTCTCCTCAATGGTGTTGCCGGACGGCTCCATCGGGAAGTTTACCACCGGGGTCTGAGCCACGGCCGAGGCCGCGCTCAGAAGACCGGCAAGTGAAAATAATAGTTTCCTCATTGTTTGTCGGTATTAATCGTTATCTCAGGAGGTAGGCCAGGGCGTTGGCGGTGAGCTTCTCGATGTTGCTCTGATAGGTGTTGCCCGGCTGATGGAACTCGTAGGCGGCAGGGCCGATGGCGACGATGCGACCGGTGTAGGTATCGGTCGGGTTGAAATCGACGACTGCTGCGCAGCAGTAATCCACCACATGCTGCCATGTGCCGAGCACCGTAGAGTTGGTCGCATCCTGGAAGGCTACCACCACATTGGGGTTGCCGGCGAGTCCGTAGGCATTGAGGTCCCACATGCAGTTGTGGTCTTCCTTGGCGCCGCTTCCCACGAGCGGGTAGATGTTGTGGCCGTAGTTGAACGCCCCGGTCTCCAGTCCTTTATAGAGGTCTGCGCCGGTGTGGTTGTAGATTTGGCCATCGACGTTGCCGATGACAGCCTGAATGCCCCATACGTCGGGGTTGTCGCCGCCCGAGCCGCTGGCAAAGATGTTGGGCGCGAAACCGCTGGTGCGGCCGATGCCCTCGACGAGCTGGGTGGCGTGGTTGGTCAGGAGCAGCTTGCCGTCACCCTGCACGTACTTCTTGAGGTTGCCGATATTGTCAACCACATCCTTAGGAAGGTTCTCCCAACCCTTGGAGAGTCCCACCCGGTCGATGGTGATCATCAGGCAGGGATACTCGTCAACGTTGAGTGTGGCAAGGTCGGATGCTTTGACGAAGCCGCCCGTACCCTTTGCCACATAGTTGGTGTTGAACCATTCGGCGGCGGCGCGCTCGTCGTCGTCCTCAAGCTTGGTGTAGTCGTCGGCGAGGAGCAGGAAGCCGGCCTTGGAGATGATGTCGTACTTGATGTTCACCAGCACCGACGAGCCCTCAGACACACGTCCGTCGGCATATTTGGCCTTCACGGTGTAGAGATTGTCGCTGTTGGTCTCGGCGCGCCTGATGGTGTATGATGTCTGACCGCCGTCAAGGTCGGCCAGTTGCACGTTGTCCTTATAGACGATGACGCCGGATGCGTCAGCGGGCAGCGACCAGGTGAGCGTCAGCTGACGTCCCTCGTTGGTCCAGGCCAGGTTGGAGGGTGCCTCCGAATAGACTGCGTCCGGAATGTTAACGTCGGAGCAGGATGCGAGCATCAGCACCATCAATGACAGCAGGGCAAATATAGTTTTCTTCATTGTGATATGTCTTTATTGTAGGAGTTAATATTGTGTGTAGAGGCCGTGAGAGTTGTCGACCTCAGAGTAGTAAATCTTGAGGAAGAGGTCGTTGTCGTCGATCTTGGCGTCCTGATAGTAGCTCTGGTAGTTCTTTTCCTTAGCGAAGTATTTTGTCATCGTATCGACGGTGTTGCCCCAGCGCTGCAGGTCGAACCAGCGGTTGCCTTCGAGGGCCAGTTCGAGTCGGCGCTCCATGCGTACAGCCTTGCGGGCGTAGTCCTGAGTCCATCCCTCCTTGGGATATTGTCCCACGGCGTAGTCGGCCATGACGGTGGAGAGGTCCTGCGGGGTATATGAGGTGTCGATGCTGTTGGCGGCGCGCTGCCTTATGTTGTTCACCCATGTACGGGCCTCCTCAAGGTCGTTGGTCTCGACGCAGGCCTCAGCATAGAGCAGCACGATGTCGGAATAGCGTATGAGGCAGAAGTTGAGGGGGGAGCCACCCCATGGCCAGCCGCTGATCATGCGGGGGTCGGCGGGGTCGCAGATGTTCTTCTTGTTGGAGTATTCGCCGTAGATCTCATAGGCGCGGCACCATCCCTTGGTGTAGGTGTGGCCGCGGAACGGGAATCCGATGCGGCCGACGGTGAAGTCGAGACGGGGGTCAACGTTGCCGTAGTAGCCGCCGTTTGAGATTACGTCGCCGTTGGGGTTCTGCTTGTCGATGTAGGGCAGGCCATTCTCGTCGGTGGCGAAGGCGTTGACCAGGTCCTGCGAGCCATAGAAGAAGTCGTCGCCGGTGCCGTAGAGGTTGCCGTCGGAGTAGGTGGTGTTGAGCAGGTTGCTCCAGTTGATGTGCGCGTTGTTGTTGGCCGTGGAGCACTGTATGGCGAGTATCGACTCATACATGTTGTTGTTGTCAATCTTGGCCTGGTCCTGGCACTTGGGATAGAACGAGTACAAGCCGCTGTCCATCACGGTCTTGGCCCACTGCTTCACCTTCTGCCAGTCGCATCCGTTCTCGGTATCCTGCGCATAGACCTTGGCCAGGATGGCGGCCGCGGTGTATTTGCAGACACGTCCGGCCGACGCGGGCTTCTCTGGCAACACGTTGTAGGCATCGGTCAGGTCGGCGATAATCTTGTCGTAGATCTGGGCCCGGGTGAACTCCATGTTCGACTTGGAGCTTGCATCCTCGTCGGCCTCGGTGAAGTAGGGGATGCGCTTGAACACGCGGATGAGGTCGAAATAATAGTAGGCCCTGAGGCATTTCATCTCGCCGATGACCTGCTCGGGGTTGGCGATGCTCTTTGCACTGTTGATGGCGTCAATGGCGCGGTTGGCCCTTACGATGGCGTAGTAGTTGTTTTCCCATTTGTAGAGGCTCGACACATTGTCCGACGTGATGTTCGACACCTCCAGCTGGTGGATGTTCTGCTCCATCGACGTTGCGCCGCCGCCCTTGAGGGCATCGTCAGAGCGCACGTCGAAGATCCAGTTGGTGGAGGGGCCGGAGAAGGCCTCGTTGTTGCCGAAGAAGTGGGCTTCGAGACCATTGTAGGTGGCGGCCACCAGGCCCTCGACGGAGTTGTCGTCGAGCTGGTCTTCCACAAACTGCCCCTGAGGCACAGTGTCAAGCATGTCCGAGCACGACGTGGCGGTGAGCAGGCCGGCGCAAAGCATTAAACTATATATCTTGAATTTCATGATTGAATGCATTTAATAGGAAACGAAAGGAAATAGTTAGAAGTCAACGTGAAGTCCGAGGCTGAACGTCCTTGCCCTCGGGTAGGGACCGTTATCGACGCGGCTGCCGTAGGCACCCAGTGGCACCTCAGGGTCGAGGCCGGAGTAGCCGGTGATGGTGAATACGTTCTCCACCTGGCCATAGACGCTCAGGCCGCCGAGGCCGAGCTTCTTGACGAGGTTCTGGTCGAAGTTGTAGGCCAGCTTCAGGAACTTCATCTTGAGATATGAGCCGTCCTCAATGTAGTAGGTTGACATGCGCACCTCGTTGTTGTTGTCGTTGAGCGAGAGGGCGGGAATAGAGGCGTTCGGATTGCTCTCCGACCAGGCGTTTAGCACATCGACGCTCCGGTTGGTGTAGAGGTTGCCGTAGCTCATTAGGTCGAGCTGCTTCTTTGTGGAGTTGTAGATGTCGAAGCCGAACTCTCCGAAGAGGAAGGTGCTGAGGGTGAAGTTTTTCCACGAGGCAGAGAGATTGATGCCCATCGACCAGTCGGGGTTGGGGTCGCCGATGATGCAGCGGTCGTCGTCGTTGACCACGCCGTCGCCGTTGATGTCGCGGAATATCATGCGTCCCACGGCCTTTCCGGGCTGTGCGGCATGGTTGGCCACGCTCTCCTTGTCCTTGAAGATGCCGTCATAGACCCATCCGTAGTACACGCCCATGGGCTCACCCTCCATGATGCGGATGTCGCCTCCCTGGTAGCTCACCTTGTCGTTGAATGCCACGAGCTTGTTACGGTAGGCCGAGAGGTTGAGGCTGCCGTCCCAGCTGAAGTCGCCGTACTTGGGCGAATGGTAGCCGAGGTTCATCTCGAAGCCCTTGTTGTTCATCGTGCCGGTGTTCATGTACTTGGCCGCATTCTCGCCAGCCACGGACAGTGTGGGAGGAACGGTGAGCATGTCGGTGGTCTTCTTCCAGTAGTAGTCGAGGCTGAGCGTGACGGCGTTGCCGAAGAGGGTAGCGTCGAGTCCGATGTTGGTCTGCGTGGTGGTCTCCCACTTGAGGTTCTTGTTGCCCGACGCGGTGACGATGACGCCGCTCACCTCACTGTTGTTGGAGCCGTTGAGGTCGTAGGAGCCGTTGCCCGAGGTGTAGGCGTAGGTGGAATAGCCGGCATAGAGATTGCTGATGGCGGCGTTGCCGTTCTGGCCCCATCCCACGCGGAGCTTCAGGTCGTCCACGATGTTCTGCTTGGGGAAGAAGCTCTCCTCGCTGATGCGCCACGCGCCGCTGAAGGCGGGGAACACGCCCGAACGGCTGCTCTTGTCGAGGCGCGAGGTCTCGTCACGGCGCAGGGTGAACGAGGCGAGATAGCGGTCGGCGTAGTTGTAATCGACCTTGCCGAAGAGCGAGAACAGTGCCCACTCCGACTTTCCGCCGCCGTTGGTCTGCGTGCCGGTGCCCGAGTCTATCTGCATGTAGTTCTTGTCCTCGAAGGCATAGGTGTCGCGTTAGGCACTCAGACCCTCGAAGACGTATTTGATGGCCTCCACGCCGAAGAGTGCGTTCAGGCCGTGCTTGCCCCACTGTCCGATATAGTTGGCCGTGTTGGTCCAGGTGTAGGTGTCGCCCTGGCCATAGCCGCGGCTCATGCTGTTCTTGTCGGTCGGCTCCACCTTTCGGGCGAGCGACTTGTTGAAATACTGTATATGCTCAATACCGAAGTTGGTCTTCAGCGTGAGGCCTTTCACCGGGATGAGCTCAGCATAGGCGTTGCCGAAGATGCGCCAGGAGTTGTTGTCGTTGTCGCGTCCGTTGTAAAGCGTCTGCATGGGGTTGGCCACGTCGGAGGCGAGCAGCTGCATGGCGCTGCCGAAAACGCCGTCGGAAGCATACACCGGCAGGGCAGGATGCTGGCGCATGGCCACGTAGGGGATGCCGGAGTCGGAGCCCGTGCCGAAGCCGCGGTCGTGCCAGTTGGCCACCATAAGGTTCTCACCAACATGGAAATACTTGTTCACATTGAAAGTGGAGTTGACGCGACCGGTGAAGCGTCGGTAGTAGGAATATTCCATCAGACCCTGCTGGTTGATGTAGTTGCCCGAGAAGAGATACGAGCCCTTGTCGGACGCATTGCTCACGCTTGCCGAGAGATTGTGGGTCCAGGCAGCGCTATATACCTCTTTCTGCCAGTCGGTGTCGGCGGTCTTTATGCCGCTGTACGACTCGACGAGCTTCGGCGTGGTGCCGGTGCCGTAGAGGCGCGAGTCGGGCGTGGTGCCGTCGTTGGCGCATGCCTGCCAGTAGGCCAGTCCCCACTGCCCGGCGTTGAGCATGTCGTAGGTCTTGGCTACGGTGTTCACCGAAGCCGTGTAGTCGATGTTGAACTTGGTCTTTCCGTTCTTGCCTTTCTTGGTGGTGATGACGATGACGCCGTTGGCGGCGCGCGAGCCGTAGATGCTGGCCGAGGAGGCATCCTTGAGCACCTGTATGGACTCGATGTCGGCAGCGTTGAGCGAGTTGAGGTTCTCGCTTGTGGCCACGCCGTCGATGACGAAGAGCGGGTCGCTGCTGTTGACGGTGCTGATGCCGCGCACGCGGATGGTGGTGCCACCGCCGCCCGGGGCCGCGTCGGTGACGATGTTCACGCCCGAGAGCTTGCCCTGCATGGAGTTGAGCATGTTGGGCTCACCGGCGCTGATGGGTTCTTTCATGTCCATCACCGAGACGGCGCCCGTGAGGTCGGCCTTGCGCTGCACCTGGTAGCCGGTGACGACGACCTCGTTGAGTTCCTCACCGTCGGCAAGCTTCACCACCATGTTGTTGGCGGCGGCCACCTCGGTGGTCTTGAAGCCCACATAGGAGATGTTGAGCTTGGCCGAAGGCTGCACGTCGAGCGTGAAGTGGCCGTCGATGTCGGTGATGGTGCCGCTGTTGGCCCCCACCACCTTGACCGTTGCGCCTACGAGAGGCTCACCGTCGGAGGCAGAGACGACGGTTCCTGTAATCTTGGTCTGCGCCATCGCACTCCATGCGCTTAGCACAAAAGCCATAAGACAGAAAAGAAATTTTTCCTTCATACTGGTAAGATATTGATTGGTTTTAAAATTTATAGCAAATAAAATAATGTGTAACGGTCAGTCTTTGGTTTCTGCTGCAAAATTAATCTAAATCAAGTCTGGGGCGTTAAAAAATCCTTTCATCGTCTTGCAAAATTGTTTCAAAAGACAAAAAAACTATAAGCATGAAACAGTTTTGCAGGCCGATGCAACGGAAATGGAGGTGGTGGGCTTTTTATTGTTGGGTAGCGTTGGTAGCTTCCGCCGATGATGCCGGGTATTGGTGTAATGGCCGATGGCCTCGGGTATTGGTCTAATGGCCGGTGGTCTCGGGTATTGGTCTAATGGCCGGTGGTCTCGGGTATTGGTGTAGTGGCCGGCCTGGTGCCGGCCACCAGCCGCCG
>CABVDL010000081.1 GCA_902497035.1 uncultured Prevotella sp.
GGTGGCCGGCACCAGGCCGGCCACTACACTGCCACCGGTGACGCACACCTCCGCGGGATTTATTCGCTGTGCCTGCGGTCTGCCTGCCTTGTCGTATCATGGTGGCAGTGTAGTGGCCGGCCTGGTGCCGGCCACCAGCCGCAATACCATACGCCACTCAGATGTCAAATGGCTTGCTGGCCATAAAAAACCCTCTATATTTGTAATTGATACAAATTTTCCTCACGATTTCCTTGCATAATTGGAATAGATGTGTTACCTTTGTAGCAGAATGAGGAAAAGACTGTCCATCATCATGACTGGCCTTGCTGTTGTCTTCATCCTGATAGCAGTGAGCATACATCACCACCACCATGGCGAGGTGATGTATCTGGCATTGCAGGAGCAGTGTGGAGACCAGGGCTGCGGAGCGCATCACGAGGAGGACAACACCACCGACCACACGCAGCATTATCTTGCGTCGAGCAGCGTCAGGCTCAACGCCGCGTCCCACGCCGACGGCTCCCACCATTGGCTTCCCGCATTCTTTTTCCTCGGCATAGCGGGCAGTCCGTTAGACTGTCCGCCACCTTTTACAGCTATCAACACCGGCTGCCGCCACCATTATGCGCGCAGCCTCAGCCCATCCTGGCAACAGCATTGCCTCGGCCTGCGCGCGCCGCCCTGCTGCTGAAATCACCACCTTATTTAATTCCATCGAAACGACTGCCGCACAGTTGCCCAACCGGCGTTTTAGGCGCACGGCAAGGCAACTGCGCTGAGGGGGCGCATGCCTTCCAAACGGCGGCAGCCGACAAATCCTAAACCTTTTTATTACAGCATGATCAGGAAAATCATCGACTACTCCATCACTCACAAGCTGATGGTCATCCTCCTTGTCGTTGTTGTCGTTGCGGGCGGCCTTTGGTCCATGAGCACCATAAATGTCGATTCCACGCCCGACATCACCAACAACCAAGTGCAGGTTATCACCGTGGCCCAAAACCTGTCGACGGCCGACATAGAGCAGTTTATCACTTATCCCGTGGAGATGGCCATGGCCAACCTGCCCGGCGTGGAGGACGTGCGCAGCGTGTCGCGCTTCGGCCTCTCCCTGGTGACGGTCATCTTCAGGGACGACATGGGCACCTATCTTCCCCGCCAGCTCGTGCAGGAGAAATTGAGTGCCGTGCGCGAGGAGATACCAGAGGGTATGGGCAGTCCCGAGATGGGCCCCATCACCACGGGCCTGGGTGAAATTTATCTATACACCCTGGTGGCCGACTCCGCCCTGTACACGCCGCAGGAGCTCCGCACCATACAGGACTGGACGGTGCGGCGCCAGCTGTCGATGATACCCGGCGTAGTGGAGGTGAACTCCATGGGCGGCAGCATCAAGCAGTATGAGATAGCCTTCTCCCCCGCCAGGCTCAACGCCTTGGGCGTGAGCATCGCCGACCTGTTCGAGGCCTTGCAGAAGAACAACGTCAACACAGGCGGAGCCTACATCGAGAAAGACCACCAGAGCCATTTCATCCGTGGCGAGGGCGTGGTGAAAAGCATTGCCGACATCCGCGACATCGTGGTGAGGACCATGCCCGGCGGCATGCCCGTAACGGTGGGCGACGTGGCCGACGACGTGAAATATGGCAGTCAGGTGCGCTACGGAGCCTTCACGCAGGACGGCCGCGAGGCGGTGGGCGGGGCCATCATGATGCTCAAAGGCTCCAACAGCAACAAGGTCATCAACGACGTGAAGAAGCGCGTGGCCGAGGTGCAGCGCACGCTTCCGGCCGGTGTGCGCATACAGCCTTTCCTCGACCGCTCCGAACTCATCCACCGTACCACATCGACCATTGCCCGCAACCTCATCGAGGGCGCGCTCATCGTGGTATTCGTGCTGGTGCTGCTCTTAGGCAGCATCCGCGGCGGCATCATCACAGCCTCGCTCATTCCGCTGTCACTGCTCTTCGCTTTCATCCTGATGCGCCTCACGGGCGTGTGGGCCAATCTGATGAGTCTTGGCGCCATCGACTTCGGCATCATCGTCGACGGGGCGGTCATCATCGTCGAGGGCACCGTACATGAGCTGGAGCATTACCTCAAATCTACGGGCTTCGGCAAGAGCGGCATATCGCAATCCACCGTCAACAGGCTCACGGGCAAGGCCGCGGGCAGCATGATGCACTCGGCGTTCTTCGGCCAGATCATCATCCTCCTGGTGTTCACGCCCATCCTGTTTCTCTCCGGCGTGAGCGGCAAGATGTTCCAGCCCATGGCCTTCACCTTTGCCTACGCGCTCTTAGGCGCCATACTGTTTTGCCTCACCTACGTGCCGATGATGACGGCTGTGCTCAACGGACCGACGGTGAGCCGCTGGCAGTGGCTGCGCCGGGCCGAGGCCGTGACCGTCAAACTGAGCCGCCGGCTGATGGACATTGTCTATCTGCTCTATCGCCCCGCCCTCCGCCTCTCGCTCAGATACAAGACGGCCGTCATCGGGCTCACCCTTTCGGTGTTTGCCGCCACGGCGGTGCTTTTCAGCCGCATGGGCGCCGAGTTCATTCCCAGCCTCGACGAGGGCGACATTGCCTTCCAGCTCTTCCTGCGGCCCGGCAGCTCGCTCTCTGAGACCATCGAGCGCGAGACCGAGGTGGAGCGCGTGCTGCTCAAGGAGTTTCCAGAGGTGAGGACCGTCTGTGGACGCATCGGCGTCTCTGCCGTACCCAACGACCCGATGGGCATGGACTTCACCGACAGCTTCATCATACTCGAGAAAGACCGCAGCAAGTGGAAGAGTGCCAAGGACAAGAAAGAGCTGTTGGCAAAGATTGAGGCGAGGCTCGCCCAGATACCCGGCATCAGCTGCGCTTTCAGCCAACCCGTGGAGCTTCGCACCAATGAGCTGATGACCGGCATACGCGAGGACGTGGCGGTAAAGGTCTATGGAGAGAACCTCGACACGCTGAACGCCATCGGGCACCGGCTCGAACGCATCATCGCTGCCGTGCCCGGCGCCAAGGATGTGGCCATGGAGCGCACCTCAGGCCTGCCGCAAATCACGGTGCGCTACAACCGGGCGCAGCTGGCGAAGTATGGACTTGACGTGCAGAAGCTCAACCAGTATGTCAGCACTGCCTTTGCCGGTGGCCAGGCCGGCGAGGTGTTTGAGGGAGAGAAACGCTTTGCCCTGGTGCTGCGGCTCAGCGACAACAACCGCCGAAGCATCAACGACATACGCGAGCTGCCCGTCGACCTGTCTGACGGACGGCAGATACCTATGAGCGAGCTGGCCACCATCAGCTATCAGCCCGGTCCGATGCAGATATCGCGCGACGGAGCCTCGCGCCGCGTCTATGTGGGGCTCAATGCCCGCGGGCGCGACGTGGCCTCGGTAGTAGCCGACATCGACAAGGCCGTAAAGTCGCAGCTGCGGTTGCCGTCGGGCTATCGCATCACCTACGACGGCTCGTTCAAGAACTTGCAGGAAGCCACGTCGCGCATGGCCGTCGTGGTGCCGGTGGCATTGATTATCATCTTCTTCCTGCTCTATCTGGCTCTGAAGTCGGTCATCGAGGCCCTGATGATCTATATTGCCGTGCCGCTGGCCACGCTTGGTGGCATCATCGCCCTCGCTCTGCGCGGCATGCCGCTCAGCATCTCTGCGGGCGTGGGCTTCATCGTGCTGAGCGGTGTGGCCGTGCTAAACGGCCTGGTGCTCATCAACCGCTTCAACACGCTTGAGGAAGAAGGCATGGACAATGTGGCGCGCCGCATCTACCGCGGCACCCACGAGCGCCTGCGCCCCATCATGCTCACGGCCGCAGCAGCCATGCTCGGCTTCCTGCCGATGGCCGTCAGCGGGTCGGCAGGAGCCGAGGTGCAGCGGCCGCTGGCAACGGTAGTCATAGGAGGTCTGTTCACCTCCACCATGCTCACGCTGGTCATGCTGCCGGTGCTGTATGCGCTGCTGAAAGGAAGAAAACGGAAAATGCAAGCAACTGTAACAACCATAACGACGACAACAACCGATGAAGAATAAGATAAAGACCCACGAGAACGAAAAGACAATGAAGAATACGCTTAGGCTACTGTTGCCAACACCGGCGGGACGATGGCTGGCGGCGGTGTTGCTACTGACAGCCGCAGTACCGCTCTGTGCGCAACAGCCCATCACGCTCGACGAGGCCTTGGGCAAGGCGCTGAGCAACTATCCCGCCATCAGGGCTGGCAGGCTGCAGGCCAAGAGCGCCGTCATGCTGAGCAAATCGGCCAGCGCATTGGGCGAGATGGAGATCAGTGGCGGCGGCGAGGAGATAGGCCGGGGCAACGAGGCCATATACACACTGGCCCGCGTGCGCCAGAACATTGACCCTTTCGGCGCCAACGGATTGCGCCAACGGCTGCAGGCGCAGGCCAAGGTGGCGCAGGCTGAGACGGGCGTGGCAGAGCGGACACTCAGCCGACAGGTATGCCTCGACTACATCAACGACTATGCGGCGCAGCTGCGCTGTGAGAACATGGCACGCACCGACTCCCTCTACGCCGACTTCGCCGAGGTGGCCCGCAAGCGGTATGAGACCCAGGCCATCTCGCCCTTGGAATATCAGACGGCCCTGAACAGAAGCCGGCAGGTCAAGCTCGCCCTGGCCGAGGCACAGAAAGACCTCGGCATGGCGCATGCCAATCTCAGCCGCTGGCTGTCGGCCGACACGCTCTACAGAGCCGACGGCGTGGCTCCCGGGCTCGAGGCTGCGGGCATCCTACAGCCTGACAACCATCCCGGGGCACTGCTCTCACAGCAGCGGGTGGCACTGGCGCAGGCCACCATCAAGGAGATGCGCGCGCAGCGACAGCCGAAGTTCTTTGTCGAGGCCGGCGTGCAGAAGATTGGACCCACCAGCGGCTACTATGCCTGGCAGGTGGGTGTCAGCGTGCCGATAGCACTCGGGGCGACCAAGGCCGGCGTGCGCTCGGCCACCATCGACCTGCAACGCTTCGAGGCCGAAGCCGAGGTGACACGGCGGCAACTCGGAAACCGACTGGCCACGCTGCGCATGACTTACGACAAATACGCCGCAAGCGTGGCTTACTACCGCAGCAACGCCTTGCCGCTGGCCAAGGAACAACAGCGCAACGCAGCAGTCTCATACAGGGCGGGGAGCATAGGCTACCTCGACTTCATACAGGCCACAAGCGACGCCCTGGCTACAGAGATGGGCTATGTGGAGGCCTACGCCAAACTGCTTGAGACAAAATACGAACTCCTTTATTATTAATCCTACATGATAAACAGAATAAACATGAGACCCTATAGACTTCTTTTCGTCCTCTGCATGGCCCTGACGGTGTCGTGCGGCAACAACAACCAGTCAACAACCGGACAGGCTCCGGCCTCCCAACAGGAGAGTTTTGCCTTAGACAGCAAGACGGCCGCAGACGGCGGCGTGAGCGTCGGGCAGGCTTCCCTGCAACCCTTTGCCGAGGTGGTCAAGGCAAACGGCGTGCTGAGGGTGCAGCCTCAAAGCGAGGCCAGCGTGGCATCGCCCATCGGAGCCAATGTGAAACGAATTATGGTGACCGAGGGGCAGCGCGTCGCACGCGGCCAGACACTGGCCCTCGTCACCCATCCCGACCTGCTCGACCTGCAGGGACGCTACCTCTCGGCAAGCAGCCGGATGGGCTATGTGGAGCAGGAGTACCGGCGGCAAAAGCAACTCTACGCTTCAAAGGCCGGCTCTGGCCGCGACCTGCAGCAGATAGCCTCAGAATACCGGCAGTTGCAGGGAGAGCTGAGGGTGACGGCACGGCAGCTCGTCATGATGGGCATCAGTCCCAAAGCGGTCAAGGAGGGGCATACGGTGGAGGCCATCGCCGTCAAGAGTCCAATTGCCGGCACGGTGGAGACGGTCAGCACCACGGTGGGACAATATGCCGGACCAGAGTCGCCGCTCTTTACCATTGTCAACACCGACAGGGTATTTGCCGATGTCTTAGTCTATGAGAACGACCTAAGCAAGGTAGCCGTCGGCAATGGTGCCAGACTCTCATCGGCATCCTGGTCGGGTGTGTTAAGCGGCAAGGTAACATCGGTGGGCAACGTCTTCGACGATAGCAGCCGTGCCGTCCACGTGCGCATAGCCCTCGCAGGCAGCCGAAGCCGGCTGATTCCGGGAGCCTATGTGACGGCATCCATCAAGTCGGCAGGCAGCAGGCGTCTGGCAGTACCCGACGAGGCCATTGCCTCCGACGACGACCGCAAGTACGTGTTTCTCGTCAGACAGGAGGGGCGTCGCATGGTGTTCTCGCCCCGCGAGGTGCGTATCGGGCAGCACACCGCCGGATATAATGAAATCATCGCTGGTCTGAAACCGACTGACAAAATAGCGCTGGCAGGTGCCTACACGCTCATGTCGGAATGGAAAAAGGCTGATGCGGAGCAGTAATCAGACAACGGCTGTACGTCACCCCAATCGGCCGTTGCCGCGCCAATCGGCCGTTGTCGCGCCAATCAGAAGCCCGTATTTCGTATTGTAGCGTTCCTTCTTCAGGTAGGCAATCATGTCATGGCTCTGCTGCCATGGATAGCGCATCATCTTCTTCCGGCAAACTGTAGTGGAGCGGGGACTTTGCAGGAGCTTCATCTGTTACGTCTGTTCCCACGAGGTCATAGAACCTGTTGAACAGGGCTTTTATCTTATCGAGGATGGCAATTTTCTTCTCTTCCCTCCCCGCATCTTTCTTAAACGGGTTGATAGGAGGCATGATATCAGCAATGCCGGTGCCCTCCGTCTGCACAAAGCCATTGTCAAAGCTATCGTGGATGAACTTGCGGGCGGGCGCATCTTTCAAATGCTCGGTAGCGATGATGTCGTTAATCTCCTCATGCATCTTTGTGCGCACAAAGGCATTCCAGTCGTCATCCACATCACTGGTCGGCGTGATGGACTTGACAAAGGCATCTATGAGATCTTTCTTATTGCGCATCTGGGGACTCGACTTGATGGCACGGTCGATGTCGCGAAGCGTCACCTCACGGTCTTTGCTGTTTTGTTCTTTATACTTCTTGACGAGCGCCAGGATATAATCGATATTAATCTCCACCTGCTTGACAAGCTCCATCTCAAAGACGAGGTCGTCCTTGATCTTCTCTTTGTCGTGACCGCTTGGCTTCAGCTCCTGGTAGATGTCGTTGTACATACCGAGGTAGTCCTGCATGTCGCGCTCGCTGAGGAGCTCGTGGCCGGCAAACTGGTCAAAGGCCTGAAGGATGTTCAGCACGCGCAGCAGTGCACCGAAGAGCTTGACAAACTCTTTCTTCTCCTCCTCACTGGCAATGACTTCGCCGGGGATGAACTTCCTCAGCAGCTCAACCAGCTCTTCGTAGCCCTTGACATGATGTCCTTTGTCGTCCTCATAGCCTTTATAATACTCCTCGTAGGTCTTCATCAGCACAAGGCCGCAGGCATCCTTGTTGCCAAACAGGGCAATGGCATCGTTGGTGGCCTTCTCCAGATTGCGGAAGCAGACGATGTTGCCGAAAGTCTTGATAGCGTTGAGAATGCGGTTGGTGCGGCTGTAGGCCTGCAACAGTCCGTGCATCCTGAGGTTCTTGTCCACCCACAGCGTGTTGAGCGTGGTGGCGTCGAAACCCGTGAGAAACATGTTGACGACGATGAGGATATCTATCTCGCGGTTCTTCATGCGCAGTGAGACATCCTTGTAGTAGTTCTGGAACTTATCGGCCGAGGTGTCGTAGTTGGTGCCAAACATCGCGTTGTAGTCCTGGATGGCCTTCTCCAAGAAGTCACGGTCCACGGGGAGCATGCCGTCGGTATTCTCGTTGTTCTCATCCTCCATGCCGGTGCCGTCGTCCTCGTCGTTGACACCATAGCTGAAGATGGTGGCCACCTTCAATCCGCTGTTCTGACGTTTAAACTCATTGTAGTAAAGCTTTGCATACTCGATGCTGGCCACGGCAAAGATGGAGTTGAAGCCCGTAAGTCGCACAATCTGCTTATTCTCTTCCACCTTGCCTTGCCGTTTTGCCGTAGCCACCTCACTGACGTTCATGAGCTTGTTGAACGCAAAGCTGCGGTCGTTGCGCTTGGTCTTTTGATTGAAATGATGGATGATATATTCGGTGACGAGCTTGATGCGCCGCGGGTCTTTGAGGGCGTTGTCGGTGTCGATGCTCCACACCTCCTCGTTCTCGATGTCTTTTTTCTCCTTCATGGTGGAGATATACTCCACGCGGAAGGGCAGCACGTTGCGGTCGCGGATGGCGTCCACAATGGTATAGCTGTGCAGCTTGTCGCCGAAAGCCTGTGCCGTGGTTTTCAGATTCGGGTTGCCGCTCGTGCTGGCGTTTTTGGCGAAGATAGGGGTGCCGGTGAAGCCAAAGATATAATAATGCTTGAACTTCTTGGTGATGAGCGTGTGCATGTCGCCGAACTGCGAGCGATGGCATTCGTCGAAGATGAACACGATCTGCTTTTGCGTGATGGCCTTGACCTCATCCTCGTAAGTCTTGTTCTTCAGCATCGACGCCAATTTTTGTATCGTCGTGATGACGAGCTTCTTCTGCGGGTCGCTGCTGCCTAACTGCCGCCGCAGGATGTTGGAGCTTGTATTACTGTTGGCCGCTCCTTTCTCAAAGCGGTCATACTCCTTCATCGTCTGATAGTCCAGGTCCTTGCGATCGACGACAAAGACCACCTTGTCGATGAAATCCATTTGTGTGGCCAGGCGTGCCGTCTTGAACGAGGTCAGTGTCTTACCCGAGCCCGTGGTGTGCCAGATATAACCGCCGGCCTTGATGCTGCCTTCCCAATGATAGTTGTGGGCAATGGTGATGCGGTTGATGATCTTTTCCGTGGCACAAATCTGATACGGACGCATGACCATCAGCAACTGCTCGCTCGTAAAGATACAATATTTAGCGAGGATGTTAAGGAGGGTGTGCTTGGCAAAGAAGGTTGCGGTGAAGTCCATCAGGTCGGTGATAGGCACATTCCGCTCATCAGCCCACCACGACGTAAACTCAAAGGAGTTGCTGGTGTGCTTGCCTTGCCCCGGCTTTTGGTGGCCACTGTTTTGCTTGACATGGGCAAAACGCGTCGTGTTGCTATAGTATTTCGTCTCGGTGCCGTTGGAGATGACAAATATCTGAACGTACTCGAAGAGCCCGGTGCCACTCCAAAACGACTCTCTTTGGTATCGGTTGATTTGGTTAAAAGCTTCACGGATGGGCACGCCACGGCGCTTCAGCTCCACGTGGACGAGCGGGAGCCCATTGACGAGGATGGTCACGTCGTAGCGGTTCTCCCGATAGCCACCTTCGGGGGTATATTGATTGATGACCTGCAGACTGTTATTGTGGACATTCTTTTTGTCAAAGATGCGGATGTTACGCTGCTCGCCGTTGTCGAAGAGGAAGGTCTGTACATTGTCCTCCTGTATCAACCGCGTCTTTTCAATGATGCCGTTGTTCTGATTGGCCAGGATGGTATTGTAGAACCGCTTCCACTCGGCGTCAGTAAAGGAAATGTCATTGAGCTTTTCCATCTGCCGGCGCAGGTTACTGATGAGGTCTTGCTCGGTATGCAACGGCAGATATTCATACGCCTGGCCTTGCAGCCTTTGGATAAAGGCTTTCTCCAGCGCGGCTTCGCTCTGGTATTGCGTCTCTGTCCGCGCCTCAGCCTGGTAGTTGGCTACGACGGTCGATTTAGGGTTTTCGATGACTATCTTGTTTTCAGTCATAAGTGTTGACGGGAGTTATGAGTTTTCATACTTATACATGAATAGGACACCATCATGTGGACATTCCCCCTTGGTTCTGTATGTCATTGTATAAAGTGATTCCTTTTACGGTTAAGAGGTATCTCTGTCGGGGATGACGTGGGGTATCAGGATACAGCAAACAAACATAACCACTTTCTATGGCTGGATTGAGATAGTTATCCATGAAATTCTCACGATTCTTTAATCCTACGGCTGACATCAGCTCTTTGACGGACATCTGCTTATCACCGATTACCTCTATTATCAGATTGACATACGGATTATTTGTGTGTAACAAGTCATCAGCTTGTCGGGTACTTGTCGGGTGCTTGTCGGGTGCTTGTCGGGTGCTTGTCGGGTGCTTGTCGGGTCTGACAGAAAGAAACGCTCCAAATAGACAGGAGTGTAGTCTATTCCCAAACGGGCATTCTTATAGTTTGTCCTTACGAGCGCATTTCTGAAATACCAAGAGTGACGGGCAAACATATCATTGTTTACCTTAAACCCGATGGAACGGAGATAGAGAATTGTAAACACAGCAGTTGTTCTTGTATTCCCCTCGCAGAAAGGATGAATCTGCCAAAGACCAGACACAAACCTACTGATATGTTCAATCATCGCATCCTGCGAGATACCCTTGTAGCTAAACAAGCGCTCCTGCTCAAGGTCGTAGTCCACCGCCCGGCGAAGGTCCTCCCAGTTCAGATAATTCACTGTATCACCGTTCAGTACCCATTCGCGCTTGGTAATATCATAGTCCCTGAGCTTGCCCGCATGTTTGAAGACACCCTCGAACACCCTGCGGTGTATGGAGATGAAGCCGCCTGTAGAAAAGTCGAGCGACTGAGAGGACAGTATTTTGGTAATGTTGGCAGAAACTTTATCAGCTTCCTGTTTCTCATCATCGTCAGGCTCACGTCGTGTTTTCGACTGGTAATAGCTCTTAATAAGCTGGCGTACATCGTCAATGTCTATCTCACCCTCAATATGCTTGCGTGCCGTCTGCTTGAGATAATCAGAAGTCTGCAAGCCATCAACAGCTTGCAGGCCTATGGCTGTCTGCCAGAGGCTTGCTTTCTCCTTCTTGCTTGGTTCTTCTTGACGGATGTACTCGTCAAAGTCGATTGGATGATTATCTAGCAGGGTCATACGGATAGGCAGGTGTGATGCACTTTTGTAATTGCAAATATAGCCATGTTTTTCCAAACGACAAAGAGAAAGTGAGGAAAACATTTGGCAGTTATCCAATAAATTCGTAGATTTGCAAAAAGAAAGGAGATAAAAGATATGGAAGCTCTGAATTCTACATACATATTAGATATTCCATCCAATGACCGTGCTTTATTCCGTTCATTGGTGAAACGTTTTGGCTGGAGGGCAAAGAAGCAGGCTCCCCAACGTATCACCCATCTTGACGCTGCCATCAAGGCTGCTCATGAGGATGAGTTGTTTGAAACCAACGACATTCATACGCTCATGAAAAACCTTACGGAATGAAATACACCGTAAGATATTCTGGACTTTTCAAGCGATCTTTCAAGAAATGCTTGAGACGTGGTCTTGACTTGCAAGCTTTCCAAACCGTAATCGAGATGCTTGCATCCACAGGAACACTGCTGCCCAAATACAAACCACATAGACTAAAAGGAAAATATAATGGACTTTGGGAATGCCATATTGCTCCCGACTGGTTGTTAGTGTGGGAACAATATGATGAAGAGTTAGTGCTTGTTCTTGTTGATACAGGAACGCATAGTGACATTTTTAAGTAAGGTTGCTTAAAAAGGCAAGAGATAGTCATGCCTTCCGCTTGAACGTCAGCAATTGGTCACGGTAATACTCATATTGTTGCCGGCGCGCCGCTATCTCTGCGGGCAGTCCTGTGCTGATGTCGTTCACCAAGGACTCGAAGCGGTCGAGGATAGAGACAATGCGATGCTGAGTGGAGAGAGGGGGAATGGGGATAGGAAAATTCTTGATTTTCTTGGCATTCAGATTTTGCTGAGAACCCTCCCCCATTGCTTTGAGAACTTCATAATTCTTGCATAGCCATTGGTATACATATCTATTGTTGCAAATACTTTCATCTATTTGAAGATTACAACAAGCTTGATTCGTTGTCAATGGGATTTTATTAATTGCCACTTTGGCAGCAGTCGCCCCATACATGGCAACAATCACACAGTTTGCAGGAATTAATTTTGCAGAGGAATTCCTTAAACCCGCCTCTGTTATTAAGACATCCGTCTTATAAATATCTTTCCAATTATTGCTGTCCGCTAAAACTTTTTTGATTGTACAAAATTAGGGCTGACACTTCTC
>CABVDL010000082.1 GCA_902497035.1 uncultured Prevotella sp.
GTTTAAATTTCGGGGGAATGGCTATTTCGGGCAGTTTAAATTTCGGGGGAATGGCCATCTCGGGCAGTTTAAATTTCGGGGGAATGGCTATTTCGGGCAAATAAAATTTTGGGGAAACCAAAAAGTTAGTTACAAATGCTTGTGGCATCTGGAAACAAGCTTTTCTATTATACTTGGGTAAAAGACCCAATGCTCGTATATACAAAAGATCTGGAACAGGACGGCGGCACCACCCTGCTTCCTGTCTATATGGCACCTTTCTTATAATATTATCCTTTCTCTTCCTGTCGCCCAATCAGCTTTCGCAGGAGGAACGTGGCGTTCTGGTTGCGCGCCACGCCGGGTGTTATCTTATACGAATAAGTGACGTCGTCGCCCAGCGCTATCTCAAAGCAGAAGTTGTGGAAACGCGCGTCGGCCTCCATCTTCGACAGCTCCAGGTCATGCGTGGCAATCAGTCCGGTGACGGGACGGCTCTCCATGGCCTGAAGGAAAAGGCGGGAGCCGTTGAGCTTGTCCAGCGAGTTGGTGCCCTTCAAAATCTCGTCAAGGATGATAAGCGTGCTTTCACCGGACGTGGCATCAAGGCGGTCAATGAGCTGTTGCAGGCGCAGCAGCTCGGCATTGAAATAGGATATGCCATGCGCCAGATCGTCACTGGTCCGCATGCTCGTGAAGAGCTGGAAGCGGCTTACCGTCAGCCGGTCGGCAAACACCGGCATGCCGTTCATCGCCAGCACGTAGTTCACGCCGACGGCTCTGAGGAACGTGCTCTTGCCCGCCATGTTGGCGCCCGTGATGATATAGAAGTTGCGGTCGTCGATGACAAAGTCGTTCGTCACGGCATGCTCGCCGAGGAAAGGATGGCCGAGTCCCTTTGCCCGGAACACGACACCCTTTTCCTCCACCACCTCAGCCCTGCCCTCCGACCGCAGCTCGCCCATCGAGACAAGAGCATCGAGTTCGGCAACGGCGGCTACCAATGCGTCCACCTTGTCGGTCGCCGACCGCTGCCACGCCACATACTTCATGGCAAGGAACATGCCGCGAAGCAGGATGCTGTCGGAAAGGAAGAGGTAAAGGCCATGACCACGCAAAACCATCGTCTCGACGATGGCCGTCAGATGTTCCATCGAATTCGCGGCCTCACGGATAGCGTCCACCTGTCTTTTGACCACATCGGAGTGGAAGTCAACGGAAAGGATATGGCGAACTAATCGCATGAGCGGCTGCATGTCGTCGTGCAAAGCCACCACTGCTGTCTGAATCGCTCTCAACCGGCGCTGCGCCAAAGTCTGCGTGAGGAAGAAGTTGAAGAACAGCCAAAGAATGGGGACGCCGACCGAGAGCTGGCCTTCGACCGCCAATACGATGCTCGCCAGAAAACCGACGACCAATGCCCAAAGCAGAACTTTCAGGCTACTACGCTGAAAACAAGACGGGAAAACCACCTTACCCACATTGGGCGCCTCACGCTTGACCGTCGTGGTGTCAATCTTTCCGTCAACGCCGAAGGCCATGAAGCGCATACGCCAGCGAAGCATCGCCGCAGCCTCATCGCCAGCGGCATGATCAATGCGGTTGGCATCGTCGCCTTGGGCGGCCAACTCATTGACCGCTTCGCGATAGGCATTGATTTCGGCCGTCGTCGAATGCATATCTACCGACTGCAGAAAGGCTGCCAAACGGTCGGCGCCCTCATTGGTCACCGTGCGGTTGATGCGTTGGAAGAGACTGTCGCGGCCGAAGATGTCGAGGTCGTAGGTGAACGGATGGTGCGGATTGACGTAGCGCTGTCCATCGTCAAAAGCAGAGAAGTCGCCCGTCAGCGCAGCCGCCTCATGGACATAAACCCGTCGCAGACGCTCGGTCTCGGCCATGCGCTCGCTGTTTTTCACATCGCGGTTGCGCACCACAATATATACGACGGCCATCACTGCAGCCATCACGCCCTCGCCTACCCTCAGCATGCTGTTGTCGCTCAGCGTGATGAGCACAAGGAAAAAGAGGATGCCGAGGAAGGAGAGAATGTCTCCGATGACGAAAGCCCGGCTGCGAGCCTTGAGCCGCTGAATCTGCTGACGCAGCGTCTCCTCTTCGCGGCGGTAGTCTTCTATTTGTTTGTTGGTTGGTTTCATTTACTTTTTGGTTACTGTCAATGACGCATGGCCAAATACTTGTTGATGGCATCCACCGAAAGCTCCCTCGGCCTCACCAAGAGCGTCTCCATGCCGTACTGCCTCAGCAGCGACGCGATGAGCCTTCGGTTGGCCGAATCCTGCTCTGCCATGCCCTGCTGAAAATATCCCTCCTCGGTCACCGGCTTCTGCTGGGCAAAGGCTTCCACCTCCCCGTCACGGAAAAACACGACGAGCAGGCGGTGGCGGCGGGCCAGTTGGCGAAGATAAGGCAACTGCCGTCGCGTGGCCTCGACGGTGGAGAAGTTGGTGAACAGCACCAACAGGCTTCGCCGTTGCACGCGCTGTCCGACGGTGGTGACCAATGCGGCGTAGTCGGATTCGTCAAAAACCGTCTGCTGACGGTAGAGGCTTTCCAAGATGGCCTGCATCTGTCCGGCATGGCGGTCGGCCGAAAGGAAAGTGTCCATCCGCCCGCCGAAGGTGACAAGTCCCGCCTTGTCGCCGCGGTGAATGGAGACGAACGACAACACGAGAGCGGCGTTGATGGCCCAGTCGAGATAGGTCATGCCCTCCGAGACCTGCTGCATCAGCCGTCCCTTGTCGATGATGCAGAACACCTGCTGCGACCGCTCCTCTTCATAGACATTCACCATCAGGCGGTTGCTGCGCGCCGTAGCCTTCCAGTTGATGGCGCGGTAGTCATCGCCCTTCACGTAGTCTTTTATCTGCTCAAACTCCGTATTGTTGCCCGGGCGGCGTATGCGCTTGATGCCCATCTCCGTCAACCGCTGCGAGAAGGCCAACAGCTCATAGCGGCGCAGCATCAGATAGGAGGGGTAGACCTTTATCTCCTGCGCCTCGCCCAAGGTGAAGCGGCGCTCCATGCAGCGCAGCAAGACCGAGGCGAAGACGCGCATGCGGCCAAAGCGACAGACTCCTCTCCTGACGGGACGCAGCCGGTAGGCCAGCGCGCGGCCGGTGTTGGGCTTCAGCCTAACGGGCAGGGCGATGTCGCGGCGCTGGAACTCCACTGGAGCCTCATCGACGACCGTGAGCCACACAGGCAGCCGATAGTGGCTGAAGACCCGCAGACGCACCTCATTGTCATCGCCGTTGCTGAAGCGGTCGGCGCACGCGCGGCTGCCCTCGATGCGGCCACTCAGCCACAGCACAGCAGCCTCGGCGCACAGCTCCAGCAGCAGCACGCCAAGCAGTGCCTGGCCCAGCCAAAGCAACGGGAGCCAGACGCTGCCCGCCGTCATCACCAGGATGATGACTAAGGCAATGACGTAAAAGCGATTGCGTAGATACATTCCGACGGGGCATTATTTCGGTACTTCCACCTGCTCCAGCAGGCGGCGCACTGTCTTCTCGGGCGTGAAGCCCTCCATCTCGGCCTCAGCGGTGAGCACAAGCCGGTGGGCGAGCACGGCAGGGGCCACGCGCTTCACGTCGTCGGGCGTCACGAAGTCGCGGCCGTCGAGCAGGGCCATGGACTTGGCCGAGCGCAGCAGGGCCACCGACGCGCGCGGCGAGGCTCCGAGATAGATGCTCTTGGCACGGCGCGTGAGCTGCACGATGCTCACTACATACCGCAGCAGCGACTGGTCAACCACGACCTTCTCGAGCAGCGACCGCATCGCCATCACGTCGCCGGCATGCAGCACAGGCTGCAAGGCGTCGAGCCGCGTGAAGCGGGGGGCCGACTGGTGTCGGCTGAGGATTTCCACCTCTTCGTCGGCCGATGGATAGCCCATGCTGATTTTCATCAGGAAGCGGTCGAGCTGCGCCTCGGGCAGCCGGTAGGTGCCTTCCTGCTCAATGGGGTTCTGCGTGGCGATGATGGTGTAGAGCGGCTCCATCTGATAGGTCTGGCCGTCGATATCCACCTTGCGCTCCTCCATCACCTCAAACAGGGCCGACTGCGTCTTGGCGGGCGCACGGTTGATCTCATCGGCCAGGATGATGTTGCCGAAAGCCGGGCCGCGGTGAAAGTCAAACTCTCCCGTCTTCGCATTATAAACGGTGGTGCCAAGCACGTCGCTCGGCATGAGGTCGGGCGTGAACTGAATGCGGCTGAAGCGCGCGTCGATGAGGCGGGCCAGCAGGCGGGCCAGCAACGTCTTGGCCACTCCAGGCACGCCCTCGATGAGCGCATGCCCGTCGGCCAGCACGCAGGCCAACAGCAGGTCGATGGCATCGTCCTGCCCTACGATGATTTCTTTTATAGCCGTGCGTATGGCTTCCACTTGCCGGGAAAACACGGTCAGGTCGGTTCTTTCTTCTTCCATATCGTCGATGTTATGTTTCTACTATATTAAATAAAGCACGGCGCCCAGCCGTCCGGCCAACTCGTTCATGGCGTTGACGGCGCGCAGCAGCTCGCCGGAGGTCAAATCGTTGTTGTTGAGGGCAAGCCAGCGCAGCCGCTTAATCATTCTCGCCACGTCCTCATAGCTCATACCCGAGCGGTCGGAGAGTGTCTGGAAGACGCGGTCGTCATCGTCGAGTGCCTGCACGTCGACGCCAGTCTGCTGTCTCACGGCATTGGCAAAGAGCTCCCACTTGCAGCGAAGCAGTCCCCTCCGGTCGTGGCGCTGGTAGAAAAGCGTGCCGATGAGCCTGACAAACTCAAGGGTGTGGTTGACAGGTGGCCTCACAACGGGGATGGGGCGCTGCCGTCGGCGCGCCGTGAACACGAAGAACAGCACGAGCAGCGCTACCGCCGTGTAGAACGGCCACCACAAGACCTTATCCTTAAACACCACGCGGAAAAACGAGCTTTCCACTTGGTCGTCGTCCTGAGCCGGCTCTTTCTCGCTGATGCGTACGATGGGGCGGCCGGACAATTCGCTGAGCAGCCTGAACACCACCTCGTTGGTCTCGCCCTCGATCATGCCGTAGTTGGTGAACATCAGGGGCATGGCGACCACTATCATCTCGCCGCGGCCGAACCTGCGACGCACCGCATACAAGTAAGAGTTGTCTCTTTCCGCCACCTTATAGCCGTACGACGTGATGACAGGACGCCACTTGCTTCCCTCACTTCCTTCGGCCAAGTCGATGACGTTGTTCGTCATCGGGCGCAGCACCCTGTACTTTCTTGAGGCGCGCCCCACGCTGTCGGTCCAGGCGATGGAGTCCATCTCGTCGTGCTCACGCCTCAGACGCAACACGTCGGCCACGGTGAAACGGTCACCGCCTCTGATGGTCATGCCCCACTGATAGTCGTCGTTGACGGTATCGTTTGTCACCGTTTTTATCTCCTTAGCCACTATCATCACCCGCTGGCCGCGTTTCATCATTCGCATTATGGCGAGCCATGAGAAGC
Organism: uncultured Prevotella sp.; assembly: GCA_902497035.1. GTDB lineage: Bacteria > Bacteroidota > Bacteroidia > Bacteroidales > Bacteroidaceae > Prevotella. The sequence continues at coordinate 5,473 of CABVDL010000082.1, forward strand.
CGTTCATCGCCGCTGTCTCCGTCACCCACAGCACGTTGCACAGCGAGTCACGGCTGTGGTCAAGCTGCGGGAGCGTAGTCTTCTCCACCTTATAATACCCTCGGGGCAGCGAGCCGCGCAGCACGCTGTCCATCAGCAGGCACCCGAAGGGGTTGCTGTCGGCAGGCGAATAGGTGGGCGTCCAGTCCCACTTCTTCGGCATCCGCAGCTGAATGATGAAGAACACCACGACGAGGGCGACGAGGGCGACGACTGACTTGCGGCTCATGTTCATGCCTCACCTCCTTCCCCTACTACCTGTTGCTGCCACCCGCGCATCTGCGAGGCCATGGCCTCGTCGGCCGCAAAGCCGCCATAGCGCACCCGAAGGAAGAGGCGCGTCATCTCACGGAACGGCGCCGCCGTCACCTCACGGGTATATTGCGTGGGCGTTTTCGACGGGCGCCAGTCGATGCGTCCGCCGTCGGCCAGGACCTTGAGCGTCTGCAGATAGCGCAGGCGCACCACGCCTCGCCAGTTTTTCCGGGCCAGGGCTTTGGCCAGTGCGGCCTCGAAATCGACACCATAGATATTGTCGTCTTCGTCAGGCTCTTCCTCCTCCACCCGCCGGTTGCGGTAGAACAGCGCTCGCTTGCGGACGACGAACACGCCGACAATGACCACCAGCAATATCACAGCCAGCCATACCCACACCCATAGGGGCACGTCGCCAACATGCGCCACACCGCGGATGACGCGCGCAATGAGGCGGTAGACGTGGTCCCAGAGCCAGCTCCAGATGCTGAAGTCGCCCTTGAACAACTCCTTGGAGTAGTCGTAGTCCCCGCTCTGCTGAAAGGCGCGGACGAGGGCCGTGTCGGGGCGAAGATGGCTGGTATAGACGGCGGCTAAAGGCATATCGGGGTATTAAAGCTCTTCAAAGTCGTCTATCTCGCTGCGTTTCGGCTCCAGCTCCGGCTCGTCCTCGTTGTTGTCGCCCATCTCGTTGAAATGCGCGATGCCGTCGGCAGCGGTGACGTTGTCTATCTGCTCGGCCGCACTGCCATAGTGGAAGCCGAAGGCAATGAGGTAAGGCAGCATGGCAATCCAGTTGAGGAACATACCGGCTGCCATCACTATGAAGGTGACGAAAGTGTAGGCTACGGAGCCAACACCGGCCATCTGTGGGAAGACAAGCGCCTTGATGAGAATCATAATCATGCCCGGAACCATCAGTATGGAAGAGGCTGTATAGACGATGAGGGTCATCACGAGAGTCAGCACAAACAGGCTGCCCCAGGTCTTCAAACCGTAACGGTAGCTCTTGCGCAAGGCCTCAATCGCGCCGGTCTCCTCCTCCATGAGATAGATGGGAGGCCACAGTGTCAGCGGCAGGGCAAAGACGATGAGGGCGGGAATGGTGAGGATAAGCGAATAGGGCGTGATATAAGCCAGAAGACCGAGTACCGTGCAGGCCAGCACGCTAAGCAGCAAGCCTAAAAGCATGATGACCACGACGCGGCCATAGCCCCGTCCCTGTGCCGTTTTCCAATAAGCCTTAAAGGAGACATTATTGAGCTCGCCTCCCTCATGGTAGTATTTCATCATTCCATAAACCAGTGAGAAGACGAAGACCGTGGCGACAAGGCTCACCAGCATCACAATGCCGAGGGTGGCGCCCATCTGGCTGAGAAGGGTCACAGGGTCGGCTTCCGCACCTCCCATAACTGAGGCGGAGAAGGCATTTGAGTAATATTCATCCATTCCCACCGTCTGCAGGAGCGACAGAGGCAGCAGGACGTAAAGCGCGTATCGGAAGAGAAGCTTCCACGACTGCTTGAAGAAATCAAAGGTTGCCGTAAACTTCTCTCCAAAGTTTCGTACCTGATAGAGTGCTATTTTTTCCATTGATGTCAGTTGATATGAGTTTATATGTTGTTCGTTTCGGTTGTCTTATTGCGTTGTTGCCCTGCCATCCTACGGTGGACCCGCACGGGCCAATAGACGTAATAGAACAGTACGAAAGCCGCCGACGGCACGATGATGGCGAGGCGTCCGATGATGGTCAGGTCGCTCATGCGCGTGATGAAGCTCTCGATAAATCCGGCTACGATGAACATCGGCACGGTGCTGAACACGATTTTCAGCCCGCGCCGCGCCCCCCGGCGGAACGATGCGAGGCGCGTGTAGGTGCCGGGAAACAGCCAGCCGTTGCCCAAGGCCAGTCCCGCCGAGCCCGAGATGACGATGGCCGACAGTTCGAGGGTGCCGTGCAGCATGGTCGTCGAGAGGCAGATGCCAAGCTGGCCGTGCTGGGCGAAATATGCGTCGAAGCAGCCCATCATCACGCCATTGTAGAAGAGCATCAGTCCAGAGACAATGCTCGTAAACAGCCCCATGACGAAGATGCGGAAGGCCACGCCGATGTTGTTGAGCGTGATGGCGCCGAACATCATCGTCTCGGGCATGCCTCCATACACGTTCATCGGCTTGCCGGCGGCAATGTTGGCCTCGGTCATATCCATATAGGCGTCGCCCATGATGAGGCGGCAGTAGCTCGGGTCGGCCATCTGCGACAAGGCCCCGACCAGCGCGCTCGCCAGGAAGATGAGGAGCGAGACCAGCAGCAGCCGGCGGGCATCGTAAAGCACCAGCGGCATCTCACGCGTCCAATAAGTGATTAACCGGCGGGCCGGCTCGCGCTTGTTGCTGTAGATGGCGTTGTGAAGGGCAGCGGAGAGGCCGTTGAGATAGACCGTCATCCGAGAGTCGGGATAGTGGGTCTGCGCATAGCTCAGGTCGGCCGTAATATCGACATACACCTCAGCCAGCGTAGCGGGCGACTGGGTGGCAGCCTCATCGGCAATGGTCTCTGCGCGCTCCCATTTCTTGATGTTGTTGCGGATGAATGTCTGTTCTTTCAAGTTTAAAGGGCAATTTCACGATTATAGTGCCACAAAATTAAATAATAAATGGTAAATTTGCAACAAAAACGTATGAAAAGTTCAACAAACATCATCACCGCACAGTATGTTTGCATCAGGGAGGAGGCGGCAAGCTGCGCCGACCGCATAGCGGCCACTGCCATAGACGGCATCGTGTTGGCCGCCTACAGTTTCCTCATGTTCATGGCTTACGCGTTCTTCTCCGAGCATTATTCCAACGACAACCCGCTCGTCACCCTGTTTCTTTTCATCGTCATCAGTCTTCCCGTCCTGCTCTATTTCCCCCTCTGCGAGTACTTCTTCCACGGCCAGAGCATCGGCAAGATGCTGCGCCACACACGCGTCATCAGTGCCGACGGCTCGCGTCCCACCATCGGACAGCTGCTCTTGCGCTGGATGTTTCTCCTTGTTGACCTGTTCGTCTCGGGCATCGGCCTCCTGCCCATCCTGCTCACCGACCGGCATCAGCGTTTTGGCGACATGGCGGCCGGCACGATGGTCATTCACGAGGGCGACTACAAGAAATGGCACGCCTCACTCGACGATTTCTATGCCCAGACGCCCTCCTACCGCCCCACCTATCCGCAGGCCGCACAACTGAGCGACAACCAGGCCCGCCTCATTGAGCGCGTGCTAAACGCCGACAACAACTACGACGCGGAACAAACGAAGCTGCTCGCCAAAAAGGTTGCCGCTTTCCTGAAAGTTACGCCGAAAACCGACGACAGCATCGTCTTCCTCTCTAACATTCTTCACGACTACCAGTATTTCATCAATATGGGATAGAGAAAATGATTATCTTTGCTCCAACAAGTTCTTGTCTGTCAAGAAATCCAAGAGTCCGACAGTCAACACACCGAGTTCGTCCTCCTTGCGATGAATGTCATCACCAACAATGACAATCTTACGAAAGTGGTCATTAATTGACAATAAAGGACGTCGCTCTTGCTGTTCCTTTTCTGGCGTAGGCATGTGAAAAGCAGACTGGATATACACTCTGTATGGAGGACGGTTCACCACAAAGTCAACCTCCAACTGTTTTCTGACAAACTTACCGTTCTCATCCTTACCACCAAGTTCAACCAATCCTACATCAACATTATATCCACGACTGCGAAGCTAGGGTACTTTTTTTGATATTGGTATCATATTTTACACCGCAAAGATAACAATTTTATCCCAAAGCCAGCACAATCAATGGAAAAACTGCGTTTAAGAAGTCAAGAAACAGTAAAACGTAGCATCGTAAACTACACAAAAATGCTTTTTAGAGCAAAAGGGTATGACATGTAATCACACCCCACGTTCAAGGGAGTCGTTTCAACCGTACCCCTTTATCCCAAATCCTAATGACCGATTTGGGTTAAATATTTAGAAGAGCTAGTGGCTATGCTTGGTGTATAGTGTCTCAAATGGAGGTTTCTTTTTGAAAAGAAAGCGACTGGCAAGGCCGCTGCTTCAACTTGGTGCCTAAAAAGAATTTAGGCACCAAGTAGAAATAAGGAATAATAATAGCAATATGCTGGATGACAATGAGTTAATAGGAGTAGCTATAACTTTTAACTTGGTGCCTAAATTAAATTAGGCACCAAGTTATTTAAGCACTAAGTTCAAACCGTTTTGTATTTCTGCTTACTACTTCTCGGATGTTCTGGGTCGGTCATCGCCAATTTGCCATCATCAAGCAAAAGTTTAAGGTATTTGTTTCTGAACTTTGTTCTGTCACTATACCCCATAAAGCCAAGTATCTCAGGCATAGTTCTTGGAACAGAACAGTATTGTAGCAACTTATTGAATTCAGTTTGACTTGGTATAAGTTTTTTCCGTCCTTTATGCCCAGCCTTTACCTTCTTAACCTCACTGTTCGGCTTCACCACCACCTCAAACACGGTAATCTTGTCCACATTGAAGTTTATGGGCGGATTTCCGTTCTCCTTGAAGAGTTCCTTTACGCGGCTCACACCACGGTTGAACATGTTGACATAGCCAAGGTTCTTCAATGCCTCGGCTATGATGGGGTTTCGGTAGTCGTTGACGTGCGGGAAGTTCTCGGGACGTGCTTTGCCATAGAGTCCGCCAGCGTTCATTATCTCTAAGCGGTCGCTGAACTCATAATAGCGTATCGGCATGTTGGAACTGTAGTCGCGGTGCATGACTGCGTTCAACAGCAGCTCCCTGATGGCTTCCCGCGGATAGTTGACTACTTGCTCCTCGCGGAAGGCTGTCACCGGTACCGGTCTCGTTGTTACGACACTGTTCTCCGTAAAGGTGTCGAGCTTGGGCAACAAGTCAAACAAACAGCTTGTGAACATACGTTCATTGAATATGTCGGAGGCCTTATCGTTGCCGCCAAACTTCACGTACTGCACGTAGGCACCGGGTATGAACTGTTTCGGACGGTGAGCAAAGAGTATCACAGCAGCGTTCGTCGGGCAATGACTGTCCATATCGTACAAGCCTACCGATGCCATCTGTTCTTCCAGACTTCTGTTGTCAGCAGCCAACACGTCAGCGTCAACGGCTTTGGGGAGGTAGCCATTGCGTATCATGTCAACATTCAAATCCGACAGCTTGGCGCGCAGACACGGAGTGACATCAAATGTAGCCATGTTGGCCGTACGTCGCTCTGTCAGTATTCGTTCCTCATCCTCGGAAGCGATGTCGCGTCGGGGTCCGATACGCACAAACACACGACCACGATAACGGACCGGTGTCATCGGCGACGGCTGCACCTCACAGACAAGCAGTTCACCTTCGGGAAACTCATAGCGGTCAACGCTCATGGTCGGTATCGGCAGTATATTGCCATCCGAACGCAGGGCAGCTATATTCTTCAGCAAGGCGTCCGTAACCTTGAAGCCGGACTTTATTTCGCCGTCGTCCTCAGCGCCTATTATCAGATAGCCGTTCTTGTGAGAGCCGGGCAGATCATTAGAGAACGCACAGATAGCCTCACTGAACTTGTCTTTATTACCAGTGGATACAGTGCGCTCTATGCGGTATGTCTCTGTGCTCTTCAAGAGCTGTCGTAATTCTTCCCTCGTTATCATAATCGTCTGTTCTGCCTGTATGTATCTGTTGCAAAAATAATGGAAATAAGCGAAACGGCAAAGGAAAGTGTGCCTTTTCATTGCCAGGTATGGCTAACTCTATCGCCTCATTCCGATTTTATTATGTGAACTTCCGCTTACGCGGATGGGTAAGGCGCACGAACAGTTCATAACGTTGCAGCACACGCATCACTACACGGTTGTTCCGTTTTCGAATGTCCGACAACGGGTGCATCTCAAGGTAATAGTCATAGAGCGACGGCAACGTATTCCTCTCTAACATTCTTCACGACTACCAGTATTTCATCAATATGGGATAGAGAAAAACTTTGCATGTTTAAGAATGTTGTTGCCACCTTATGCACCTTTAATTTGCGGGTAGTAGTGTAGTGGCCGGCCTGGTGTCGGCCACCAGCCCTTGGTATGGCAGTTCCAGCAGCATCGCACTGATGCAAGCAAATCATTGAAACTGGCGGTTGGGAACGACTTGATACCGATGCTGGGTACGCCTTCATACCGGCGGCTGGACACGCT
>CABVDL010000083.1 GCA_902497035.1 uncultured Prevotella sp.
GGCTGGTGGCCGGCACCAGGCCGGCCACTACACTGTCACCGGTGACGCACAGCTCTACAAACTTTATCTGCTGCGCCCATTCTGGTGAACTTCGGTACATGGCCCAAAGCACAGATAGAGCGGTATTATTACCACGACGGTATCATCAGGGCTTTCCCTTTCTTTTTTCCTTTGTCTTTCTTGATAGTGACCGTCAGCAGGCTGGCTCTTCCTGGTCTTAATTTAATTGGATGTGGAGAAGCCCCAGGCTCGCTTGACGTTGTTAAGCGGTAGACTTTCAACATGGTGCTCTATATCATCGGGCAGGTTGCAGAAAAAGTCAATGCCGGTGCGCTGCTCGAGTGAGTCTATATTGACCACGTAGGGTGCGATGTTCTGGGTGGAATTGGCCTCATGCTCAATCCAGAAGCCCATGGCCTTGTATCCGGACTGGTTGTGCATCAGCACGGCCATGTAGTAGTGTTTGGGAATCGTCATGCCATGCACCTTGTTGGGAAGCACTTGGTCGGCGTTGTCGATGGTGCCGCCCTTGACCACGAAAAGCGTGTCGGTGGTGTTGTTGGCTTTTATCTGATTGCGCACCCATATTTCCATGGTTGCCCACACTTTTGCGTTGAAGTCGCCGAGCTGCGGCATCATGTTTGTCAGATAAAAGGTCTGATAGTTGGCGTTACGCGTATTTAGGCGGTCGGCCGACGGACGCATGTGCCCGTGGTCGTAGCGAGTTCCCCAGAAAGGGTCACCATCGCCGGCCGTCCATGCTTTGCTGTTCTTGAAGTCGGGGTCAGTCGGGTACTGCTTCGTATATCGCTCTTCTTTGCTTACAGTGTAACGGCTGGTGCCTGCTTTTCTGTTTGCCCCATTGATGACATAGCACGACCAGCGGCACGAGCGGATGTCGGTATCCCATTCAACGGAGTAGTTCACCTCGCCATTGTCATAGTGGGTGATGATGGCACTGCTGCCGCCTTTGACACGGGGAAACTCCAAGCGGTGGGTCACAATGTTAGCCTCGGCAAGGTTGGAGTTGGTGTTATTGCCGGAGACGCTGCTCCCATCCCCACCGGCCTCGCTGCTGTCGGAGCCGCAGGAGGCTAACGCCAACAGGGCTGAGAATAGGATGAAATAATGTTTAATGGTCATATCTGAGAGGGTTGAAACATGCAGCGGAATATATGCAGACTGCGTTAAAAACAAAAAGAGGTACGACCGGCCGCATATGCAACTACGCCCGAACGTACCCCCACTCGTGAATATATGCTTAAAAAGATATATTACTTCTTCAGCTTACCGTAGCGGTTCATGAAGCGGTCAACGCGACCGGCAGTGTCAACAAGCTTGCTCTTGCCGGTATAGAAGGGGTGGGAGCTGCTTGAGATTTCTACCTTTACCACGGGGTAAGTCTCGCCTTCAAACTCTACTGTATCTGTTGTCTTGCATGTAGATTTTGTAAGGAACATATCGCCGTTGGACATGTCCTTGAACACGACGGGGCGATAGTTTTCTGGGTGAATACCTTTTTTCATTGCTTTGTTATAATTGTAATTAATAATAGTCTGCTAATAATAGCGGGTGCAAAATTACGAAGAATTCTGCACCCGGCCAAATAAATTTCTGATTATTTATTGATTATCACCTCATTATTACTTGGCGTAGGTAACGGTGATTGTTTTTACACGCAACTGTGTTCCGCCGCTGTTTCCTTCGATGTAGTTACAATAGGTAGCGGTGTTGCCGCTGAAGGTAATGGTCTGTGAGGCATTGCCCACGTAGTCAGTCCCATTATAACTGTCGCAGGAGAATACTATCTTTGCAATTGGCTTGCTGGCATTGAAAGTGATGGTATTGCTGGCATAGATGCGGAAGCCTTTGGTTGCGGAGTGGTAAATTGGCGCACTCTTGCCTTCTCCCTGTGCGACGCTGATGGTGCTGCCGTCGGAGAGCGAGTAGGGACCGGAAACTTCTTCCTTGCTTGCAAGGCCTAATGTGTTCAGGTCGATGGTAGCCGTCTCGGTTCCGGCTGTCACGCCGCTGTTGGTCAGTGTGACGGTGGTGCCGCTGATAGTAACGCTCTCACTGGTGCCCGGTGTATCGGGTGTGTCAGGTGTGTTGCCGCTGCCTTCGATGGAGACAATCTTGCTTCCCTTTGCCATTTCGGGCGTATTGCCCATATAGTTAACAAGGGTTCCCAAGACGGTAACTTTCTGCCCCACCTTGAGCTGATCTGCGGAGGTAAACTTGTCGCCATTGGTGTAGTAGCCGCGGAATACGTAGAACTGGTCGCCATTGGTTGTTCCGTCCTCTGAAATGTAATACTCGGCATTACCGAAACTGCCAGTGTCAATACTCTTGATTTTGCTGATTATACCGGTGACATAGACATTCTCCAGCTTCCCGTCAGCAGTGAGGGCTGAGGCAGCCTTGTTGGCTCCTGCGGCGTTGTAGGGATTGGTCTGCGTGCCGTCGCCCTTGGCCTCGCCAGGTGTCGGCGTGTCACCGCCGCCCTCTGTCTTGCCGTTCAGAGAATAGATGTAACTGCTACCCTTGCCCACGGTCTCAGGCGTGTTGCCCTTGTAGTTGGTGAATTTGCCGCAGACAATCACCTCGTCACCCTCATTCAGCTTGTCGTCAGCGGTGAACTTGCGGTTGCCAAGATAGTAGCTTTGGAAGATGTAGATCTTGTTGCTGCCGTCGTCGGTAATATAGTAGGTGGCGTTGCCAAATTTCTCGGTCTCAATTGTCGGCGTGCCGGTGACCTTTCCTTTGACGTAGATGGCGTTCTCTGTGGTCTCGTCGGCTCCGAGCGCGTTGACCACCTGCAAAGCTGCTGCCACGTTGTAGGGGTCGGCGGCCGTACCTGTGCCTTGCGGCGTTACTTCTGAGGGCGTGTCAGGTTTTACGTTGGGCTGGTTGTACGGCATTGGCACGTCGTCGCAGCCGGTGAGGGCCAGGCCGGTGAGGGCGAGGACCATCAATGAAAGAATTGACTTTTTCATATTGTTGTTTCTTTTATTTCTGTTTGGGATGATGACGTTCATCGGTTGGAATTAATATGTTGACTGGCCGTAGGCATCGCTGCGTGTGCGTGCGAGAATTTGCCACGTGCTGCGATATACTGTGAAGATGCCCTGCACCTTGGTCTTGCCTTGTGGAATGGTATCATTGGCAAAGTCGGCATAGGTGCTGGTGCGGAACACCACCTTGCTGTCGCTTAATCCCACGAAGCCGCGGTTGGCACTGTTGTTGGAGAGGGTGACACTTCCGTCGTTGGGTGCAAACACGCTCTTGCCGTCGCCGTTCTTAAAGGTGACATCGCTCAGTTGCATGAGCTTGCCCTGGTTGGCGAAGATGTAATCGGCATCGGTGGCTTTAGAGTAGTCGAACTCCGTCATGAGTGCAGCGACGGCGGCCGTGTTGGGTGTGCCGATGGTCATGTAGTGTCTGGCAAAAGTGAAGCGGTCCATGCCGCCGATGCTCGTGGCGCCGGTCTTGGCGTTGGAATAGACACCGCCAATCTCGGCCTGGCTGCCGTAGCCGCCGATATAGAGACCCTTGAGACTGAACACCACCTGCTGGCCCACGGGCAGCAGGCCGGCAAGTCCGCCTTTGTTGATGGCCACGATGATGGCGCCGCTATTGTCCTGCAGCGAGATCTCGTTGTAGAGATTGCTGCCGTTGTCATTGCCGGTCACCCAGCCCTTCACCTGGATGTCCTCGGTGATTTGCTTCATGCCGCTGCCTGTGATGGTGCTGCGGTATGTTTCTTTAAGCTGCTGGATGGACACGATGTTGGTGGTGTCGATGGTCACTCCTGTGCTGTCTTTCTCCACATCGTCGTAGCCGCTGTCCATGCATGAGGCAAGTGCCAGGGCGGCGATGGCTGAAAAGAATATAGAGAGTTTTCTCATGTTGCTATATATGATAAGGTGTGTTTAGAAACGATAGGAAACCTGGAACATGCCGTTGGTGCCGAAGATATAGTATTTCTTCGGGTTGCGGGAGAACTTGTAGATGCGGTCGTTGTTGCGCTGACCCTCGTTGGTTGTGGTGTAGTCGCTTCGGCTCTGCTCATATCCTCCGGTCACGAGATGTCGGTTGTTGAGGATGTTGGTCACCATGAGGTTGAAGTTGAGCGAGCCCTTGCGCAGGCGTACGCTCTTGCCTATGCTGCCGTCGAGCATCCAGCCGCCGTGGCCCTTGGCCTGGTCGGGCACGATGATGTTGCCGTCGTTATCGACATCGCCTGATCTGGTGAGCGTGCTCTCATAGCGTGTGCAGGGCGAGAAGCTCAGGTAGATGCGGTCGTACCAGTTGGCATTGAGGTCGATATACCATCCGCTCTGATGGAAGCTCAGACCGAGGCTTGTGGCGGTCAGCGGGGTGCCGCTTTCGCGCATGCCCTTTGTCATCACCTGGTCGGCGGCACCGTTGGAGCCGTCGTTATAGGTGGCTTTGGTAGAGCTTAGATAGATGAGATTGGCGTTGTTGGTGTATTTGGCGTCGCTGATGGTGCCCATGGCATTGAGGTCGAGGAATGAGGCGAGCTTCACCTTTGCGCCGCCCTCTACGCCGTAGTAGCTCTTCTTGATGCCGGTCATCGAAACGTAGGAGAACGAGTTGATGTCGTCGAAGTAGAAGTTCTGCCACTCTGTACCGTGATTGATGTTGCTGTAGTAGGCGTTGACGTTGAGGTGCAGCCAGCTGTTCTGATATTGGTAACCGAGCTCTGACGAGAACACGCGCTCGCTTGTGAGGTTGGCCACGAAGTCGTTGTTCATCTCAGGAGCCACGAAAGCGGTGCTGGCCAGCGGCGCGCGGTGCTCGTAGCCGAGGCCGATGGTGAATACCTGCCCTGAGCCCAAGTCGATGTTGGCGCCGAACTTCATGCCGCCCGACAGGAACTTGGCCAGCTTGCTGTGGCCGTAGCTGTTGTCGGCGAACATACCGTTGCGCATGTAGCCCTTGCGGCGCATGTCGTCGTAGTTGAGGCGGCCGGCCACGAAGTAGTGCACGTTGCCGAAGTCCTCAGTGTAGGTTGACCACAGATTGGCCTGCCTCACCTCAATCTGGTAGTCGTAGCCGAACTTGTCGCCTTCGCCCACCACGCCGTTAGGATTGTTGAGGTCGTACTGCACGCGCGGGTCGTTGATGCCGTAGGTGCCGAGGGCATAGGTGTTGATGTTGTGGTAATAGTATCCGCCGAGCATGTCGTCCATCTTCTGGTAGTGCCGTCCGCGGTTCTGTCCGAGGATAAGGCCGCCGGTGAGGATTTGCTTGTCGGAGAGCTGGGCCTTGAGCGTGGAGGCCAGGTTGAACATCAGCGTGTTGTTGTGCTTCGACTGGATGTAGTAGAGTGCGTCGCTGCCGCTGCGGTTCTGGTTGCGGTTGGCGGCGTAGAGCTGGTCGAAGTCAATCTGGCGGTTGGCCTTGGAAGACTGCCACCAGTCAACGGCGCGCTGCCACTGGGCCAGTGTGAACTCGTTGTTGCGGACATCGCCGTCCCATACCTCATAATAGCTGCTCGGCATGTTCTTCCAGTAGTCAGGCTGCGGGTTCTCGGCGTTGCTGTAGTTGAGCTTTGTGCTCTTGTACATGCCGTATTTGCCGAAGGCCGACGTGGTGAGTCTCACCTTGTCGGTGATGTCCCAGTCCCAGGTGAGGATGGCCGAGGGGGAGAAGTCGTTGACCACGCGCGAGTTGCGCTTCTTGCCGTTCTGGTAGCCCCAGTAGGGATTGTAGTAATAGTCGTTGGCGAGCCAGTAGGCCTCGTCGGTCGAAGCGCCCTGTGTGGAGCGCTCGGTGGGGTTGCCCCATGTGGTGAACGAGAGCGAGTGGCCGTTGATCCACTTCTTCTGGAAGCCGAGGAAGTAGCTGAGGGCATTGTAGAATGTGCCCTCGACGTAGCCGCGCTCGGCCCAGCGGTAGGTCAGGCCGCCGGCAAAGGCCCAACCGCGGGCATTGAAGCCCGAGGCATAGGTGTACATGCCGCGCAGCGTGTAGTTGCGGTTGGCGGCGCCCAGCGAGAGATAGTTGCCCGTCTGCATGCTGCCGGCGCGGAAGTCGTAGTCGTTGCTGCCGGCCATGTCGGGCATGGCGAAGCTGTTGCTCTCAAACGGCATCGAATAGTCGACGTTGCGGGTGAAGCGGTTCAGACCGCCCACCGTGGAGAAGCGGAACTGTCCCGTCTCCATGTCGTTCTGGGGAGTGCCATTGATAAATACACTGTTGTACTTCTGGTTGAAAGCACGATAGCGGAAACGTGTGGGAGAGAACAGGTAGCCTACTTCAGAAGCATACACATTGGTGTTGGAGTGGACAATGGTCACATTCTGGCTCATGTCATCGTCCTCGCCCAATTGTGCTTCGGTGAAAGTAAAGGCGGCCTCCCCAATGTTGATGGAGTCCCTCTGAGCATACGTTGCCGAAACAGAGCTTAATGCGGCCAAGGCCATGATAAGCTTTTTCTGCATAGTCTAATGGGTTAAATGATTATAAGTTTGTGCAAAGATAGTGATATTTTACTTGGTTAACAAACTTTTATTATTAATTTTTTGTTTAAATTTTGCGGTAATTCAAATATATTTGCGACATTTGCAGAAAATAATGATTTCGTCGATGAAAAAGCATCTCTTACTATTTGTCGCGCTGCTGTCGCTGTGTTTGACTGCGAGTGCCCAGCAGCGGAAGCTGAATGTCTATGGCGTGGGTTTCTACAACCTTGAGAACCTCTTTGACACCTGCCACGACGTGGGGAAAAACGACTACGAGTTTCTGCCGAAAGGCTCCTACCGCTGGAACGGCATGAAATACTCTCACAAGCTGCGCAACATGGCGCAGGCACTGAGCGACATGGGTACCAATGTGCTGAAGGGTGTGGGCTGTTCGGTGATTGGCGTGAGTGAGGTGGAAAACGACCGCGTGCTGGCCGACTTGTGCAATCAGCCGGCGTTGAAGGCGCGTGGCTTCAAGTTCTGCCATGTTGAGGGACCAGACCGCCGCGGTGTAGATTGCGGCCTGCTTTACAATCCCAACTTCTTCACCGTTACCGATGTCAGGCTTTATCCGTATATTCCAACCGACAAGCAGAGTCCGAAGTTTCACACCCGAGGCTTCCTCGCCGTCGGTGGCCTGATGGCCGGCGAGCGGGTGGTCTTCATCGTCTGCCATCTGCCGAGCCGTTTCAATGGCTCTTACTACCGTGAGGTGGGTGCCGAGCAGGCCGCTAATGTGAAAAACCGCATTCTGGCCGCCGACAAGCACTGCAAGGTGTTTGTGATGGGCGACATGAACGACGACCCCACCGACAAGAGCATCCATGAGAAGCTCGCCGGCAAGGAGGAAATCAGCATGGTGGGCAAAAACGACATGTATAATCCCTGGTATAATGTGCTGGCAAAGCAAGGCACCGGCACCCTGCAGTATCAGGGCAACTGGAACCTTTTCGACCAGATATTGATGTCGCCGAACCTGCTCAACAGAGACGGAGCAAAGGACTTTTCCTCACTGAAATATGTGAAGAAAGAGATTCAGCGTATGCCTTACCTCTTCCAGACCGAGGGAAAATACAAGGGCAACACCAAGCGCACCACGGCCGGAGGTGTGTGGCTCGACGGCTACAGCGACCACCTGCCCGTCGTCGTTTATTTAGCCAAAAGTCAGGACGCCAGGCAGAATACGGTGTCAGACTTTAAGCTGCCCGCCTTCACAGAGGCAGAGCAGGCGTATATAGACCGCTGTGAGGCAGAGCGTAAGGAGCTGGAGGCCAATGACAAGAACAGATAGCCCGGCAACGGAGACGCATCCCTTTGAGCCTTTCCTGCCGGCCAATGCGAGACTGCTGATGCTCGGCACCTTTCCGCCGGCACCCAAGCGCTGGTGCATGGAGTGGTATTACCCCAACTACACCAACGATATGTGGCGCATCATGGGGCTGATTTTCTTTGGCGACAAGCAGCACCTTGTCGATGAGGCCGGCCATACTTACCGTCTTGACGACATCAAGAAGATGATGCGCGAGAAGGGCATTGCCATCTTCGACACCTGCCTTCGCATACGCCGCACCACAGGGACTGCGGCCGACAAGGACTTGGAAGTGGTGGAGCAGGCCGACCTTGACGCGATGCTGAGGTCGCTGCCGCAATGCCGCGGAGTGGTGACGGCGGGACAGTTGGCCACCACGCTCTTTGCAGGCCACTATGGTGTGGACATCCGCAAGATGAAGCTTGGCGAGCATCGCGACTTCACCTTTGAGGGCCGCACCATCAGTCTGTTCCGTGAGCCGAGCAGCAGCCGCGCCTATCCCATGCGGGTGGAGCAGAAGGCCGCCTACTACCGGCAGATGTTCGAGGCCTTGGGCGTCAAATGACCGGCGCTCTGGCCCGGGGCCGGAACGGAATAAAAAATAAAACGTTTGGGACGGAGGCGTCGGCCGCCGCCCTGTAAAAGAAGATATCAGATGGAGAACGACAAGAGCAAGAATGTGACCATCATCGGCATTGCCGGAGGTACAGGGTCTGGCAAGACCACAGTGGTGAAGAAAATAGTAGAGGCGCTGCCGCCGCATTTTGTGGCCGTGGTTCCGCTGGACTCTTATTACAACGATACCACGGGCCTGACCGACGAGGAGCGCAAGGCCATCAACTTTGACCACCCCGACGCCTTCGACTGGAAGCTGCTCATCAAGCAAATCAACGAGCTGAGGGAGGGCAGAGCCATTGAGCAGCCCACCTATTCTTATATATTGAGCAACCGCTTGCCCGAGACCGTCCACGTGGAGCCGAAGCCCGTCATCATCATCGAGGGCATTATGACGCTCATCAACAAGCGGCTGCGAGAGATGATGGACTTGAAGATTTTCGTCGATTGCGACTCCGACGAGCGGCTAATCCGCAACATCCAGCGCGACACTATCGACCGTGGCCGCACGGTCTCGATGGTGGTTGACCGCTATCTGAAAGTGCTCAAGCCGATGCACGAGCAGTTTATAGAGCCAACAAAGCGCTTTGCCGACGTCATTATCCCGCAGGGCGGGGAGAACGTAAAGGGCATCGGCATGCTGACCAACTACATCAAGACTTTGGTTCCTGCAAAGTAGCGTCGTTGTCGGTTGTGTCGGCGTGAGCCGCCTCTTCAGCCGCAGCGGCATCGCCGTTGGCGCTGTGTGCGGTGAGCATGCGCCTGCGGCATTGGTGAATTTTGATGCTGTTGATGATTTCCGCCACGCCATACACCATCATGCACCAGCCCAAGACAAGCAGCGGCACCGAAGCCATGAACGCAGGCTTGATGAGGGCTGTCAGGCCAATAAGCAAGAGCAGCGAGGGACTTATCCACCAAAAGATGCCGATGTGGGCAAAGCGGGTGGCAGAGGTGAGGTTGTAGAACTGGTTGACGGCGCCCAAGATGATGATGGCGCCTAAAACATACACAAGTCCGTTGACAAACGTTCCGGGCATCAGTGCCAGTATCGCGCCGAGGATAACACTGCCGATGCCCACGATGGGAAAGTTGGGAGCCGGCTGCCTGATGAGCCTGCCCTGCGCGTCGTAGAGGTCGAATGCGTCCCCATTGCTCCCGCCGGCACTCTTGCGCTTGGCAGAGAGATAGGCCAGACAACTGATAAGCCCGGAGATGAAAAACAGAATACCCACGGCAATGGTCATGCCGGTGACGGCCTGGTCGCGGTATTTTACCAGCAGTACGCCAATCACAATGGCGCAGACAGCACGGAAGATGGAACTTTGAAGTACTTTCATGATGATGAATATTTGATGCAAAGATAGCCTTTTCCGCTTAATTATCGAATGATTTAAGGTGAAAATATCAGAATAACAATATTTCAATGACAAAGCTGTATTTGGTGCGTCACGGCGAGACCGTGGCCAACAAGGCCCAGATTCTTCAGGGCCATCAGGGAGGAGAGTTGAACGAAACGGGCAAGGCGCAGGCCCGCGAGGTGGCTGAGAAAATGAAAGATGCGCCCATTGACGTTTTTGTGGCCAGCGACCTGCACCGCGCCATCCAGACCTGCACCATCATTGCAGCGCCGCATGGGGTGGGGGAGCAGGACATCGTGACGACACCGCTGCTGCGCGAGCGCGACTGGGGCAGCTTTACCGGCCGTTTCATCCCCGACCTGGAGCATGCCGAATGGCCCGAAGACGTGGAGTCGCTTGAGCATATGAAAAGCCGCGCCAGGAAATTCCTGACGTGGCTTAAGGTGACTTACCCCGGCAAGACCGTGCTTGCCGTGGGGCACGGTATCATCAACAAAGCCATTCAGAGCGTGTATTTCAACAAGCCGATGAACGAGATTGTGAAGATGAACAATGCCGAGATACGTGTGCTGATGCTGTAAGGGCCTTGCTGAAATCAGACTTCGCTTATCGTCTTCCGAAGTGTCCGCCGCCACTGAAACTGCCGCCCGTCGAGCGAGTTCCTGCCGATGATCCGCTTCCGCTGAACGACGAGCCTCCAAAGGAGCTGCCGCGGTTGCCAAAACTATGGCTGGAAGAGTTGGACGGAGCGGAGTAGCTGCGGCTTGGGGTGGAGAAGCTTCGCGTGGGGGCTGACGGGGCAGAGTTGCTGCGAACGGAGCTGCCGCTGCGCGGTGAGAACGTGCTGTTCGGTGTGGCCGACGAGCTGCTGCCGAAGCTGCTGCCACGGTTTCCGAAGTGGCTGCCGCCGCTGAGGGTGCTGTTGTCCGGTCGCGTCACAGTGGTGCGTGTGCTGCTCTCGCGCGGCATGCCGAACGAGCGGCTGTTGCTCTGCGAGCTGCTCTGCGCGCCGTTGCCGAACGTGCGGTTGCGCAGCGGGCTGTTGGCGTTGTCGTTTCTCATGTTGCCGAAGGTGCGTGTGCCGTTGTTGCGCTGGCTGCTGCCCATTGCCGACCCGTAGCCCCACGAGCGTGACCCGTTGCGGTCGACGCGGTAGCCCGTGCCGTAGTTGCCACGGTCGAAACGGTCGCGCATGCCCGGACGGGGGCCGCCGTAGCGCGGGCCGTACCAGTCACGGCCACGGTACCAGCTGCGTCCGCCGTTGTGATACCAGGAGTGGCCGCCGCGGTAGGTGATGACGAAGTTGGGGCAGCCGAAGTAGAAGAAGTCGCGGTGCGGGTAGCGGGCATAGATGCCGAAGTGCCAGTATCCGCCGTCCCAGTAGAGCGGGCGGTAGAAGTAGGCCGCGTCACAATAGGTGCGGTACTGCCAGCTGCTCAGAATGTAGTACAGGTCGAGATTGCGCTGCCGCCAGTAGGCGCCGTAGAGGTCGTCGTAGTTGTCGATGCGCATCAGATAGTCCAGGTTGATCTCGTATGCGGCCTCGTACTGCTCGTCGGTGAGGTTGAGCTCATAGGCCATCTTGTCGGTGAGGAACAAGGCCTGGTCGCGCGCCTGCTGGTAACTCATGGCCGAAACGCTGGTTGCCATCACGAAAAGCGCTGTGAGAAGAAATGCTAACCGTTTCATAGTTATAATGCTTAAATGTTATTTTTCTTTTTTACACCGCAAAGTTAAGCATTATGCCGCGACGGTCAAAAGGCTTTTCCCTACCCCGATGGGGGAAAATCCCTATTTGTCAGCGGAACTGTGCGTCATGGCTCCAATATTGGCGCATGAAGATTAAATCAGGTCTTTTAACCTGCCTTCTTTTGGAAAGGTTTGTAATTTGTCGTAACTTTGCACTTCAATGATTTTCTTTAAGGTGTTTATATCCTCAAATCCGCAACTACGCGCCTAATATGATACAGAAGCGAAAATAATCTGCATCGTTAGTAAAAAGGGGGCACAGTGC